>NZ_SSMZ01000001.1 GCF_004799395.1 Phenylobacterium sp.
TGGCCGAGATCAGCCGCCAGGGCGCGAGCCAGGTGGACGAGCAGCATCCCTATGCCTGGATGGGCCGGCGCACCCGCGACGTGCACGACATCTGGCACATCCTGTCGGGCTACCACCGCGATGGCCTGGGCGAGTCCTGCCTGGTGGCCTTTTCCTACGCCCAGACCAAAGGGCTTGGCTGGGCGGTGATCGGGCTTGGCGCGGCGTCGCGCGCCCGCAAATCGAAGACCTATCCTTACGTGAAGGCGATCTGGCAGGGCTATCGGCGCGGCAAGGCCGCCAACTGGCTGCTGGGCGAAGACTACGAGGCGCTGATGGCCGAGCCGCTGGAGGCCGCACGTCGCCGCCTGGGGATCACGCCGCCGAGCGTCTACGATTCCATCCCCCTAGAGGCCCGAGACCGGTCGCTGCCCAAGACCGCTTAGGCCGAAGACTCCAAAGTCAGACGGGAAGCCGCCGCGACCATAGTCCGGCGGCGGCGGCGCAGCGCGGCTCGGGTAGACCCTGGAGCGCCGGGAGTCCTGGCTGCAGGAGCGCTTGGACCGTGCCGCTTCGGATGGCGCTCTGACCGACCACGACATGAAGCCTGCCGAGAAGATGCTCGGCGGCATCATCGACCGCCAAGCCCATCTGATCAGCGACGGTGGAGGTGAGCTGCGCGCCTACGATCGGCGAGAACTCGAGGGCAGGCCCGAGCAATTGGATGACACGTTGCACTGGGCCCGCAAGGAAGATGCTCCCCCATGGCGTCACTGAGGTGAAGGGCGGGTGGCGAGCTGGTGGTTGCCGGCTTGTGGGCAAAAGCTGCTGGCATCCCGATGCGAGCTTAAGAGCGTGCATCTGGAGCGCTTTGCTTCGCGTCCGCCTCCATCGACATCGCCAGCCGCAGGGCCGCTTCGATTTCCGCCTGCCAACCCTTGCCCTTGGCGCGATAGAACCGCAGCACATCCGGCGCGATCCTAAGCGAGACGTGCTCCTTCGGCGCCGCCACCGGCGGCCTGCCTCTACCCCGCGTCTTCGGAAAATACGCCAGGATTTCCGGCGCCAATTCACTCGCCGGCTTCATCCGCGCAAAGTCCGCCGCGGTAAGCTCTGGGTTGTCGGGATCGGTCAGGTCCGGCGCCGGCTGCGCTGCGATGCGCGCCTCACGATCTTTGCTCTCTGTCAGCCGAGGCGTATCGCCACCCCGTCGTCGCCGCGCCAATCCTGGGCGCGCTCAGAACCAAGCACCCGACGACGCGATCGCGGCGCTCTCGATCACCCTGGCGGACGACGAGGCTGCAAGACTGGAGGCGCCTTACACCCCCCGTCAGGACAACCAAGATGTACCTGATCCGACCATGCTGGCCCGTGCTGTGGCGGCAGCCACGGGGTTCAAATCGGCCGCAGCCTGACATTGCAAAACCGACTCAAGGCTGCCCGTCACGGAAGCCGAAGCGGAATATTGTCCCTTTTCGAAGCCGGCCTATTCGTCGGTATGAAGGGCGGCTGTCGGACCCTCCTCGTTAGTCCTCGCGCTTCTTCGCCTCGAGCTCGCGGCGTTTCCGCTCGGCCTCCAGCTGCGCGGCGAATTTGGTGGGCTTGGGCAGGCCGAACAGGCCGCGGTTCTGGCCCGCCTTGGCCTTGGCGTCCGCCTTGGCGCGCGCCTTACGGACCTTGTTGAGATTGATCGGCTCGACCATCGGCGAAACTTCCCACGGTCTTTCGGGTTTCCCAAGCCTCAACCCGCTTCAGGAGACACGATATGATTCAAACTTCCCAGATCCGCGAACACATGGACGTCGTGGGCTCCGACGGCGGACACGTCGGCCGGGTCGACAAGGTGATGGGCGACGAGATCGAGCTGACCAAGCTCGATCTTTCCGCGGGCCTCAAACACCACATGATCCCGATCACCTGGGTCGAGATGGTCGACGACGACACCCTGCGCCTGAACCTCACCAAGGACGCCGCCAAGGCGGCCTGGCGCACCAAGCACTAGCCGTAACAGCCCGCCCCATGCCACCTTGCCGGCGGCATGGGGCGACGCCGTCGCTCGCGGACTGATCTGGAGAGACGGTGCGGTTTCAAGTCCTTCTTGCGGGCGCCCTGGCGGCGGCCGCCTTTGCAGCGACGCCGCTTCCGCTGGAAGCCGCCAAGCCGGTGGTTTGCGCCCAATGCGTGAAGGCCAACATGGACCGCTTGGCGGGCGATGCGCTTCGCGGGCGCGGCTGCGGGACTGAGGACGAACACGTCGCGGCGCGCTTCGTCGCCGAGACCCTGAAGCGCTATGGCGTCGCCGCCGGCGCGGGGATGGACGGCTATCTGCAGCCGGTTCAACTCACGACGCCCACCGCCGCGGCGCCGCCGACCCTCAGCCTCACCGCCGGCGGCCAGCATGTGGAACTGCTGCAGGGCCGCGACATGGCCGCCATGCAGCCGCCGCCGTCCCTGCAGGCGCCCTTCATCCGGCTGACCGACGCCCGTGCCGCGCCCGAGGCGGTGACCGGCAAGATCGTCATCTTCGACAGCCCGATCTACGACCCTCCGGGCGTTCAGGGCCTGCTGCGCGCCGGCGCGACCGCTGTCATCACGCCGGCCAGCGATGAGATCCTCGCCCACTGGGATGACCTGTCGACCCGGCCGCCGGGGCGCACACAGATCGCCGGAGTCGAGCGCCGCGCCGGGCGCAGCATGGGCGTCACGATCTTCGCCAAGGCCGACGCCATGGCCGCCCTGCGCAAGCTGGAGCCGGGAGATGCGCGCCTGGAGGCCCCACAGGGACCGCCGCGCGAGCGGACCACCTATGCCGTGATCGGCGTCCTGCACGGAACGGCCCCGGACGCCGACCGCCACGCCATCCTGCTCAGCGCCCACTACGACCATCTGGGCGTCCGCAATGGCGTGATCTTCCACGGGGCCAATGACGACGCCTCGGGCACGGCGGCTGTGCTGGAGTTCGCCCGCATCCTGGGCTCCGGCGCCAAGCATCGGCGCACCGCCTATTTCGCCCTGTTCGGCTGCGAGGAGGAGGGCGGACTGGCCGCACAGGCCTTCCTGGCCCATCCGCCGATGGCCATCGGTGACCTGGCCGCCAACCTGGAATTCGAGATGATCGGCGTCGATGATCCGAAGCACCCGGGCTTCA
>NZ_SSMZ01000010.1 GCF_004799395.1 Phenylobacterium sp.
CCTCGCCGCTGAAGTTCTTCGGCCGCATCCCCGGCACGCCCGGCGAGCTGACCTACGCCAAGGACATCGAGCGCTACTACCAGGAGCTGGCCAGGACCTCGCCGCGTGTGAAGTTCTGGAAGCTGGGAACCACCGAGGAAGGCCGCGATCAGGTGGTCATCGCCATCGCTGACGAGGCGACGCTGAAGGACCTCGACAAGTACAAGGCCGCGTTGGCCGCGCTGGGCGATCCGCGCAAGACCGCGCCGGAGCAGGCCAAGGCCGCGATCCACTCAGCCAAGCCGATCTACTGGATCACCAGCGGCATCCATTCGCCGGAGACCGGCGGGCCGGAGATGCTGATCGAACTGGCCTACCGCCTGGCGATCGAGGAGACGCCGCTGGTCCAGAACATCCGCAACAATGTCATCACCTTCATCACCCCGGTGGTCGAGGTCGATGGCCGCGAGAAGATCGTCGACACCTATTACTACGGCAAGAAGACCGGCAAGCCGAAGCCGCCGTTGGTCTACTGGGGCAAGTACGTCGCCCACGACAACAACCGCGACGGCATGGGCCAGTACCTGAAGCTGACCCAGAACATCACCGCAGGCGTCCTCGAGTGGCATCCCACTGTGCTGCACGACCTGCACGAGGCGCAGTCCTACCTCTACGTCTCGACCGGGACCGGCCCGTACAACCCGTCCCTCGATCCGGTGCAGACCGACGAGTGGTGGCTCTTGGGCGAGACCGAGATCACCGAGATGGCCAAGCGCCGCGTCCCCGGCGTCTGGACGTATGGCTATTACGACGGCTGGGTGCCCAACTACCTGTTCTGGATCGCCAACGCCCACAACTCGCTCGGCCGCTTCTACGAGGTGCAGAGCTACGGCCCCGACATCCAGAAGGACCTGAAGCTTCCGGCCACGGTGACCAGCCGCGAGTGGTACCGGCCGAACCCGGCCCTGCCCTCGGTGGACTGGGGTCCGCGCAACAACACCAACATCCAGGAATCGGCCCTGCTCTTCGCCCTCGACCGGGTGGCGAAGGACCGGGAGATGTACCTGGAGAACTACTGGGTGAAGAACCAGCACGCCGTGGACGGGGGCAAGACCGGCGCGGTCAACGCCTGGGTCATCCCCGCTGACCAGACCGCGAAGCTCAACGTCGTCGACATGATAAACGACGTCCGCCGCCAGGGCCTGGAGGTCTCGACGGCCGACAGCGCCTTCACCGCCGGCGCCGTGAAGGTGGCGGCGGGCGACTATGTGATCCGTGCCGACCAGCCCTACCGCACGCTGGCCGACCTCTATTTCAGCGTCCAGAACTACCCCGCGGCCAATCCCAGGCCCTACGACGACACCGGCTGGACGATGCAGTACATGCGCAACGTCACGCTGAAGACGGTCAAGGATCCGGCGGTCCTGAAGCAGCCCATGACGCTCGTCACCGCCGACGTGGCGCCCAAAGGCGCCATTTCCGGCGCGGGTTCGACGATCCTCGTGAACCACACCGGCGACAACGAGCTGGTCACCTTCCGCTTCCGATTGAAGGACGTGAAGATGCTGGCCGCCGAGAAGGCCTTCGAAGTCGGCGGCAAGTCCTACGCCGCCGGGACCTTCATCATCCCCAATGCGCCCCGCGCTGCGGTCGAGAAGGCTATCGCCGACCTGGGCCTGACGGGCGAGGCGGTCTCGACCGTTCCGGACGTGAAGGCACACGCCCTGACCCTACCGCGTATCGGCTACCTGCACTCATGGTTGCGCACGCAGGACGAGGGCTGGTGGCGCGCCGCGCTGGATCACTACGGCGTGCCCTACACCTACATCGCCGACACCAAGGCTCGGCAGGGCGACCTCAGGAAAAAGTTCGACGTCATCATCTACCCGACGGTCGGTTCCAGCGCCCGCGACCAGGTGGTCGGCGTGGCGATGAACGGCGACGTGCCGATCCCCTACAAGAAGTCTGAGCTGACCCCGAACCTCGGCGTACTGGATTCAGCCGACGACATCCGCGGCGGCCTGGGCGCCGATGGCCTGGCCGAGCTGCAGAAATTCGTGAAGGCCGGCGGGACGCTGATCGGCGACGGGTCCACCGTCGACATGCTGGCCAACTACGGGATCGCCGCGGGCGTCACCACCGCCGTCCCGCCGGAACTCTACACCAAGGGCGCGCTGATGCGCGGCGTGTTCACCGACCAGGCCAGCCCGATTGCCTACGGCTACGTGGGCAAGGAGCTGCCGATCTACTTCGCCGACACGCCGGTGATCACCATCGCCACGCCGGCGCAGGGCGGCTTCGGCGGCGGCGGTCAGGGCGGCGGCGCTGGCGCGCGCATCGCCCAGAACATTACCCCCAACGCGGTCCCGGCCCACATCTCGCCCTACCCGACGCCGGACCAGCCCGCGAAACGCGACGCCGAACCCGCCGCCCCCGTCGAGACCGTCCCGCCGGCCTCACGCCAGGGCGGCGCGGAGCCCACGCAGCACCCGCGCACGGTCATGGCCTTCCCAGCCCAGGCGGATTCGATCCTGCTCTCCGGCATGCTGGAAGGCGGTCAGGCGCTGACCCGCAAGGCGCTGATCGTCGACGTGCCGGACGGCAAAGGCCACATGGTGCTGTTCGGCCTGCGCCCCTACTGGCGCTGGCAGACGCAGGGCTCCTACTTCCTGGGCTTCAACGCCATCCTCAACTGGGACCACCTCGACGCGGGCGAGCCCCCGCCGCCGCCGAAGGCAGGAGACAAGCCCGCAGAGGCCCCGGCCGTGAAGCCGCCGCCGAAACCCGCCGACTGAGCGGCTGCCGACCTAGCGGGCGCCGCGCAGACGCCAGGCGAAGAAGGGGCGTTTCGCGGGCTTGGGCGCGGCCTCGCGGGCGGCTTGCAGCTCAGCCCATTTGCCGTGGGCGCGCCCGCAGCCCTGGCAGCTGGCCAGCAACTCGCCACCGACGCCGGGGCTGAGGATCGCGGCGGGATCGCCGCAGTCGGGGCACTCGAACTCTTCGGGCGTCATGGGTGGCCTTGGCCCTGCAGATGGGTCGATGCAATCCTGGCCCAACCGGCCCAAGGATGGAATGCGCTTCACGCGGACCGGACGGCTTTCGCCGCCGCCCGGTCCCGCCGGCGTCTACTTCTTCGCCGAGGCCTGTTGGGCCGCCTTGGCCTTGTTCGCTTGGCTGACGATGTAGTGGTAGATCGCCTCCGCTTGACCTTCGGCCAGCACCTTCTTGAACGAGACCATGCCCTTGTCGGCGCGCGCGCCGTCCAGGACGATGGAGTTCCAGTTGGTCAGCTTCTGCAGCGCCGGCGAATAGCGCAGGTCGGGGATCGACTTGTCGGCCACCCCGCCCGCACCATGGCAGCCGGCGCAGAACCGGCCATAGGCGCCCTCGCCGTCGATCACCTGCTCGTTGGTGCCGGTGAGCAGCGGCGGGTCGAGCACCTTGCCCGGCACGGCGCCGGCGACCGGGGTCGAGGGCAGGGCGACGCTGGCGTTCAGCTTGTAGACCAGCAGGCGCGAGTTGTTGGCGCTGAGCGGATTGGTCCGCGCCTGGCCGGCCGGCAGGCCGCGCGCGCCGACCAAAAGCGCGACGTATTGCTCGCCGCCAATCGTGTAGGTCGAGGGCGCCGCCACCACGTCGGCCTGGGTCGGCGCTGACCACAGCTTGGCGCCGGTCCTGGCGTCATAGGCGTTGAAATTGCCGCTCCAGTCGCCGGAGAACACCAAGTCGCTGGCGGTGGCCATGACGCCATGCGGGCCATAGTCCTTGTCCGGCGCGCGCCAGACTTCCTTCTGGGCGACCGGATCATAGGCCTCCAGGTAGGAGCGGATATTACCCCGCTGCGGCGCGCCGGGCTTGCCGTAGAGCTCGGTGATCTTGTCAGAGAAGGAGACCGTGGCGGTGTTGTAGACCCGGTCCTT
>NZ_SSMZ01000100.1 GCF_004799395.1 Phenylobacterium sp.
CGCCGATGATGTCCAGTGCGCAGGTCTCGGAGGCGAGGATCGCTTTGCCATCCAGGTCCCCCAGCACCAGCGGCCGGATGCCCAAGGGGTCGCGCACCCCGATCAGCTTCTTGTTGGTGAGCGCCACCAGGGCGTAGCCGCCCTCGATCTGCGACAGGGCATCGATGAAACGGTCGACGAAGCGGGCTTTCCGCGACCGCGCGATCAGGTGGAGTATCACCTCCGAGTCCGAGGTGGATTGGAAGATCACACCATTGGCCACCAGCTGTTCGCGGAGCGTCAGGAAGTTGGTCAGGTTGCCGTTGTGGGCCAGGGCCACGCCGCCGGCTTCCATGTCGGCGAACATCGGCTGGACGTTGCGGATCACCGAGCCGCCGGCCGTGGAATAGCGGGTGTGGCCGATGGCGAAGCGGCCAGGGAGGCGTTCGGTCAGGTCCGCGCCGCCAAACGCTTCGCCCACATGGCCCATATGCCGCTCGGTGTGGAACCGCTGGCCGTCGAAACAGGCGATGCCGCAGGCCTCCTGGCCGCGGTGCTGCAGGGCGTGCAGGCCAACCGCCGTCAGACCGGCCGCCTCGTGGGTGTCAAAGACGCCGAACACGCCGCATTCGAGACGCGGCGAGTCATCGAGCGGGTCCCTGTAGGGTGGCGACCATCGCTCGTCCGAGTTCATCGGGATTTCTCCACCAAGTCTTCGATCTCGCTGCGCTGCCGCGCGTCGTAGCCTTCTGACTTCAATCTGTCATCAACGGCGTTGTGTTTGGCGGTATGCCAGGCCTTGTCGAAGGCCGGTTTCAGCCGTCCGGCGATGTCCATGCCCCTGGGCGCCATGGCGGTAAGGAGGCGCCCCATGTTCTGCGCCAGCGGCCAGGTGGTCGAGCCCACGATCCAGTGCGGCTGCAGGTCCTTGGGCGTGGCGGCGTTGAACATCAGGTTGAGCGCGCCCAGCACGAGGAGGCCGCGCCCAAGGCCGAGCGCCAGGCCCAGGCTGCGGTCCAGAACGCCCATGAACTCGGCTTCCTGGAGATGGCGCACAATGATGGCGCCGACCATCCGGATCAGCAGGTAGACGATCACGAACACGCCCACGAGGGCCGCGGTCGTGCCCAGCCAGTCCGGGTGGATGAGCCGCCGGGCGAATGGGGCGGTCTCATGCAGGCCGAACACCGCCACGGCGGCCGCGGCCGCCAGGGCGAACAGCGAGACGATCTCGAGCATGGCGCCGCGCGCGAAGCCGATCGCCGCCGAGATCGCCAGCAGCACCAGGACGATGACGTCGAACTGGGTGAAGCCTAGTCCCACGACGCGTCTCCGATGCGGCGGACGACGTCGGTCAGGCGCGCGGCGCCGGTGGTGGCCATCGCGCCGGCCCCGTCCATCTCGGCCGGACCCAGCGCGCGTCGGAAGCCCAGCTTGGCGGCCTCCTTCAGACGGCTTTCCATGCGGCTGACCGAACGGACCTCGCCCGACAGGCTGATCTCGCCGAACACCACGCAGTCCTGGGGCAGGGCCTGGTCGAGGGCCGAGGAGGCCAGCGCCGCCGCCGCCGCCAGGTCGGCTGCCGGCTCGGTGATGCGCAGGCCGCCGGCGACGTTCAGGTAGACGTCGCGGTCGCCGAGGCTGAGACCGCAGCGCGCCTCCAGAACCGCCAGCACCATGGCCAGCCGCCCGGAATCCCAGCCCACGACCGCGCGGCGAGGTGTCCCATAGGCGCTGGGCGCCACCAGGGCCTGGAATTCCACCAGCACCGGTCGCGAGCCCTCGATGCCGGCGAACACCGCCGCGCCGGCCGCTCGCTCACCCGAGGTGTTGAGGAACAGCGCCGAGGGGTTCTTCACCTCGGCCAGGCCGGCGTCGCCCATCTCGAAGACGCCGATTTCATCGGTGGCGCCGAAGCGGTTCTTGGCGCCGCGCAGGATGCGGAACGGATAGCCGCGCTCGCCCTCGAAGGAGAGCACCGCATCGACCATGTGCTCGATCACCCGGGGCCCGGCGATAGTCCCCTCCTTGGTGACGTGGCCCACCAGGACAATGGCGACCCCACGGCTCTTGGCCAGGCGCACGAGTTCGCCGGCGGCGGCGCGGACCTGGGTGACGGAGCCGGGCCCGGCTTCGTGGGCGTCGCTCCATAGCGTCTGGATCGAGTCGATCACCACCAGGTCGAAGGCTTCGCGCTTCAGGCCGTCGGAGATGGCGCGCAGCGCGGTCTCGGCCGCCAGCTTCACCGGCGCGTCGCCAAGGCCCATCCGCTGGGCCCGCGCGCGCACCTGCTCCACGGCCTCCTCGCCGGAGATGTAGGCGCAGCGGGCGCCGCGCAGGGCCGCCTGGGCGGCGACCTGCAACAGGAGGGTGGACTTGCCGACTCCGGGGTCGCCGCCCAGCAGTATCGCCGAGCCCGGCACGACGCCGCCGCCGCAGACCCGGTCGAACTCATCGACGCCGGTGGCGATCCGCGGCGGCGCGGGGGTCTGGTCGGCCAACCCTTCGAAGGCCAGTCCGCGCATTTTGCTGGTTTTCGACGGAGCCATGGCGCCGGGTGGCCGGGCCTGCAGTTCCTCGACCAGGGTGTTCCACCCGGCGCACGCCGGGCATTGGCCGGCCCACTTGGTCTGGACGGCCCCACAGGACTGACAGGCATAGACGGCGCCGTCGCGGGCCATGGACCTTGGAAGCTCCTGATTCGATTTGGCGTTCAGTCTAGCCGACCTGTCGCCGCCGTCCGCCTGCGCACATTTCTCAGGCGTTGCCGCCGCGCGCCGTTGGGCTAGGCTGCAGATGGGCAGGCAGGGAGAGGGTTGCAATGAGCGACGTGGGACCGAAGGCGCCGACGGACAGCCTGATCGGGCGCATCCTCAACCTGCTGCTGCACCCGCAGGAGACCTGGGACGTCATCGACGCCGAGGACGCGACCATCGAGGGGCTCTACCGGACCTGGGTGCTGCCCCTGGCCGCGATCCCCGCGGTGGGTCACGCCATCGGCCTGTTCTCATTCCATGGCGTCGAGCTGTTCGGCATCCACATGGGTCCGCCGGGCGTCGTCTCGATCCTCGGCGACGCCATCGCCAGCTACGCCCTGACGCTGATCGCGGTCTATCTCCTGGCCGTACTGATCGACCAGTTCGCCCCGCAGTTCGGGGGCGAGCGGAGCCGCATCCAGGCGTTCAAGGTCGCGGCCTATGCAGGGACGGCGTCCTGGATCGCGGGCGTCTTCATGCTGCTGCCCACCGTCGGGGGCCTCTTCGCCCTGCTGGGCGCGCTCTACAGCCTCTATCTGCTGTATCTCGGCCTGCCGAAGCTGATGCGCTCCGACCCGGCGCTCACCTTGAACTACTTCGGCCTGACGGTGCTGATGGCGGTGATCATGGCGATCGTCATCGGCTCGGTGACCAGCCGGGTGATCGGCTATGGCGGGCCGATCCACATCGACTAGGCCTCGCCCACGTAGACCCGTTCGGCGCGGCGGCTGAGGCGCACCAGGATCTCGTGCGCCACGGTGCCGCCCGCGGCGGCCAGATCGTCGAGCAAGCTGTTGGAGCCCAGCAGTTCGACCGGATCGCCCATTTCCGCACAAGTGTCGCCCAGTTCGATCACCAGGATGTCCATGTTGATGATCAGGATGCGCCGCGGCGCGCCGGCGAACCAGGCGTGGGCCGCGCCCCGGGCGGCGCGGATGACGCCGTCGGTATAGCCGGCGGCGACCACAGCGACACGCGTGGGCGTTTCGATCCGCACGCTGTCGCCGTAGCCGACCACGTCGCCCGGTCGCAGGTTCCGAACGTCGAGGATCGGGGCGGTGAGGGCGGCGACGGCGCGCAGGCGCGCATCGGGCCGTTCCAGGGCCCCGCCGCCGAACAGGCTGATGCCCGGGCGCACGAGATCGAAGCGGTAGTCGGCGCCGAGGAAGATACCCGCCGAAGCCGACAGGCTCGCCCGGGCCCGCGGGAAATGAGCCTTGGCGTCAAGAAAGCTCGACAACTGTCTGGCGTTGCGGGGATTATCAGGCTCCGCGGCCGAGCCCAGGTGGCTCATCACCAAGTTCACCTCCAACCCGCGCAGGCGATCCAGCGACTGGACGACGGCGCGGGTCTCCTCGGCGGTGAGGCCCTGGCGGCTCATGCCGGTGTCGATGTTCAGCGCGACGGGAAGCGAGCGTCCGTCCCGGGTGGCCTGGGCTGTCGCGAGCGCGATCTGCGACAGGCTGCAGAGCACCGGCGTCAGGCCAGCGGCGGCCAGGCGGGCCGCCGATCCCTCGGTCATCCCGTCGAGCACATAGATCGTCGCCGGACGGTCCGGCGTCAGCGCCGCGCGCAGGGCCTCCCCCTCGGACGCTCGTGCGACGAAGAAACGGCGCGCGCCCTCGGCCCACAGCCGGCGGCCCACTGGCCCTGCGCCCAGGCCGTAGGCGTCGGACTTCAGGACCGGCGCAACCTCCGCGCCATTCACCTGCGCGCACAACACGGCATGGTTATGCGCCAGGGCGTCCAGGTCGATGGTCAGCCGCGCGGCGGCTGTGTCAGCCATCGCCAGCTAGTGGGCGTCGTAGCGGCTGTGGTCGCGCGCCAGGTTGCCGAACTTGGTCAGGTCTTCGTTGTAGGAGAGCTTCACGTTGCCGATCGGGCCGTGGCGCTGCTTGCCGATGATGATGTCGGCCTGGCCACGGACCTGATCCATGTTCTCCTGCCACTTGAAGTGCTCTTCGGTGCCTTCGCGCGGCTCCAGGCGGCTCAGGTAATAGGCCTCGCGGTAGATGAACATTACCATGTCGGCGTCCTGTTCGATGGAGCCGGATTCGCGCAGGTCGGAGAGCTGCGGCTTCTTGTCCTCGCGGTTCTCGACCTGGCGGGAGAGCTGGGCCAGCGCGATCACCGGGATCGAAAGCTCCTTGGCCAGAGACTTGAGGCTCTGGGTGATCATCGAGACTTCCTGCACACGGTTGTCGTTGCGGCCCATGCCGTCTCCGCCGGTGATCAGCTGCAGGTAGTCGACGATCAGAAGGTCGAGCCCGACCATCCGTTTCAGCCGCCGCGCCCGGGCGGCGAGCTTGGCCATTGAGATGCCGCCGGTGGCGTCGATGTAGAGCGGCGCCTCCTGGATCTCGAGCGCGGCGTCGCGCACGCGGCCGAACTCCGAGGCGTCAATCTCACCCTTGCGCAGGCGGTCGCCGGAGACGCCGGAAGCTTCCGCCAGCAGGCGCATGGCCAGCTGCTCGGCGGCCATTTCCAGCGAGAAGAAGGCCACTACCCCGCCACGCACGGTCTTCTTCGAGCCGTCCGGCTGAGGCTCCCAGGCGTAGTTGCGGGCCACGTCGAAGGCGATGTTGCAGGCCAGCGACGACTTTCCCATCGACGGGCGCGCGGCGATGATCACCAGGTCGGAGGGGTGCAGGCCGCCGATCTTCGAGTCGAGGTCGATCAGGCCCGTCGAGAGGCCCGCCAGGCCCCCGTCGCGGCTATGGGCTTCGGCGGCCATGGTCACAGCGCCATGCAGGGCGTCGGCGAAGGTCACAAAGCCCTGGGAAATGCTGCCGGTCTCGGCAAGGCTGTAGAGCTGCTGCTCGGCGGCCTCGATCTGATCGCGGGCTGAGAGCTCAGCGTCGCCCTGGGCTGCGACGGCGGCGATGTCGCCGCCGATGCGGATCAGGTCGCGGCGCAGCGCCAGGTCGTAGATCGCCCGCGCATAGTCTGGGGCGTTGGCCGCCGGCGGGGCGCGGTCGACGAGGTCGGCCAGATAGCGGACGCCGCCCAGCTCCTCGAAGCCTACGTCGCGGGCGAACTGCTCGGCCATCAGGATCGGTTCGGCGAGCTGGCCTTTGCGGATATGGCTCTCGATGGCGGCGAACAGTCGCTGGTGGAACGGCTCGAAGAAGTGCCGCGCCTGCAGTGAATCGCCGATTCGCTCGAAGGCGGCGTTGTCGTAGAGCAGGGCGCCCAGCAGGGCCTGCTCGGCCTCCACATTGGCCGGGGCGTGAGCGATGGGCGGATCGTTGGGCACGGTGCGCAGGTCGAGGGCGGGGACGAGGGCCATGGCTTACCGATAGCCTAACGCCGCGCCGCCAATCACTGCGACATCGCGGCTCGTCCACACAATAGATTGAACCCTGTGGACAGCTTTGCCGTGCCAGGCCCACGAAAAAGGCGGGCTGGAATACCAGCCCGCCTGATCCGTCTCGAGCCTGACGCCAGCGCGTCAGTTCAACTCACCATTGGACGCTGATGCGCCCGTAGACGAACCGGCCGTTGAACCCAAACGGCGAGAACGAAGTGAAGGGCGCCGCGCCCGTGGTGTTCAGCGAGGGCGTGATCTGCCGCGGATAGACGTCGAACAGATTGTCGGCGCCCAACGCCAGCGTGACGTCGCGGGGCAGGGTGTAGCGGCCTTCCAGGTCCCAGAGACTGCGCTGGCCGGTATGGACGTCCTGGCTGCCGTCGAGGGCGGTGCCGGGGGAGATCACGTCGCCGTAGAAGGTCGAGCGCAGCGTTCCGCCCCAGGGACCTTTGGACCAATCAGTCTGCAGCGTGACCTTGTAGGGCGGCGTCCCGTCTTCGTAGCGGATCATGTTCTGACGGGCGAAGAGCGACATCGGGACCGGGAGGAGCTGCGCGGGTGTCACCGGCGTCTTGGTGATCTTGATGTCGTTGGTGTTCGCCGAGGCGAGGAAGCTGAAGTCGCCCAGATTGTCGGTCGGCAGACGGTAGCTGACCGAATAGTCGATCCCTTGTGTGCGCGTATCGACCCCGTTCGTGAAGATGCGGGCCGCCGAGGCGCCGAAGGGCTGCAGGAGGTTGAAGATGGCGAGCGCGTCGCTGCCCGCCGCCCCTGTCGCACTGCCGGTGAGGGTCTCCGACAGAACGATCTTGTTGTTGATGTCGATCTGATAGGCGTCCACCGACACTTCCAGGTGGTCGTGGTGGTAGACCAGACCCAGGGAGTAGTTCTTCGACTTCTCGGGCTCAAGCGGCTGGCCGCCCAGCGCCTTGCCGGTCGCGCTGGTCGCCGGGAAGGTCCCGGTGTCATACGGGATCCCGTTGATGAACAGGATCGAGGTCGAGGTGAAGTACTCCTGCTGCAGGCTGGGCGCGCGGAAGCCGCTCTCGGCGCTGCCGCGGAAGGCGAATTCCGGAGTCACGTCGATGCGCCCGGCGAGCTTGCCGGAGGTGGCGTCGCCAAAGTCGGAGTAATGCTCCTGGCGGATCGCGGCCGAACCCGTGAACCAGCTGGTCAG
The DNA here is from genome assembly GCF_004799395.1 of Phenylobacterium sp. Lineage (GTDB taxonomy): Bacteria > Pseudomonadota > Alphaproteobacteria > Caulobacterales > Caulobacteraceae > Phenylobacterium. The sequence goes on from NZ_SSMZ01000100.1 coordinate 7,223, forward strand.
CTTGTCTTCCAGGGCGACGTAGGCGCCAACGTTGGTCCGGCTCTTGTCGACGACATTGTCCGGGGTGAAGCCGGAGAAGCCGCGCGAACCCAGCGCCAGCTGCGGATCGACGGTGCCGCGCTCATAGGAACCCGGATCACCGGCGCCGATCTTGAACTGCTCATCGCGCGCCTCCAGGCCAAAGGCCACGTTCAGCGGCCCGGCGGCGCCGATCTCGAAGTCACGGCTGAAGTCGGCGTTGCCGACTGTCTGATCGTAGGTCATCTGGCCCGCGTAGAAGGAGTGCGGAGATGTCGGACCCAGGGACGGATTCAAGGTGTCCTCGACCCCGTACTTCAGATTGTTCCAGCCGTAGTCGATGCTGAAGGTTGACTTCCAGCCGTCGATTTCGCCCTTGAGCGCCCCGCCGATGCTGAGGTCGTTCGAGTGGGTGTTGATCAGCGGCAGATAGCCGTTGGGATAGACCGACGGGATGTTCTGGGTGGCGTCGTTGGCGGCGCGGAAGGTGGCCGCGGTCTCGGAGTGGCGTTCCTGACCGCCGCCCCAGGCCTTCAGCTCCCAGCCGTCGCCCAGGGGCTTGCCGGCGTTGAAGTAGATGGTCGGCTCCTGCACGGAGCCATCTCCGAAGCGAGAGTCGATGACCTTGGGGGTGAACCGCGGGTCCAGGTCGCTGCGGTTGGTCGAGTCCTGGTTGCGGTATTCCGCCGAGACGGTCAGAAAGCCGTCGGCCCCCAGCTTGAAGCCCTGCCAGCCCGAGACGGTCGTGGTGGCGCCGTCGGTAATGTTGCGGGCGCCCGCGTTGAAGAACTTCGGGCTGGTGACGTACTCCCCGAAGGTCGCCTCCGCGCCGCCGCCATGATCGGCCTCGCGCAGGCCGATGTTGATGACGCCGGCGATGGCGTCGGAGCCGTAGATGGCCGAGGCGCCATCGCGCAGCACCTCGATGCGGTCGATGGCGATCTCGGGGATGGTGTTCAGGTCGACGGCGGCCGAGCCGCGTCCCACCGAGCCGTTGAGGTTCACCAGGGCCGAGGTGTGGGCGCGCACGCCGTTGATCAGCACCAGGGTCTCGTCGGGGTCCTGGCCGCGCAGGGTCAGCGGGCGGACGGAGTCGGTGCCGTCGGTGTTGGACGGCCGGGGAAAGTCGAGAGAGGGGACCGTGGCGGCCAGCGCGGCCGCCAGCTCCGTCGAGCCGCGCTTCTGCAGGGCCTGGGCCGTCACCACATCGACCGGCGCCAGGGTCTCAAGGCGCGACACCGGCGCCGCGCGGCTGCCGGTGACCACCAGCTCATCGACGTCGCCGCCAGCGGCGGCGGCCGGCGCGGCCGCGGCGGTGATGGCGGCCTTTGACTGCGCCAGCGCACCCGTGGCGGCGAGGCTGACAGCCGAAACTGCAGCGAACAGAATTATGCGAGATTTCATGGTTTTATCCCCGAAAGTTGGCCGCAGGCTCAACTCGTCCTGGCCGAGCGGGGATAGCTAATGTGTGTCGCGCCGATGCAAATGACTTTTTGGCCACACTGCACAAAAAAGGGCGCGGAGATGTCCTCCGCGCCCCATTGATGTGGCGAGGGTGTGGCCCGCAGGCCTCGCCCTCAGCCCGGCTTGAACGCCGGATCAGTCCTGAACGTAGTTGCCTTCGATCGAACCTGCGCCGCCTTCGAGCAGGTCGGCCTGGGCTTCTTCGGTGGCGATGCGATCTTCTTCGAACTGGGTGTCGATGATGTTCTCGCCGCGCGCCTGCCGCTCAGCCTCGTCCTGCGAACGGGCGATGTTGAGGGTGACGGTGACGGTGACCTCGGCGTGCAAGCGGATCTTCACCTCGTGCATGCCCAGGGTCTTGATCGGCTTGTCGAGCACAACCATCGCACGGTCGACCTTGGATACGCCCTCGGCGTTCACCGCGTCGGCCACATCGCGGCCGGCCACGGAACCGTAGAGCTGGCCGCTTTCGCCCGCCTGGCGGATCAGGATGTAGGAGGTCCCGTCCAGCTTTTCGCCGGACTGGCCCGCCGCTTCCTTGGCCTTGGCGTTGCGCGCCTCAATTTCGGAGCGCTGGCCTTCGAAGACCTTCATGTTCGCGTTGTTGGCGCGCAGCGCCTTGGCGCGGGGCAGCAGGAAGTTGCGGGCGTACCCGTCCTTCACCGTGACCACATCGCCGAGGGCGCCCTTGCCTTCGACACGTTCGAGCAGAATGACTTTCATGTGCCTGGCTCCCTTACTTCACGACGTAGGGGAGGAGAGCGAGGAAGCGGGCGCGCTTGATCGCCTTGGCGAGTTCACGCTGCTTCTTCGCCGACACCGCGGTGATGCGCGAGGGCACGATCTTGCCGCGCTCGGAGACGTAGCGCTGCAGGAGCTTCACGTCCTTGTAGTCGATCTTCGGCGCGTTGGCGCCGGAGAACGGGCACACCTTGCGGCGACGGAAGAACGGACGGCGCGCGCCGCCCGAGGCGCCGCCAGCGGCGGGGGCTTCGTCAATGGTGGTTTCGTCGGTCATCAGAAGGCTCCTTCCTTGGCCGGGAAGTCATCGCGGCGTTCGCGGTCGCGATCGCGGCGGGCGAGGATCGGGGAGAGCTCCAGCTCCAGCTCTTCGACGCGCACGGTCAGGTAGCGCAGTACGTCTTCGTTGATGGACAGCTGGCGTTCCATCTCCTGCACCGCGGCGGCGGGCGCGTCGATGGCCAGCAGGGAGTAGTGACCCTTGCGATTCTTCTTGATCCGGTAGGTCAGGTTGCGAAGGCCCCAGTACTCGATCTTGGCGACGTTTCCGCCGCCTTCTTCGATCAGATGCTTCAGGGTGTCGTTGAGGGCTTCGGCCTGTTGCGGCGAAATATCCTGCCGCGAAATGACAACGTGCTCGTAGAGCGCCATAGGTTCCTTCTTCCGCTGGGAGGGCGGCGCGACCGGCGGCGGAAGGCCCGCGGGTCGTGATGGATCTCTGGCGCGGCGGCCGGGAGTTTCCCGAACCCTTTGGTGTTCCGCGAGAGACCGCTCTCCGTGAAGAGGCGGGCTGATAGGGGAAAAACGCCCACGAAGCAAGCGCATACGGCTTGTCAGACGCCCTCGCGGCGAGCAGCTTCGCAGGCGCTGACCTGAAGGGGAGCCCACATGCTGTCGATCCGCCGCGCCATTGCTTGCCTCGCCGCCGCCACCGCCATCGTCGCCGCCACGCCGGCCTTTTGCGCGGACCCGGCGCCCAGCCCGCACAGCCTTGAACTGGCCAACAAGCTGTTCACCGACATGCACATGGACCAGATGATGGATGGCATGATGCGTCAGATGACGCCGATGATGATGGAGCAGGCCCGCAAGGCGAACCCCAACCTGACCGCCGATCAGGCCCAGGCGGTCACCGAGGCGGTCACCGAATCCATGCAAGGCCTGATGCGCAAGCTGCAGGCGCGGATGATCCCGCTCTACGCCTCGACCTTCACGGAGAAGGAGCTGCAGGACGTCGTCAACTTCTACGACGGCCCCAGCGGCCAGGCGATGCTGGCGAAGATGCCGGTGCTGATGTCCAAGCTGGGTCCGACCATGGCGGAGCTCACGCCAGAACTGACCGCCGACATCCAGCAGCGCCTGTGCAGCAAGATCGACTGCAGCAAGATGAACGCGCCGCCCCGGCCCAAGACCTGAGCGGCGCAGACCGGGGTCCTATTTCTTCAGCGCCTTCACCGCGGCCAGCGTCTTGTTGACGTGGTCGGAGGGGTCCATGGCCGAATAGACGTCGGCGATCGTCCCGTTCTTGGCGATCACATAGGAGGTGCGGCTCGACCAGTCGGGCTTCTTGGCCAGGATCGAGTCATATTGCTTGGCGATAACCGCGCCCGGGTCGGAGGCCACCGGGAACTTGCCGCCGCAGTGTTCGGTCTCTTTCGAGAAGTCGGCGAGTTGCTCGACGTTGCCGGCGGTCACCCCGATGACGGTGGCGTGCTCGGCCTTGAACTGATCGATGGCCTCGGAGAACAGGTGGGCCTCGATGTTGCAGCCCTGGGTGTGCGCGGCGGGGAAGAAATAGACCACCACGGGACCCTTCTTCAGGGCGTCGGCCAGCTTGTAGTTGAACTGCTGGCCGGCCAGGAAGGCGGGGGCCGAGAAATCGGGGGCCTTGTCGCCGACCTTCAGCTCGGCGGCGGCGGAGGTGGCCAGGACCGCGGCGGCGAAGCTTCCGGCGACGGCGGCGGCAATCAGTTTCTTCATGGTGATCTCCCCTCGGGTTGGGTGGCTTTCTACATCGGCGCGGACAGATTGTCGCGGCCAGCTTCCGCCGCGTCAATTGTAGGCGACCGTCACCGTGAAACTGCCGCTGTAGTCGCCATTCGGCGTGGTCGAACTGATCGGCGCCGAGCCGCCCACCCCGAAAGTGAACGAGCCTGCCGAGCCCAGGCTTCCGCTCAGCAGGGGTGTGCCGGTGACTGAGCTTGATGTGGTCACCGTCATGCTCTGCGGCCCCGACATCACGAAGCTGGCGGGCACGGTCACGCTGAACGCCTGGCCCCCTTCGCCGGAGACGTTGAAGGCCGCGCGGCTGGGGACAGGGCTCGCAAAGGTCGCCACGCCGTTGGAGCTGGACCGGGCGCCGGTGCTCGGGTCGATCACCACCGTGCCGGATCCGGTCGGGGGCGTGGCCACGCGCCCGAACACCAGATCCGAGAGCTTTGAGATGGCGATCGAGCGGATGATCGTCGCCAGGAACCGTCCCGTGGCGCTGGAGGTGACGTTCGTCGTGGCCTCCGTCATGTTGACGCTGAAGTCCGCCTCGGCGAGGCCGGTCGGCAGGCCAGAGTCATCGCCGGCCACGCCCATATCGGCGCCGACGAAGAAGGTCTTCGAGGAATTGGGCCCTATGGGGGCGATGGTGAAGCTCGCCGCGCTGCCGCCGGGAGGGCCGGGGCCCCCAGCGAGCACGGCGGTCCCCATGGTGAAGGCTATGCGGGTCAGCGCGCGCGCGCGTCCGCTGGGTGCGCCGGCCGACGCCAGGGCGACGGTGACGTTCTTGGCGCAGTCGCCGGTCACGGCGGGCGTGCAACTGATGGTCACGACGGCGTGGGTGGACGCGCTGGACGAGCGGGTCGCCGAGCCGGAGATCGATGTCACCGCGCCGGTGCTCGGATCCACCCGGAAGACCGTGTCGCCCGACGCCGCGGACGTCACCACGCCGAGATCGACGTTGGGAGAAACCTGGACGGTGTAGCTGGAGGCCGCCTGGGCGGCGAAAGCCAGCCCCTGGATCGCCAGGGCCAGCGACAGCGCCTGGGCGCTCCGCCAAATCCACCCTGGCGCGAAGAGCCTGATCATCACCACTGCCGAACGCGTACGCCCCACTCCGAAAGATTCTCACTTTAGCCGCAACGTTCCCCCGAGCCCAGCAAAGGCCGTATCGGGACTAACCAGGGGGTTTCGCGTCGCTGTCGGCGCGCGGCTCGAACTCGACGTCGGCGTTGGCGTCGGGCGTGATCGAGCCATCCGGCTTGATCGTCACCGTCACCGGCGCCAGCAGATGCATACGCAGGCGCGCCGCCTGGTCCTTGTCGAGCTCCAGGTGGTAGGTCCCCGCAGGCAGGTCCTGGAAGTTCGCCGAGCCGTCGAACTCGGTGACGCCCTCGTAGGCCAGGCCTTTGTCGTCCACCAGGCGCACGCGGGTGGCGGACAGGCCGACGCGCTGCTGGTCCGGCCGCCGCAGCTTGACGTTGACCATCACCTCGCCGGTCGGGCGCATCGGGTATTCCACCTGGGTCACGCCGCCCGGTCGGGGGACGAACTCGATGACGGTCGGAGGCGTCTTCACCGACTGGTTCTCGATCTGGCCGATGCTGACGATCAGGCGCGCGGTCGGACCCGCGCCGAAGCCGCTGATATATGCGTTGCCCTGCGCATCGGTCGTCGTCTTGTATTCTCCGCCTTCGATGGTCACGCCCTGCACCGGGCGTTCGCCGGGATCGAACTTGCCGTTGCCGTTGGCGTCCAGGAAGGCGTGGAAGATCACCGAACCGCCGGCGCCCGGGCCCGAGCGGGTCAGCTCGTAGCCATGCGCTTGCGGGTTGTAGCCGAGGCCGAAGTTCATCTGGGCGCCGAACCGCCAGGTGTTCTGATTGGTGTCGTATTGGCCGGTGAACGCCAGGTCGCCGAACTTGGTCTTGGTGGTGCTGCCGGCGACCAGTGAAAGGTCCTTCGGCGCGTCCAGTCGCTCTGTCGCTCCGAAGCGCAGCGACCAGGTGTTGGAGATCGGCCGGTCCACCACCACCTCCAGTCCGCTGATCCGGAAGTCGGGCACCGCCTCGTAGTCCAGCGTGGCTCGGACCTGCCACTTGTAGGCCCGGAAGGTGGAAATCCCGAGGAAGCCTCGCAGGACATCGTCGACCTGGCCGGTGGCGGCGGTGGTCCGGTCGTATTCGAAGCCGGTGGAGTAGAGGATGCTGCCCAGGGAGGCCGATCCGCGGACCTGCCCGATCCAGGCGTCGCCGCCATCGGCATAGACGTCGCGCAGAGCCCGCACCGACAGCGGGATGACCTGGTTCCCGAAGCGGAAATTCTGATCCACATCCAGCTCGGTGCGGCTGGTCACCGGCCGATCGATGTCGGCCTCGGAATTGTTCTCGTCCAGCAGGCCGCCGCGGTACTCAGACTGGCGCAGCACCGTGTTGGCGCCGAAGAGCCGCCCGGCGATGTCCACCGAGACACCCTCGCCGCCGCGGTTGTCGCCGGCAATGTCGACCTCGGCGGCGACTCCGGCGATCGAAGTGTGCAGGCCGCCGGTGATAAGGTCGCGCTGCACGCCGAGCTGGTCGGTGTAGATCGCCCCGCCGATGGTGGCCGTCAGGTACTGGGTCACGCCGTAGTTCACGTCGGTCACCAGCCGCGCTTTGCCCGTCGTGCGGTCCACCACGAACGGATTGACGTCGCTTATCCGCAGCAGGGGCTCGTTCTGGTCGACAGCGCCGAACTCAAACGTGACCTGCCCCGGGCGGAGCAGTCCGCCACTGGCGTTGATGACCCGGGTTTCCTCGCTCCGCTGGCCGCGCGGGCCGTAGGTCACGATCCGGATGACGTTGATCCCCTGGGTGAGGGGTACGCTCAGGAACTCGTACTGGCCGTTCACCGCCTGCTGCTGCGCGCCCTGCAGCACGTCGTTGACGTAGAGCTCGACGTCGTCGCCGATCGGAAGCTCGCCGCGCAGGTCGATGCGGTTGAAGACGTTGGTCTGGTCGAGCGGCACGGTGGAGAGCGCAAAGCCGCGTCCGCCCAGGCTGCGTGGACCGATCGAAAGGCCCGGCGTGAAGACGTCGCCGATGCTGACATCGCGCGCATGCAGCGGGCCTAAGAGATCGCCATCCAGCGACCGCTTCTCCAGGAGAATGCGGCTGGAGGTCAGCCGGCCGTTCTGATCGGAGCCGAAATAGGCCTGCAGGCCTGCGTAGAGCAGATCGCCGCCCAGGCGGATGTCGTACTGGGCCTGACCCTTGGGCGCGGTGGTCTGCGCGCCGAGATTGAGGGACACGTCGAAGGATGGCGGCGTGAAGAGTTTGTAGGGGGTGTCGACACGCATCACCGGCGTGCTGGCCTTGGGGCCCCCTTCGCGCAGGCGCGAAAGGCGCGACAGTCGGCTCTGGATCGGCAGCAGCTCCGTGGCGCCGATCTTCATCTGCAGGCTCGCGGCGTCGACGGTGAAGGTCAGCGGCAGGAGCTTGGCGAGCACCGAGGCGCGCACGTAGATTTCGCCCGGATCGACGGCGATGTCGCCGGGCTTCAGCGCAACCGAGACCGGCCCGATCCGCGCACTGTTGGTGGGGAGGTCGATCAGCAGGGCGCGGCGCGCCTCGCCGATGGCGCCGGTGATGCGGCCATCGGTCGGACTGACGTCCACGTCGAGCTCGAGCAGCCGGCTGAGCTCGCCGACCGGCAACAGGGGATCGTCAGGCGACCCATAGGCGGTCAGGCCGTCGGTGAGCGTCAGGTTGTCCAGCTGGACCAGCAGGAGCAGCAGGGTCTGGGGATCGGGCGTCGGGAAGCGCGGGTCGATCGCCAGCACCCGTTCCGTGCTTCGGCCGCTCTGCGCCGGCGCGCCGCCGACCAGAAGGCTTCCGATGCGATCGCCACCCCCGTTGGCGGCCGCAGGCGAGGGCGCGACAGCGGGCCTCGCCGACACCGGCGCAACGGCCGGCGACGTATTGGCCTGAGCCATGCGCGTCGGAACTGCGGGGGCCAGACGCGTCACCGCGTGCGGCGGCGCGCCCCTGACCAGGAAGCGCGCGATAGCCTCGCCGCCGGTGGTCGGGTCGAGCGCCGGGCCCCGCGCGCCAAGCAGGATCCCCGCCAGCGCGTCGGGGTCTGGTGTGCTGGCGAAGGCGGGCCCCACGGCGCAGACCTGCGCTGCAGCGGTCGCCAACAGTGCAGCGCGGCTAAAGCGTGAGTTTCGCAAGGACTTTTCCCGGCGATGTGTCGTCGTCGGTGAAAGTCACCTCCAGGTGCTCCCCCTGCGCCGGGGCCCGGGTCAGGGGAATTCGGATCGAGCGACGATCGATCTCGGTATAGACCCCGACGCCGCGCGAGGCGCCGAGCACGGGGCTCTTGGGCTGACCCGCCGTGCGGATTTCGAAGTTGCCGAACAGGGAATTGGCGCCGGTACGCACCAGGTCAAGGCTGAGGGTCGGGGTCGGGGCGTTCTTGGGCCCGTTGAGCTGTTCGAAGGTGATCCGGGCGTTTTCGATCTGGGCGCGGACATCCGGGTCGTTCAGCCGCACGATCGCCGGGATGCTGAGGCCCAAGAGGGCGTTGATCTGGAAACTCAGCTGGTTCGCCGGCCGGTTCTCCGCCGCCGCTTCGGCCGTCGTGCCGGTGTCGCGCGGGGGCAGGGTGGCGATGGTGAGGTGGCTGCGCAGTTCGACAACGCCCGGATCTGTCGGCGCGGCGATGACGCGTAGCCGCACCGTCTGGCCCTGGCCCGGATTCAGGGTGACGCGCCGCGGCGAGATTTGCAGGATGCCCTGGGCCGACTGCACGCGGTCGGCGAAGGCCTTGGTTTCGGGTTTCGCCTGGGCGTCGGTGATCGGCAGGATCTGGCCATCGGGGAGCATCACGCGATCCACGAGCGAGATGTCGAAGGTCCCGGGCGCTGTGCCCTGGTTGAACACGAAGACGGTCGCCGAGCGGTGGCTGCGGTCGAAGGTCACCCGCTTGGGCGAGATGTTGAGGTTGGCGCCGCTGGCCTGGGTTGAAACCACGGGCGCGGCGCGGGCGGGCGTGGGCGTCGCCACAGGCTGAGCGGGAGCCCCGCTGGCTCCCAGCGTCGCCAGGAACATCAGCGCGGTCAGCACGATATAGCGTTTCATGAATGTGACGCCGGTACGGGGCGGAGGCCAGGCAGGCGAAGCGCGGAAGCGCGGGCACTATCCATCGGCTACAGCCCCGCTCGCAAGGTGTGTTCCGGCCGCAGGTCCGTGCGACGGATCGTCCTGCCGCCCGGCGCTCAGGATTGAGCTTCGGCGAGTCACAAGCTTGGCCTTACAGAGTTAACGACCCCTTTGTCGGCCGTCTGGGTCCAGCACCCGGACCAGGGCGGCGGCGCAAACAAGATTGGCCGCCCGTGCGGGGCGGCCAGGCTTGTCTTCTGCCGTCGGCCTCCGGGACGCCGGAGACGCCATCCGCGCAAAGCTTAGTTGTAGTTGACCGTGACCGTCAGGGTCCCGGTATAGGGCTGGGCGGTGGTGGTCGAGCTGATGTCGAACTGTCCGCCGAAGCTGAGCTGTTGCGTGCCGTTCGCCGGCACCGTGCCCAGAGTCCCGGTCGACGCCACCGGCGTGGTCGCCGAGATGTTGGTCAGGCCGGCCTGAGCGAACGTCAGGCTCTGGGTGGTCGTGTAGGTGATCGCCGCGACGGTCACGAGGTTGAATTTCGCCGCGCTGGTGGGGCTGGAGACCAGGGCCGCATCGCCCGTGCCGCCGGACGCGATGGTCACCGTGCCGTCAGCCGCCGCCAATTGCACGGTGTTGCTGCCGGACGACGGGCGGGTCACGGTGCCGAACGCCATGTCCTGCGTCTTGGTCAAGGTTGTGGGCGACACCACGGTGACGCTGGCGTTGGCTGTGGTCTGAACGCTGCCGGAAGCGAGCGCGCTTCCAGCGAGCGCGGAGAGGGCGACGATCGAGCCGGCCGCGAGCAGGGCGTTACGAATGGTCATGAAAATCCCCCATTAGGCGTCGGAGCTGCGTCCGCGCTTCAAGCTTAACTGGTTATTAAGCATACCCATTAAAACCGCGTTATCTATGTGTCAAGGCGAAGCAAAGACGCCCAATTTGCCGATAACCGCGTAGGTTGTAATAGTGTTAATTGACGGTGTTCGCTGTCATCCAAGTCAAGCGAAAGCTGGCAACCTGTGCGATCGCCTTTTTCCCCTCAGAAGGGAATACCCCAGTGTTTGAGTGACGAGTCAGGCGCTTCCTGGAACCTGAATTATCGTTAACGGCCTCGTCGTTAACCATTGTACGGCCAAACGTGACCGTTGGATGCAGGCGCAGGCCTTGGGCCCTGAGAGGGCGGGCGCCGCGGGCTGTCGTCGATTGCGACAATCTGCCCCTGCCGGGGCCGCTAGCTGCGGCGTCAGGACGCGGGCTCGACCAGGATCTTCACGTGCGCCTCCGGGTCGCCCAGCGCCGTGAAGGCCTGCGCGACGCCGACCAGGCCGACGCGGCCGGTGACCAGGCCGGAAACGTCGACCACGCCCTCGGCGATACTTCGCAGGGTCCCGGCGAACTCCTCGGGCGTGTAGCCGAAGACGAAGGTCAGCTCGATCTCCTTGGTGATCGCGATCGAGGGCTCGATGCTGTCGGTCTCCATGCAGACGCCGGCGACGACGATCTGGGCGCCGGCGGGCGCAGCCTCGATCAGGCTCTGGACGACACCGGGCGCGCCGACGCATTCGAAGATCACTGGACGCCCGAAGCTCCCGCCCATCATGCGGATCATTTGCTGGGCGGCGCGGGTTTTGGGCACGCCCAGGGCTTCCCATCGCTCGTGCGGCGACTGCGTCGCCGGATCGAGCACGACATCGGCGCCCAGTTTCTCCGCGGCTGCGCGGCGCCGCGGCGAGAAGTCCGCCGCGATCACCGGACCGTGGCCCGCCGCCTTCAAGGCCGCGATGACCGCCAGGCCGACGGGCCCGCAGCCGACCACCAGAGCCACGGAGTTGTCGTCCATGCGCGCCTTGGCCACCGCATGGAAACCGACGGCGAAGGGCTCGGTAAGCGCCGCGTGCTCGGTGGCGAGGCCGTTGGGCACTTCCAGGATCAGCGCCTCGCTGAGGATCATCCGTTCGGCGAAGCCGCCAGGCAGGCGGTTGGAGAAGCCCAGCATCTCCGCGCCGGTGGCGGTCAGGGTGGCCGGTACGCTGACCACTCGGGTCCCGGCCTTCAGCGTCTTGGGCGATCCCGGGCCGTGGTCGAGGATCTCGGCGCAGAATTCGTGGCCGAAGACGGTATCGGCGCTGGGATCGAAACCGTTGTCGCCCCCGCCGCCGCGGCGGCCGAGTTCGATCATGTGCTCCATGTGGCGGAGGGCATGCAGGTCGGAACCGCAGATGCCGCAGGCCAGTGTCTTGACCAGCACCTGTCCGGCCGCCGGCTCCAGCTCGGAGATCTCGTCGCAGACCAGCTGCTTGTTGCGCCGCACCACCGCCCGCATCGCGCTCGTCCCTGAACTTCGCCGCCTTGCCGGGGCTTTCCTTATTCCGTAACCCTCGCCGCTCGGAATCGATAGAGCCCCCGATCCTAAGCCTTCGGAGCCAACCGCATGAGCCTCGCTTTCCTCTTTCCCGGCCAGGGCAGCCAGGTCGTGGGCATGGGCGCCGACCTCGCCGAGGCGTTCGGCGCGGCCCGCGAGGTCTTCCAGGAGGTTGACGACGCGTTGGGGCAGAAGCTCTTCAAGTTGATGCGTGAAGGTCCCGAGGACCAACTCACCCTCACCGAAAACGCCCAGCCGGCGCTGATGGCTGTGAGCCTGGCGGTCATGCGCACCTTGGAGAAGGAATTCGGCGTCGGCGTCGACAAGGCGGCTTTCGTGGCCGGCCACAGCCTGGGCGAATATTCGGCGCTGGCGGCCGCCGGCGCGATCAGCCTGGCCGAGACCGCCCGCCTCCTGAAGCTGCGCGGTCAGGCGATGCAACGGGCCGTGCCGGTGGGTGAGGGCGCCATGGCCTCGCTCATCGGACCCAAGGCGGACGTGGCGTTGGCGGAAGAGGCGGCCGCGGCGGGCTCGACGGTCGGGGTCTGCGTGGTGGCCAACGACAACAACGCCGGCAATGTGGTGATCTCCGGCGCCAAGGCGGCCGTGGATCTGGCAATCGAGAAGGCCAAGGAGCTGGGCGCCCGCGCGATCCTGCTGAACGTCTCCGCGCCCTTCCATTGCCCGCTGATGCAACCGGCGGCCGATGAGATGGCCGCGGCCCTGGCGACGGCCACCATCCTGGCGCCGCGCGCCGCCATCGTAACCAACGTCACGGCGCGCCCGACCCTCGACCCGGAGCTGATCCGCGGCCTGCTGGTCGATCAGGTGACCGGGCGGGTCCGCTGGCGGGAGAGCATGACTTGGCTGGCCGGCGAGGGCGGCGTCACCCGCTTCGCCGAGGCCGGCGCCGGCAAGGTGCTGTCGGGCATGGCCAAGCGGATCGCCCCGGACGCCGAGGCGGTCCCGCTGAATGGCCCTGCCGACCTCGAAGCCTTCGCCAAGAGCCTCTAAGGGAGCCCCCATGTTCGACCTGACCGGCAAGACCGCCCTTGTCACCGGCGCCACCGGCGGCATCGGCGCGGCCATCGCCCAGGCCCTGCACGACCAGGGCGCCTATGTCGTGCTCTCGGGCACCCGCGAGGGTGTGTTGCAGGAAAAGGCGGCGGCGTTCGGAGAGCGGGTTTCGGCCGTGCCGGCCAACCTCTCTGATCCGACCGCCGTCGATGGCCTCGTGGAGGCCGCTGAGGCCGCCGCCGGGACGCCGCTCGACATCCTGGTGGCCAACGCCGGCATCACCAAGGACGGCCTCTTGCTGCGGATGAAGGACGACGACTGGACCGAGGTCCTGAAGGTCAACCTGGAGAGCTATTTCCGGCTGAGCCGCGCCGCCGCCAAAGGCATGATGCGCCGGCGTCACGGCCGGATCATCGGGATCACCTCGGTGGTCGGGGTCACCGGCAACCCTGGCCAGGCCAACTACGCCGCCTCCAAAGCCGGCATGATCGGCTTCTCCAAGGCCCTGGCCGCCGAGGTCGCCACGCGGGGAATCACCGTCAACTGCGTGGCGCCCGGCTTCATCGAAAGTCCGATGACCGACGCCCTGACAGACGCCCAGAAGGCCCAGATCATGACGACTATCCCCGCGGGCCGGCTGGGCGCCGGCGCCGACGTGGCCGCGGCCTGCGTCTTCCTCGCTTCGGTTGAGGCGGCCTATATGACGGGACAGACCCTGCACGTGAACGGCGGGATGGCGATGATCTAGGAGAGGTGATTTGAAGGCCTCGCCTTCCCACATGGGAACATGCTAACGCCCGAATGACTCTTGGTGAGCCTGACCCTTGCGGTTGACTTCAAGGCCCGGCTCGCCGATGCAAAGCCTGAACTTAGAGGGACCTACCTAATGTCCGACGTCCTAGAACGCGTCCGCAAGATCGTCATCGAGCACCTGGACGCCGATCCGGAGAAGGTGACCGAGAAGGCCAGCTTCATCGACGACTTGGGCGCCGACAGCCTCGACAACGTCGAGCTGGTCATGGCCTTCGAGGAAGAATTCGACATCGAAATTCCGGACGATGCGGCCGAGCACATCCAGACGGTGGGCGACGCGGTGAAGTTCATCCAAGAAAAGCTGGGCGCTTAAGCGCCTGATTCGGCTTAAGGTTTTCAGACCGCCGGGTCGGGGTTTCGCCCCGGCTCCGGCGGTCTTCCTTTGAGGACCGCTGATCGCCATGCGTCGAGTCGTCGTCACCGGTATCGGTCTGATCACCCCCCTGGGCCAAGGAACCGAGCTCACCTGGGCCAACATCCTGGCCGGCAAGTCCGGGATCGGCCGGGTCACCACCTTCGAGATGTCCGAGGAATATGCCTGCCGCGTGGCAGGCGAGGTTCCGCGGGTGGATGGACGTGGCGGCGGCGGAGCCGATATCCCGGGTTCTTTCGATCCCGATCAGACGCTTTCGACCCGGGACCAGCGCCGGGTGGACGACTTCATCCTCTACGCCATCGCCGCGGCCGACGGGGCGGTGAAGGATTCCGGGTGGCAGCCCGGCGAGGACGACATTGAGGGCCGTGAGCGCACCGGCGTCATGATCGGCTCGGGCATCGGCGGCCTGGCGACCATTGAACGCACCTCCATCGAGATGCACGAGAAGGGCCCCCGCCGGGTGAGCCCGTTCTTCATTCCGTCGGCCCTGATCAACCTGGCCAGCGGTCAGGTCTCGATCCGCTATGGGTTCAAGGGCCCGAACCACGCGGTGGTGACGGCCTGCGCCACCGGAGCCCACGCCATCGGCGATGCGGCGCGGCTGATCAAGTACGGCGACGCCGATGTGATGGTGGCCGGCGGCGCGGAGGCGGCGATTTGCCCGGTGGGCATGGCCGGCTTCATCGCGGCGCGCGCCATGTCGACCGGCTTCAACGACACGCCGGAGAAGGCCAGCCGCCCCTACGACAAGGACCGGGACGGCTTCGTCATGGGCGAGGGCGCGGGCGTCCTGGTGCTGGAAGAGTACGAACACGCCAAGGCGCGTGGCGCGAAGATCTATGCCGAGGTCGTGGGCTACGGCCTGGCCGGCGACGCCTATCACATCACCGCGCCCGCCGATGACGGCGACGGCGGCTTCCGCGCCATGCAGGCGGCGCTCAAGGACGCCGGCGTGAGCATGGCTGACATCGATTACATCAACGCCCATGGCACCTCGACGCCGCTCGGGGACGAGATCGAGTTGGGCGCGGTCACCCGTCTGTTGGGCGACGCAGCCTCAAAGGCGACGATGAGTTCAACCAAGTCGGCAACAGGCCACCTGCTCGGCGCGGCCGGGGCGATCGAGGCAGCGTTCTCGGTGCTGGCGATCCGCGACCAGATCGCCCCGCCGACCATCAATCTCGACAATCCGTCCGTTGAAACCGCCATCGACCTGGTGCCCCACAAGGCCAAGCCGATGAAGATCGACTACGCGCTGTCCAACTCCTTCGGGTTTGGCGGGACCAACGCGTCGGTGGTGTTCAAGAAGGTCTCGTGAGCCGCAGGCCCCGCTGGCGCAGGCCGGTCCGGACGGACCAGGGCATGTTCCGGACCTTCGGACGCGTGTTGGGCACGCTTTTCCTCATCGCGATCCTCGGCGGCGGCTGGGTGGTGTGGACCTACAGCGGCCCGGGTCCGACGGCGCGGCGGGACGGCGTCACCGACGTGATCCTTCCCAAGGGCGCGGGCGTCGGCCAGATCGCCGCGGACCTGACGGCCGCCGGCGTCATCGGCTCGCGGGAGATCTTCTATCTGGCCGCCAAGCTGGGCGGCTCCGGTCGTCACCTGAAGGCCGGCGAATATGAATTCAAGAGCGGCGCCTCCATGGCTGACGTCCTGGGCGACATCGCCGGCGGCAAGGTGGTGCGCCGCTTCGTGGTCGCGCCCGAGGGCTGGACCAGCGAGATGGTGGCCGACGCCGTGCGCGCCCAGCCGGTGCTGACCGGCGAGATCGAGACCCCGCCGGAAGGATCGATCCTGCCCGACGGCTATCAGATCCAGCGCGGTGAGGACCGCGGCGAGGTCATGGCCAAGATGATGGCCGCCCGCGACGCATTGCTGGCGCAGCTCTGGGCGGGCCGGGCCCCCGACCTGCCGCTGAAGACGCCGGAGGAAGCGGTGACGCTCGCCTCGATCGTCGAGAAGGAGACCGGTATCGCGGCCGAGCGGCCCAGGATCGCGGCGGTGTTCGAGAACCGCCTGCGCGCCGGGATCAAGCTGGAGAGCGACCCGACCATCATCTACGGGATCACCAAGGGCCGTCCGCTGGGCCGGGGGATCACCATGAAGGAGCTGGTCACGGCCACGCCCTACAACACCTACCGGATCGTGGGCCTGCCGCCGACGCCGATCGCCAATCCTGGCCGAGCGTCCCTGGCCGCCGTGCTCAATCCGCCGAAGTCCGACGAGATGTTCTTTGTCGCCGACGGCACCGGCGGGCACGTCTTCGCCTCGACCTTCGCCCAGCATCAGGCGAACGTGGCCAAATGGCGGGCCATCGAGCGCCAGCGCGCGGCGGCCGGAGGGACGGGCAAATGACCATCGGCGGCATGACCGGCTTCGGCCGCGCCGAAGGCGCCCTGGGAGCATGGAGCTGGGCTGTGGAGGCCCGCAGCGTCAACGGGCGCAACCTGGAAGTCCGCTTCCGCGGGCCGCCGGGCTTCGAGGGCTTGGAACGGGCGGCCCGGGAAGGCGCCCAGAGCCGGTTCCTACGGGGCCAGGTGACGATCGGCGTCCAGGCGAAGCGTTCCGACAGCGCCGGCGCGGTCAAGGTCAACATCGAACAGCTGGAGCACTACCTGAAAGCCGGCGGACCCTATGTGGCCACTGGCATGGTCGCGGTCCCTACCTTGGACGGGCTTCTCAGCCTCAAGGGCGTCATCGAGACCGCTGACGCCATCGACGATCCGGACGCCCAGGCGGCGGTGGAAGCGGCGATGGCAACCTCCATCGGCTTGGCGCTGGATGGCCTGGCGGCTGGGCGCGCAGAGGAGGGACGATCGCTCGAGGGCGTTCTGAACGCCCTGGTGGCCCGGATCGGCGACCTGACCGGCAACGCCTCGGCGCTGGCGGAAGGCCAGCCGGTGATCATCAAGGCCCGCTTCGAGAAGCGGCTTACCGAGCTCGCCGGCGAGGCGGCCAGCGAGGAGCGCATCCTGCAGGAGGCGGCCGCCATGGCGGTGAAGGCCGACGTGCAGGAGGAGCTGGATCGGCTGCGCGGGCATGTGGAGGCGGCGCGGGGCCTGCTAACCACCGATGGCGGCGTCGGCCGCAAGCTGGATTTCCTGACCCAGGAATTCATGCGCGAAGCCAACACCCTCTGCTCCAAGTCCGCCTCGGGCGCCTTGACCGCGGTCGGCCTGGACCTCAAAGCCACCATCGAGCAGTTCCGCGAGCAGGTGCAGAATGTGGAGTGATCCAGGGTGACCACCGCCGCAGACGACCACTCAAAGCCGTGGGAGACCGTGCGGCGCGGACTGCTGCTGCTGATGTCGAGCCCCGCCGGCGCCGGCAAGACCTCGTTGTCGCGCCGCCTGGTGGCCGACTACGCCGACATGGTGCTGTCGATCTCGGCGACGACGCGGCCGCCGCGGCCGGGCGAGGAGGAGGGACGGGAATATTTCTTCAAGACCCGTGAGGAGTTCCAGGCGCTGATCGACGCTGGCGAGCTGCTGGAATGGGCCGAGGTGAACGGCAACGGCTACGGCACGCCCAAGGCTCCGGTCATGGCGGCCTTGGAGGCCGGCAAGGACGTGCTCTTCGACATCGACTGGCAGGGCGCCCGGCAGGTGGCGGAGAAGACACCGCAGGACAGTGTCCGGGTCTTCGTCCTGCCGCCGTCGTGGTCGGACCTGTCACGGCGGCTGCACGCCCGCGCCCAGGACACCGAAGAGGTGATCAACCAGCGCCTGGCGCTGGGCCAGCGGGAGATCGCCCACTGGAGCGAGTACGACTACGTCATCGTCAACAAGGACTTCGACCGCGCCTACGCCGACCTGATCCATATCTACCGGTCGGAGCGGATGAAGCCGGGGCGCAATCCGTGGCTGCCGGATTTCGTCCGCGAACTGGCGGAGGAGTAGCCGCCCAAAGGGTCTGGCCTTGGCCGCGCGGCGATAGTTGGTCACTGTCTGCGCATGGACGATGCGCGCCATGACGCATCGCAGGGCAGGGGGAACGACGTGATCAAGGCCATCTTCTATGCGGCCGCGTTGAGCGCAGCCGCGGCTGCGTCGGCGCAGGCCCAGGCGCCGGACCCGACGGTCGCGCACGCCGACTACGCCAATCCGGCGCTCTGGCTCTGCCGTCCGGAC
>NZ_SSMZ01000101.1 GCF_004799395.1 Phenylobacterium sp.
TCTCCAAGCTGCCCAAGGTCGAGGGTGGTACAGGCCAGCTCTATATGAAGCCGGAGGCCGCCCGGGTGTTCGCCGACGCCGAAGCCGGGGCCAAGGCCGCCGGCGACGCCTTCGTCACGACCGAGCGCCTGCTCATCGCCATCGCCAAGGAAGGCGGCGACGCGGCCAAGGCGCTGAAGGGCGCCGGGGCCTCAGCCAAGGCGCTGGAAGACGCCGCTGCCGCGCTGCGCAAGGGCAAGACCGCCGATAGCGCCTCGGCTGAAGAAGGCTACGACGCGCTGAAACGCTACGCCCGCGACCTGACCCAGGCCGCGCGCGACGGCAAGCTCGACCCGGTCATCGGCCGGGACGAGGAAATCCGCCGCACCATCCAGGTGCTGTCGCGGCGCACCAAGAACAACCCCGTGCTGATCGGCGAACCCGGCGTCGGCAAGACCGCCATCGTCGAGGGCTTGGCCCTGCGCATCGTCAACGGCGACGTGCCCGAAAGCCTGAAGGACAAGCAGCTCCTGTCGCTCGACATGGGCTCGCTGATCGCCGGGGCGAAGTATCGCGGCGAGTTCGAGGAGCGGCTGAAGGCCGTGCTGAACGAGGTCACCGCCGCCGAGGGCTCGATCATCCTGTTCATCGACGAGATGCACACCCTGGTGGGCGCGGGGAAGAGCGAGGGAGCCATGGACGCTTCCAACCTGCTCAAGCCCGCGCTGGCCCGCGGCGAGCTGCACTGCGTCGGCGCCACCACCCTCGATGAGTACCGCAAGAACGTCGAGAAGGACGCCGCGCTCGCGCGGCGCTTCCAGCCGGTGTTCGTCTCCGAGCCCACCGTGGAGGACACCATCTCCATCCTGCGCGGCCTGAAGGAGAAGTACGAGCTGCACCACGGGGTGCGGATCAGCGACAGCGCCATCGTCGCCGCGGCGACCCTCTCCAACCGCTACATCGCCGACCGCTTCCTGCCGGACAAGGCCATCGATCTGATGGATGAGGCGGGCAGCCGCGTGCGCATGGCGGTGGACTCGAAGCCCGAGGAACTGGACGAGATCGACCGGCGCGTCGTGCAGCTCAAGATCGAGCGCGAGGCGCTCACCAGGGAGACCGACGCGGCCTCCAGGGCCCGGCTGGAAAAGCTCGAGGACGAGCTCGACGACCTGGAGGGCCAGTCTGCGGAGATGACCGCCAAGTGGCGCTCGGAGAAGGAGAAGGTCTCCTCCGCCGCCCAGGTCCGCGAGGCCCTGGAGCGCCTCCGCGCCGAGCTGGTCAACGCCCAGCGGCGCGGCGACCTGCAGCGCGCCTCGGAGATCGCCTACGGCGAGATCCCGACCCTGGAAAAGCGTCTCGCCGAGGAAGACGCCAAGGCCGACAAGGACGCCGTCTCGCCCGAGGTGGTGGACGCCGAGCAGATCGCCGCGGTGGTCTCCCGCTGGACCGGGGTGCCGGTCGAGAAAATGCTGGAGGGCGAGCGCGAGAAGCTGCTTTCCATGGAGGACGCGCTCCGCGCCCGCGTGGTCGGCCAGGAGGAGGCGCTGCTGGCGGTCTCCGACGCCGTCCGGCGGGCTCGCGCTGGCCTGCAGGACCCCAACCGGCCGATCGGCTCGTTCCTGTTCCTGGGCCCTACTGGCGTCGGCAAGACCGAGCTCACCAAGGCGCTCGCCGAATTCATGTTCTCCGACGAGCATGCCATCACCCGCCTCGACATGAGCGAGTACATGGAGAAGCACTCGGTCAGCCGGATGATCGGGGCGCCTCCCGGCTACGTCGGCTATGACGAGGGCGGGGCGCTGACCGAGGCCGTGCGGCGCCGACCCTATCAGGTGCTGCTGTTCGACGAGGTGGAAAAGGCCCACCCGGACGTCTTCAACGTGCTCTTGCAGGTGCTGGACGACGGGCGGCTCACCGACGGCCAGGGCCGCACGGTGGACTTCCGAAACACGCTCATCGTCATGACCTCCAACATGGGCTCCGAATTCCTGGCCACCCTGGAGGAGGGCGAGGACGTCGAGGTCGCGCGGCCTTCGGTGATGAACGTGGTCCGCAGCCACTTCAGGCCCGAGTTCCTGAACCGGATCGACGAGATCATCCTCTTCAAGCGGCTGGGCCGCGGCGAGATGGACGGCATCGTCAGGATCCAGCTGAAGCGGGTGGAAAAGCTGCTGGCCGACCGGCGGATGTCGATCGCGCTGGACAGCGCGGCCACCCACTGGCTGGCCGAGCGCGGCTACGATCCGGTCTATGGCGCGAGGCCGCTGAAGCGGGTGATCCAGAAGGAACTGGTCGACCCCATCGCCCGGCAGCTGCTGGCCGGCGATCTGGAGGACGGAGCGGTGATCGACGTTTCCGCCGACGCCGACGGCCTGATCATCGGCCGGGCCAAGGTGCACTAGGAAAAGGGCCCCGGCGCGAGCCGGGGCCCTTCGATCACCAGCTCATCGCCAATCAGTCGGCGCAGGACACCCAGCGATGGCCGTCGCGCCACATGTCGCGGCGGGCGTCATAGCCGGGGCGGGTCATGCAGGTGTGCACGTGGCCGTACCATTCGGTCTCATGCCCGTGCCAGCGATGCCAGGCGGCCCGGGGCGGCGGCGGGGCGACGCCCCACGCCGGGTCCCAGTGGCCGTAGCGTTCGACGACGACCGGCTGGGCGGTCGCGACGCCGGCGGCGCCGACCAGGGTCGCGGCCGCAAGGGTCGCAAACAACAGCTTACGCATTGGAAATCTTCCTCGGTTGGTGTCCCGACCGAGGCAAACGCGCATCGCCGACGCGGGTTCTGGCCACGCTTCCAGCGCGCCGGAGCGCGCCTTTAGAGCTCGAAGGCGGTGACCTTGCCGCCGCGGGTGATCACCCGGCGCATCATGGCCAGGCTCGGGCCCGTCTGGCCGGCCACCGGCTTGGCCAGGGTGACCACGTACCAGGCGCCGTCCGGCAGGCCGGCGAAGCTGAAATGGTCGGCGGCGTCGCAGAGCACGCGCTTGACGAAGGGATTGGAGTCCCCCGGAGGGGCCTGGTTCTGACGGCTGCGCACGTCGTCGGCGGCCAGCGCGGCATGCTGATCGGATTCGTAGAGCACCTGCATGCGCTTGCGCGCCCAGGGCGTTTCTGGCGTCAGCACCACCGTCTGTCCGGCGCAGCTGTAGCGGACGGCGCCGGTGTGGACCATGGCGCCGGACAGCGTGTTCTTGCCGGGAACCTGCGACCAGGCGAAGTCCGCGGCGCGGAAGGTGCTGTCGGCGATCGGCGGCGGGGCGGCCATCCGGCCCGGAGGCGGCGGGCCTAGCGACGGCGCGCAGGCGGAGAGCGAGGCCGTCAGGACGGCTGTGGCGGCGAGGATTCGGACGCGATCGACCATGCCGCCGAGCTTATAGGCCAATGCGGCGAAATCGCGCCATAGGCGAGAAAGCGGCGCTAAAGTTGCGCCAGGGCCAGCAGAAAGACGCCGGTCAGGCCGAACGTGAAGGCGAAAAACGCCACCAGGTCGACGACCAGGGTCTTCAGCGCCGCGCCCAGCCGGCTTGAGCCGTAGGCGCCGCGCAGCGTCTGGTAGAGGTTGACCACGCTCCACAACGTCGCGCCAAGGAACCACCAGCTCATCCAGCTTGCGGGCAACATCAGGCCCGCCGCGCTGATCAGGAAGTTGAACGACAGCAGGTTCATCGCCACCAGCAGGTGGTCGTAGAGGAAGACGTCCTTGTGCTTGCGGTAGAGCCCGGCCAGCGTCACGCCGAGCACCGGAAGCAGGACGATCGCCAACCGGTGGCCCCACTCGAAGACGATCGACCAGTAGTAGTCGGGGTTGGCGGTGGCCTTCTTGATCGCGGCCTTCCACCAGCTCTCCTTCGCCCTATGCTTCTGGGCGCCCGGCAGGTCGGTGTCGAGGTCGACGACCGAGACCTGCTGGCCTTGCGCCACCAGGTCGGCCCGTTGCAACGCGCGCTGATAGCGCGCCTGATGCCGGGCGACGCGGGCGGCGTAGCTGGTCTCGACCTTGGCGCGGTTGGCGTCGGAATCCTTCAGGTCGTCCAGTCGGTCCTTGGCGTCCTCGTCCAGATTCTCTTTGAGGTCCTTGGCGGCTTCCGCACGCAATTTCTGCGAGGCCTCGGCGCGGCCCTGCGGCGTCGCCAGCTTGGCCGCCTCGACCTGCTTCCGATGCGCCTCGGCCAGGGTCTCTTCGTGGGCGGCGTGCTCGGCGGCGAAGATGAACAGCAGGAGCGCGACAAGGAAGGTCCGGAACGGCGGCACGTGGCGCACGATCCGGCCTTCGATGTAGTCGCGGGCCAGGCGGCCGGGCCGGAAGAACAGCGCCGGGAAGGTCCGCCAGATCCGCCCGTCGAACTCGAAGAGGCCCTCGACCGCCTCGAACACCAGGTGGCGGATCGAGCGCTTGTGCAGGTCGGCGTCCTGCCCGCAGACGTGGCAGTAGGCGCCCTCCAGCGGCGTGGCGCAGTTGGCGCAGGGCGTGCCGGGCGGCGGGACGTGCTTGCGCTTCGCCCGCAGGAAGCCCGACAGGCCGCCGATCGCGGCGGTCTCAAGCTCAATGCTCACCTGGTCACCCCCTATGGGCGCAAAGGAATCACGCCGCGCGCGGCGTGTCGACCTCGGCGGCCGGCGCGGGCTTGCGGCGCGGCGCGAAGGGCTCGAGCAGCTGGCCGGCCAGGTCGTCCGGCATCGGGGTGGCCGTGCCGTATTCCGCCGGCCAGGCCTTGGGCAGGTAGAAGCTGCCGAACAGGCGGTCGAAGACTGGCAGCATCGCTGCGAAATTGTGATCCTTGTGATCGTCGTAGGTGTGATGCCAGTGGTGGAACGCCGGCGAGGCGATCACCTCCTCCAGCGGCCCCAGCCGCCAGCGCAGATTGGCGTGGATGAAGAAGCTCCACAGCGAGCCCACGAAGAGCACCAGCGCGGGCGCCAGCGTCGGATGCGGACCGACCGGGTTGGCCAGGCCGGTCGCGTAGAGCAGGGCCACGCCGCAGAGGCGCGTGAACACCATGTCGATCGGGTGGGCGCGGGTGTTCACCAGGAAGTTCAGATGGGTCGCGCTGTGGTGGACGGCGTGGAAACGCCAGAGCCAGGGGACCTGGTGGCTCCAGCGGTGGCCCCAGTAGAAGCCAAGCTCGCCCACCACCATGGCCGCGACCATCTTCGCCCACAGGGGAAGCGCCGCCGCCGCGCCCGTCACCGCGGTCGGGAGCAGGCTGTGCGCCGCCCAGGCCAGCGCCGCCGTCGGGGGTCCGAGCAGCACCACCGCGGCGAAGGCGTTGACGAAATACCAGCCTAGATTGGTCGCCCATCCCTTCGCGAACAGCCCGCCCTTGCGCACCGCGAAAACGTATTCCAGCGGCGCGAAGACAGCGATCAGCAGGGCCAGCAGGAGACAGGTCCGAGCGGCCTGCAACAGATAGGCCAGGACATGCTGGTGCGCGGCGAAAAAGCTGCTCATCGGCTTACCCTAACGCGGCCATGCGCCAAGGAAAGGCGCGTGGCGGCGGACGCCTCAGGCCCTGGCGGCGAACCGGCGCGCCCGCAGCCGGGCCAGGGCGCCCAGTCCGCCGAACCCGAAGAGCATCATCGCCCAGGCCGCCGGCTCCGGCACGCCGCCGGTGATCGACACATTGCTGACCAGGGCGAAGGGGGGCACCTGCGGGCTGCCCGTGGCCAGGAAGGAGAGGGTCTCGGAGGTCTGGGTCGCCGTGAACGCGCCGCCGCCCGCCTGCCAACCGATGAAGCCCTGGCTGCCAAGCGTGACGTTGCCGCTGTTCTGCGCGAAGTCGGGGCCGACGTCCGCCTCAAGGCTCTGCGTCGTCGGGCCAGTGAAGCCCAACTGCTGGGCGAAGGCGTATTCATAGGTGAAGGTGTAGGTCTGACCCACCGTCAGGCCGGTGATCGTCTGGGTCAGGGCGCCGATCTGAAAATCATCGTCCAGAGCGACGAAATTCCCGCTGAGCGCGGCCAGGCCGTTCCAGCCGTTGCCGGCGTTGGCCTGGGTCCACAGCGCGACGTTCCCGTACTGGCCGTTCGACCCGACGTTGCCGTCGGCCATAACGAAGTTGTAGGCGTTCTGCGCCACGTTGGTCGACGTCCACCCGGTAGCCTGCGTGAACGCATCCATCTGGCCGAGGCCGTTGGTCAGGCTGGTGAAATCGCCATTGACGACGAACTGGGTGGCGCCGGCGGCGCCGGCCGCGGAGACGACCGCCGCGAAGGCGGCGGCTGCGATGAGCTTCTTCATGGTCCTCGGTCCTAGGAATGAATGAGGCGGGGCTGCCGGACGCTTCACAATGGTTAACGAGACAAACAACCCGCAGGGGAATGGCCGCAATCCAATTCCCCCGTCGCGCGAAGTTTTCGCGGAAGTTTCACGGGCCGTCGCGCTGTCCCGCGGCGGCGGTTCCGGCTAGTCGTCGCGGCCCGGCCGGCCGCGCATGGCCTTGACGCCCGATCGCTTCGACTTGCCCTCCAGCCGCTTGAGCTTGGAGGCGTAGGTGGGACGGGTCTTCTTGCGCGGCTTCGGCCGGTGCGTGGCCTGTTCAATCAGCTCGACCAGGCGCTCGCGCGCATCCTGGCGGTTCATTTCCTGGCTGCGGTGGCTCTGGGCGAAGATCACAATGACCCCCTCCTGGTTCATTCGCTGGCCGGCGATGCGGGAAAGGCGCTCTTTGACCTCGTCCGGCAGGGATGGCGAGGCCATGGCGTCGAAGCGCAGCTCCACCGCCGAGCTGGAGGTGTTGACATGCTGCCCGCCGGGCCCGGAGGCCCGCACGAACTTCTCGCTGAGCTCGTCCTCCTCGATGGACAGGCTGTCGGTGACGCGGATCATGCCCCTGACATGCCACGGTTCGGGCGCTTTCGCGACGTAGCCACGCCGAGGTTTTCCGCCACCGGACCCTAAGGACCCTGGAGTCGATCTTGCCCAAGACCCCGTGCGCCGTCGCTGCGCGCCTGATCGTCGCCGCCCTGCTTCTCGCCGCGGCAGCGGGCGGGCCGGTACGCGCTGAGCCACCTGCCGCTCCGACGCCAGCTCCCGCGCCGCCGACTCCCCAGACGCCCGCCGCCCCGAAGCCGGCCCCGATCATTCTGGTCGACACCTATCTGGCCCTGCGCGAGGTGGCCTTCTCCACCCACAGCGAGGATGTGGAGGTCCAGGCCAAGCCCGGCGTGGAGCAGGCCTATGGGGTGATCGTCGAGTTCTGGGAGAAAGATCAGATCGTCACGGTGACCGCCTTCGCCTCCGGGGACTCCAGCCTCTATTTCTCGAAGGGCGGCGGCATGATCGGCGGTCGGCGTGAGCCGCTGGTCTCCTCGGCGGCGGGGTCGCTCGTGGCGGACGCGCAGGTCCGGCTTGCCGATGTCCCGCTGGTGAAACCCTATCCGACGCCCGATCCGGGAGCGGTGAGGGTCTATGTGCTGACCACGGTGGGGCTGCGCGGCGCCCAGGCGACGCAGATTGACATCGTCGCCGCCGACGAAAAGCTCAATCCGCTCTACGCCGGCGCCCAGAGGATCGTCAGCGAGTTCCGCGCCGCGCGCCCTTAGGTCTTGACCCAGCTTTGCCAAGCGCCGCCGAAAACGCTATGGGTCCGTCATGCGCTCGATGTTTATCGCCCTCGTACTTACTCGGACCGCCTCCGGCGGGCCGGTGAGGGACGTTGTGCGCTAGAGAACCTCGAGCAAACACCGATCGCCACATCAGCCCCGCCGGGATCCGGACGGGGCTTTTTCTTGCTCTCCGTCCGTCCCCGTCCACGGAGACGAGACCATGCCCGAGCCGCCGATACGAAAAGCCGACATCCTGATCCGGGCCCTGGAGCCGGGGGACATCCCCGAGCTGACCGAGGCCTGGAACCAGCCCAACGCTTACGCCGGCACCTTGCAGCTGCCCTACACCTCGGTGGATGCGCGCCAGAAGCGCACCGCCAGCACGCCCGCGACGCTCACCCGCCTGGTCGCGGTGATCGAGGGCAAGGTGATCGGCTGCCTGGGCCTGGAGCGGTTCGAGAACCGCCGCAGCCATGCCGGCCAGTTCGGCATGGCCGTCCACGACGCCTACGCCGGCCGCGGCGCGGGCTCGGCGCTGCTGGCCGCCGCCCTCGACTTGGCCGACAACTGGTTCAACCTCAGGCGCCTGGAGCTGAGCGTCTACGCCGACAACGTCCGCGCCATCGGCCTCTACGAGCGCTTCGGCTTCGAACGCGAAGGCCTGTTGCGCGCCTATGCCTGGCGGGGCGGCGCCTTCGTCGATGCGCTAACCATGGCGAGACTGCGCCTGTGAGCCACCTGCGTCCCTTGACCTTTGAGCAAAAAACCGCTGGAAAGCGCCCGCTTTCCCGCACCTCCGTTGCGTCTGAGCGCAACTTCTTGACCACCCAGGAGAACAATCATGCGCGTCTACTATGACCGCGACGCCGACCTTTCCCGTATCCTGGACAAGAAGATCGCCATCGTAGGCTATGGCTCCCAGGGTCGCGCCCACGCGCTGAACCTGAAGGACTCCGGCGTGAAGAACGTCGCCGTCGCGCTCAAGCCCGGCTCGGCCACCGCAAAGAAGGTGGAAGCCGACGGCCTGAAGGTGATGAGCGTCGCCGACGCCGCCAAGTGGGCCGACATGCTGATGGTGCTGGCCCCCGACGAGCTGCAACGGGCGATCTACAACGCCGAGATCGCGCCCAACATCCGCGACGGCGCGGCGCTGCTGTTCGCCCACGGCCTGAACGTCCATTTCAACCTGATCGAGCCGGCCGCCGGCATCGACGTGCTGATGGTGGCGCCCAAGGGCCCCGGCCACACGGTGCGTGGCGAGTACCAGAAGGGCGGCGGCGTTCCCTGCCTGATCGCCGTCCACCAGGACGCCACCGGCGGCGCGATGGACTTAGGCCTCGCCTATGCCTCGGCGATCGGCGGCGGCCGCTCGGGCGTCATCGAGACCAACTTCCGCGAGGAATGCGAGACGGATCTTTTCGGAGAGCAAGCGGTGCTCTGCGGCGGCCTCGTCGAGCTGATCCGCGCCGGCTTCGAGACCCTGGTGGAAGCCGGCTACGCGCCGGAGATGGCCTATTTCGAATGCCTGCACGAGGTGAAGCTGATCGTCGACCTGATCTACGAGGGCGGCATCGCCAACATGAACTACTCGATCTCCAACACCGCCGAGTACGGGGAATATGTGACCGGCCCGCGCATCGTCACCGCCGAGACCAAGGCCGAGATGAAGCGCGTGCTGGAGGACATCCAGTCCGGTCGCTTTGTGCGCGATTTCATGCAGGAGAACGCGGTCGGGGCCCCCAGCTTCAAGGCCACACGCCGCCGCGGCGCCGAGCACCAGATCGAGGAAGTCGGCCAGCGCCTGCGCGCCATGATGCCCTGGATCACCAAGAACGCCCTGGTGGACACAGCGCGGAACTAGCGTTCCTCCCCTTCGGGGGAGGTGGCCCGGAGGGCTGGAGGGGCTTCCGCTCAGACGCTGAAGCCCCTCGCCGGCGCCGGCCTCGGGGGAAGCCCTCTCAGTCGCTACGCGACAGCTCCCGGCGGGGGAGCAGCTGCGAACCCGATTGCCAAAACCCCAGGCCGGGCGGCAAGCTTTGCGCTCGCTTTCCGGGGGGATCGTCCGTGCGCTTCATATCCATTCTCGCGCTGGCTGCGGCCGGCGTTCTCGGCCAGACAGCCGCCGCGCAGGCCCAGGCTGCGCCGCACATCCTGCAGCAGCCGGCGATCAGCCGTGAGCTGATCGCCTTCAGCTACGCCGGCGACATCTGGACCGTGCCGCGCGCCGGCGGCCGCGCCACGCGGATCACCACCGGCGTCGGCGTCGAGAACGCGCCGATCTTCTCGCCCGATGGCCAGACGCTGGCCTTCACCGGCGAGTACGACGGCAACACCGACGTCTTCACGGTGCCGGCGACCGGCGGCGTACCGCATCGGGTGACCTACCATCCGGCGGCAGATGTGGCGGTGGGCTGGTCGGCCGATGGCAAGAAGGTGCTGTTCCGCTCCAACCGCAGCGCCGCCAGCCGCTACACCCAGATCTTCGAGGTGTCGCCGCAGGGCGGCATGGCCACGCCGCTGCCGCTGCCCATGGCCTATGCGGGCGCCCTGTCGCCGGACGGAAAAGCCATCGCCTACAACCCGCTACAGCCGGCCTTCACCTTCGACTTCACCAGCTACGTTTCCTGGGGCAACTACCGCGGCGGCCGGGCGAGCACGATCAAGATCACCACGCTCTCGGGGCTCGACACCGTCGAGGTCCCGCACGAGGCGGCCGCCGACATCTCCCCGGTCTGGGCGCGCGGCAAGCTCTACTTCCTGTCCGGCCGCGGCGGGCCGATGTCGGTCTATGTCTACGACCCGGCCAGCATGGCCGTGACCCTGGTCTACAGGAA
>NZ_SSMZ01000102.1 GCF_004799395.1 Phenylobacterium sp.
AGGTCCGCCACATCATCTTCTACCGGCACATGCGCATCCACGTCCTGGGCGTGCCGATCATCTACCTGCCGATATTCTGGCACGCCGACCCCACGGCGGAGCGCGAGTCCGGCTTGCTGGCGCCGCGGATCGGGGTCAACAGCCGCCGCGGCTTCTCCTGGGATCAGCCCTATCTGTGGGTGATCAGCCCGTCGGCCGACCTGACCATCGCCCCGCAGATCAACTCCAACGTCAATCCGTTCCTGAACCTCCACTATCGGGAGCGGTTCAACGACGGCGAACTGGACGTGCGTGTGGGCTATACCTACGAACAGGACCTTGAGGGCGCCGGCACCCGGTTCGGCGACCTGACCAGCCGCAGCTACATCCTGGGCAGCGGGGTCTTCCATCCGGCCGACGACTGGACCGTGGGCTTCACCGCCGAACGCGCCTCCGACCCGCTGATCTTCGACAAGTATGACATCGGCAAGGTCTATCAGGCGCGTGGGCCCTATGTGCCGGACGACCATCGGCTGATCAGCCAGCTCTACGCGATCCGCGAGGACGATACGTCCTACGCCTCGGTCGCGGCGTTCAGCATCCAGGGCCTGCGCCCGGGCGACAACAACCGCACCTTCCCGCTGGTCGCTCCGATCATCGACAGCCATGTCGACGACCCTGACGACGTACTGGGCGGGCGGCTGCGCTTCACGGCCAGCGCCGTCTCGCTCACCCGCGACCAATCGCCGGACAATCCGGCGCTGAACCAGCCCGGACTCGACAGCGCGCGGGTCAGCGGCGGCCTCGACTGGCGGCGGATCTTCACATCGGAGAGCGGCTTGCGGGTCGAGCCCTTCGTGCAGATGCGCCTGGATGGCTATGACGTCCGCGACATCCTGACCGGCGTCGGCAACAACACCACCAGCCTGACCACGGCGCGCGCGGTGGGCGTGGTCGGGGCCGACATCTCCTATCCGGTCTATCGCCGCTGGCACGATGCGACGGTGATCCTGGAGCCCCTGGCGCAGATCGACATCTCGCCCAAGGCCGATCAGGTGACCATCGGCCACGATCCGACGACCGGGAAGCCCGTCTACCTGGACGAGGACTCGGTCGCCTTCGAATTCGACGAGACCACTCTCTTCCAGCCGAACAAATTTCCGGGCTACGACCTCTACGAGGACGGGATCCGCCTGAACGTCGGCGGCCGGGCCTCAATCCTCTGGGACGACGGCCGCCGCGCGAGCGTGATGATCGGTCGCAGCTTCCGCGACGGTTCCAACGACGTCTTCGCCCCCGGATCCGGCCTCACGACCGCCGCTTCGGACTGGATCATCGCCGCCGACGCCGCGCCGATCCCGCACCTGTCCTTCTTCGGCCGCGCGCGGCTCGATTCCGACACCCTCCAGATCCACCGCCTTGAGGCCGGCGTCAACTTCGACAGCAAGTGGGGCTCCGGCTACGTCCGCTACCTGTCGGACGACCAGGGAATCGACGGCACGCCGATCAAGAACACCGACATGGGCGCCGACTTCAATATCACCCAGCACTGGGGGGTCAGCGTGTACGGCAACCGCGATCTGATCCAGAACGCCTGGGTGATCCGCGACACCGGCGTGTTCTACAAAGACGAATGCATCCGGGTGGACGTGTTTTATCGCCACGAAGACGTTATCATCGGGCGGCTGACATCCAGCGACGAACTGTCGTTCCGCCTAACGCTGGCCACATTGGGCGCACCATTTTATGGCAGGTAAGGCTTTGCGGCCGGACGCGGCCGAACGAGGGAATGAGCTTATCCATGACGCGCGCGCGTAACGTCACGAGCCGAGGGGCGCGGGGCGCTGTGATTGCAACAGCTGTCCTGGCTGTCGCCTTGCCCATGGGTCTGCAGGCCCAGCCCTTGCGTGGCGCGGTCGGCGCCCCGCCTCCGGCCACCCAGCCCGCCCCGGCTGCCGCCGCGCCGGCCCCTGCGCCGACGCCGGCCATCTACACGCCCATGCGCCCGATGTCGGAATCGATCGCCGCGATCGTCAACGACGACATCATCTCAACCTACGACCTGGCGCAGCGCATGCGCCTCTTGATCGCCACCACCGGCGTGCAGCCGACGCAGGAGAACCTGCAGGAATTCCAGCAGCAGGCCCTGGTCTCGCTGGTCGACGAGCGCCTGCAGATCCAGGAGTTGTTGCGCGTCCAGAAGGATCAGAAGGTGACGATCATCGCCACCGACGACGAGGTCCAGGACGAACTCGCCGGCATGGCGCAGCAGAACAACATGAAGCCCGAAAACTTCATCGCCGTTCTGAAGAGCCAGGGCATCACCTCGACCACCCTCTACGACCAGATCCGCGCCCAGATGAGCTGGCAGCGCTGGATCCGCGGCCGCTACGGCACGCGTCTGCGGATCGGCGAGGACCAGATCAAAGCCACCCAGACCCGGATGATCGCCGCAGCCTCCAAGCCGCAGTACGAAGTCAGCGAGGTGTTCCTCGACTCCGGGCGCACCGGCGGCATGGACGCCGCGGTCAAGGGCGCGACCCAGCTCGTCGCCCAGTTGCAGCAAGGCGCGCCGTTCCCCGCCGTGGCCCGCCAGTTCTCCGCCTCCTCGACCGCCGCCGCCGGTGGCGACGCCGGCTGGATCAGCCAGGGCGAGATGCCGGCGGAGGTCGATGCCGCCCTCGACCAGCTGCGTCCAGGCCAGCTCTCCCAGCCGATCCCGGTCAAGGACGGCGTCTACATCATCTACCTTCGCGACAAGCGCGCCGGCTCCGGCCAGACGCTGGTCAGCCTGAAGCAGGCCGCCATCGCTCTGCCGGCCGACGCCAGCGCCGCCGACGTCGCCGCCGCCAAGGCCACGCTGGTCGCGGTCCGCGGCCAGATCAAGGACTGCGCAACCCTGGAGGCCACCGTGGCCAAGACGTCGGGCGTGGTCGCCGGCGACCTGGGCGAGGCGGAGACTGGCGACCTGCTGCCGGAATTCGCCGAGGCCGCCAAGACCCTGCAGCCCGGTCAGCTGTCGCAACCGATCCGCACCAAGGTCGGCCTCCACGTCCTGGCAGTCTGCGGCAAGCGCGCCGCCGGCGCCGCCCAGGTGGACCACGACCAGATCGAAAGCCGGTTGACCGGCCAGCAGCTCAGCATGATCTCGCGGCGCTACATGCGCGACCTGCGCAATTCCGCGACCATAGAGACCAGGTGAAACCGGGGCCGCTCGCCCTGAGCCTCGGCGATCCGGCCGGCATCGGACCGGAGATCGTCGTCAAGGCCTGGAACGAGCTGCGACATGGCGGCCCGCCCTTCATGGTTGTGGGCGACTATCAGTCGCTGGCGTCCGCCTCCGGCGGCGGCGGGGCGGGCATCCTCAGGCAGGTGGTCGCGCCGGCCCAGGCCCTCGAGGCCTTCGCCGACGCCCTGCCCGTGCTCAACCTGCCGCTGAAGAGCCCCGTCGTCGCGGGCCAGCCCTCCTCCGCCGCGGCGCCGTCCATCATCCAGTGGATCGAGACCGCGGTGGGCCTGGCGCTGTCCGGCGCAGTGGCAGGCGTAGTCACCGCCCCGATCTCCAAAGCTCCGCTCTACGAAGCCGGTTTCAAATTCCCCGGCCACACCGAGTTCCTGGGCGAGCTCACCGCCGCCGAACGGTTCGACGGCGCGCGCGGACCGGTGATGATGCTGACCGCCGGAGGATTGCGCGTCGCGCTCGTGACCGTCCACATGCCCCTGGCCAAGGTCTCCGCGGCGCTGAGCATCGAGGCCATCGTCAACGTCGCGCTGGTCACCGCCGACGCCCTGCGCCGCGATTTCGGCGTCCGGAGCCCGCGGCTGGCGGTCGCCGGCCTCAACCCGCACGCCGGCGAAGGCGGTGGGATCGGGCGCGAGGAAATCGAGATCGTGGCCCCCGCGGTCGCGGCCCTGCAGGACCTGGGGATCGACGTCTCCGGGCCCTACCCGTCCGACACCCTGTTCCCGGAGGCGATGCGGGCCAGCTATGACGCCGCCATCTGCCTCTACCACGACCAGGCGCTGATCCCGGTGAAGATGCTCGACTTCTGGGGCGGGGTGAATGTCACCCTCGGCCTGCCGATCGTGCGCACCTCACCTGATCACGGCACCGCCTTCGACATCGCCGGCCGCGGCCTGGCGCGCCCCGACAGCCTGATCGCCGCTATCCGCCTGGCCGACCAGATCGCCCAGGCCCGGGCCAAGGAGCCGCGCGGGTGAGCCTGGAGGCCCTGCCGCCGCTGCGCGACGCCTTGGCCGCGCACGGCCTGATGGCCAAGAAGGCGTTCGGCCAGCACTTCCTCCTCGATCTCAACATCACCCGCAAGATCGCCCGCCTGGCGGAGCTCAAGCCCGGTGACCGGGTCATCGAGGTCGGGCCTGGCCCCGGAGGCCTGACCCGAGCCCTGCTAGAGACCGGCGCCCGCGTCACCGCCATCGAGAAAGATCAGCGGTTCCGGCCACTTCTGGAGGACCTGGCCGCGGCCACCGCCGCCGGCGCGCTGACTCTGGTCTTCGCTGACGCGCTCGCCGCAGACGAGGCCGAGCTGATGGAGGGCGATCCTGGCCACGTGGTCTCCAACCTGCCGTACAATGTCGGCACCGCACTCCTGATCAAATGGCTGACCGGGCCATGGAGGCCGTCCTCCATGACCCTGATGTTCCAGAAGGAAGTCGCCCAGCGGATCTCCGCCGCGGTCGACGGCGACGCCTACGGCCGCCTGGCGGTCATCGCCCAGGCCACCTGCGCCGCGCAGACCGTGATGGATGTGCCGGCCCGCGCCTTCACGCCGCCGCCCAAGGTCGAATCCGCCGTGGTGCGCCTGACGCCACTCGCCGACCGGCCGTCGCCCGAACGCCTGGACGCCCTGCAGAAGCTCACCGCCGCGGCCTTCGGACAGCGCCGCAAGATGCTGCGCGCCAGCCTCAAGAGCCTGGGCGGCGAGGCCCTGATCGGGGCGGCCGGCCTCGACCCGCAGGCCCGCGCCGAGACGGTCGACGTCGCCGGCTTCCTGCGCCTGGCCGACGCCTGGCTGGCCGCCCGCGCGCGACAGGCCGCCGGAGCCGTTGCCTAGAGCCGCGACTGCCGCTCCTATGGCGCGGCCGTTCGCGAAGGAGACTGGATGCTGATCCTGCTAGGCGTGGCCGTGATCGTCGTGGGCTTCGCCGTCCGTCTCAATCCGCTGCTGGTGGTGGTGGCCGCGGCCCTGACCAGCGGCTGGTTCGCCGGCCTCTCGCCGTTGCAGGTGATCGCGGCCTTCGGCAAGGCCTTCAACGACAACCGTTTCGTCAGCGCCGCCTACCTGGTGCTGCCACTGGTCGGAGTGCTGGAGCGCGCCGGCCTGCGCGAGCAGGCGGGCCGCGTCATCGGCCGCTTGCGCGGGGTCTCCGTAGGCCGCCTCCTGATCAGCTACATGCTCTTCCGCCAGGCCACGAGCGCGGTGGGCCTCCAGCCGATCGCCGGCCACGCCCAGACCATCCGCCCGATCGTCGCCCCCATGGCAGAGGCCGCAGCCGAGGCCCGCGACGGTTCCCCGGACATCGCTACCCGCCATGCCATCCGCGCCATGGCCTCAGCCACCGACAATGTCGCGGTATTCTTCGGCGAGGATATCTTCGTGGCCATGGGTTCGGTGCTGTTGATGGTGGGCTTCCTCACCACTGCGAAGATCGTGCTCGACCCGATCCAGCTGTCGGTCTGGGCGATCCCGACAGCCTTGGCGGCCTTCGCCATCCACGCCACGCGGCTGGTGCTGTTCGACCGCCGTCTCGCACGCCAGGCCACCGCCCGTGGCGCGACCCAGCCATGATCAGGCTCGGGGCCGTCTACCTACTGGCGGGCCTGATGTTCGCGGGCTTCGCGCTGTTCAGCGGACTCGACCGCAGCAATCCCAAACGCTGGGGGAACACAGCCTTCTGGGCCCTGGTTGCGCTGAGCTTCCTGGCCGGCGACCGGCTGGGCGACCTTGGCAACGGCGTGTTGGTCCTGGGCCTGGCGCTGCTGGCCGGGTTGGGTTTCCTGGGCCGCAGTCATCCGGAGACCACGACGCCAGGCGAGCGGATGGCGACCGCCGAGCGTTACGGCAATCGTCTGTTCGTCCCGGCCCTTGTGCTGCCGCTGGTCGTCGCCCTCGGCGTGCTGGTCCTGAAGCCGGTCCAGATCGGCGGCGTGCCGCTGATGGATCCGAAGCAGGCGACGCTGATCTCGCTCGCGCTCGCCGTGGTCGCAGCGGTGGCGACTGCGCTCCTGCTGCTGCGCCAGCCTCCCGCCGCGGCGGTGCAGGAGGGCCGCCGCCTGGTGGACACGGTCAGCTGGGCCGCGCTCCTGCCGCAGTTCCTGGCCGCATTGGGCGCGGTCTTCGCCCTGGCCGGCGTCGGCAAGGAAATCGGCGGGCTCGTCACCGACTACCTGCCGGTGGACACTCGCTTCGCTGCGGTCAGCGTCTACTGCGTGGGCATGGCCGCCTTCACCATGCTGATGGGCAACGCCTTCGCCGCCTTCCCCGTGCTGACCGGCGGGGTGGCCATCCCGATCCTGGTCGGCCACTTTGGTGGCAACCCGGCGGTGATCGCCTCCATCGGCATGCTCTCGGGGTTCTGCGGCACGCTGATGACGCCGCTGGCCGCCAACTTCAATCTGGTGCCGCCGGCCCTGCTGGAAATTCCCGACCGCTATGCCGTGATCAAGGCCCAGATCCCGACCGCCCTCCTCATGCTGATCGTCAACACGGTGCTGATGTATGTCCTCGCCTTCCGCTAACCGCCTTTCGCCCGAGATCGCCTCCAAATTCGCCGGCATCGCGCTCGGGCACGTGACTCGCGAATATCCCAACAAGCTCGACCATGTGCTTGAGGACCCAGCCGACGCGCGAGGCCCGCGCGACCTGCACCCGATCTTCTTCGGCAGCTTCGACTGGCACTCCTGTGTCCACGGCTACTGGCTGCTGGCCACCCTGCTGCGCCGCGAGCCGGGCATTCCGGAGGCGCCCACGATCCGCGCCCTGTTTGACGCCGCCTTCACCGCGGAAAAGGTCACCGGCGAGGTCGCCTATCTGGCTCGACCCTCAAGCCGCGGGTTCGAGCGGCCCTATGGCTGGGGCTGGCTGCTTAAGCTGCAAGCCGAGCTGATGGCGCACGAGGCGTCGTGGGCGGCGACGCACCAGCCGCTGGCGGACGTCTTCGTCCAGCGATTCTGCGACTTCCTGCCCAAGGCCTCCTACCCGATCCGCACGGGGGTGCACTCCTCCACGGCCTTCGCTATCGCGCTCGCCCAGGACTACGCCGTCGCGGCGGGCGATCATGCCCTCACCGCCCTGTTCGCCGGGAAATGTCGCGCCTGGTATCTGGCCGACCGCGACGCGCCAGCCTGGGAGCCGTCGGGCGATGAGTTCCTCTCGGCCACCCTGATGGAGGCCGAGTGCCTGCGTCGCCTGTCGCCGCCGGCGGAATTCGCGCCGTGGTTCGCGGCCTTCCTGCCGCGCGCGGCCGAGCGCCAGCCGGCCAGCCTGTTCACGCCCGCCACCGTCTCCGACCGTAGCGACGGCAAGATCGCCCACCTCGACGGGCTCAATTTCTCGCGCGCCTGGTGCTGGCGTGAACTGGCCGGCGCCCTCCCCGTTGGCGATCCGTTGCGCAGCGTCGCCGAGGCGACGGCGCGCGAACACCTGGCCGCCAGCCTGCCGCACGTCGCAGGGGATTACATGGGCGAGCACTGGCTCGCGTCCTTCGCGCTCCTGGCGCTGACGGCCGGCGAAGTCATTGGTTAGATTGCGGAAATTTCACCCGCTAGATTACATCTTCTTCACAATTCCAAGTTGCGCTTTTTGAGCGGGGGCTACGTTCAGAACGCGCGGAAATGGCGTGCGCCGCGCCTCTAAGCGGCAAAACCGCAGCCGAACGAGCCTACGCTTTCCTGCAGTGAGGGAAGTTCGCTTGCGGGGACGGCTATGAAACTCTGCGGTCAAATCTCGGTCGAACTGAACGTCGGCGACTATATCGAGGCGGCCGATCACCAGAAGCGGCTTGAGGATATCCTGAAGCTGGTGCGTGACGCCTACCCCGACGCCACGCTGGCGATGCGTGAGCGGCGGCAACGCAAGGCCCTGCCGCTCACCCGCGCCGCGCCGCGGACGGCGGCGACCGGCGCGCTGAACCGCTACGCCGACGAATAACGGCCGCCATTGCGTCCCAGGGATTCCCTATTGGAGGCGATCCTCGCCTTGAAGGCGCTCGACGCCCGCATCAGCGTCAACGAGATCGTGGCCTTTCTCTACGTCTGTGAAAACGAGGGCCTCAGCGTTCAGGAACTGGCTTTGGTCGCGGGCCTGAGCCAGTCGACGGCCTCGCGCAGCCTGCGCTCACTGGGCAGGCCCGGATCGGACTGGGCTCAGCCGCCCGCGCTGGGGCTGGTGGACGCGTTCCTCAATCCGACCGACGGACGCAGCCATGTCGTCCACCTGAGCGACAAAGGCCGATCTCTCCGCGACAAGCTCGACGGCATGATCCGCCGGGCGGTGACCATTGACTACGAAAGGTGAATTTCGACTCTCAGGTTTCGCTCAGCAAACTCTATGCATAGTTGCGACAAACCCAAGAATGAATACTACCACGTCACCCTGTTACACCAGATGAACGCAAGTTAACTGTCGCGGCGGCGATTCCCGTGGTTGTTTCCCTCTTCTTGGGGAAGCACAGACTGCTATGGCCTATCCACTCGACCGTCTGGACGTTCAGATCCTGGCCGCGCTGCAGGAGAACAACCAAGCCACCGCCCAGGTCCTTGCCGACCGGGTGCCGCTGTCGCCGTCCGCGATCCTGCGACGCATCCGCCAGTACCGCGACGAGGGCGTCATCGCCGCCGACGTCTCGATCATCGAGCCGGCGCAGGTGGGTGAGCGGATCTCCGTCCTGATGATGGTCCAATTGGAGCGCCACTCCCCGGCGGCGGTCAGCGAGTTCCGTTCGCATCTCTGCCGCTCGCCGCAGGTGCAGGTCTGCATGGAGATCTCCGGCGCATACGACATCT
Organism: Phenylobacterium sp.; assembly: GCF_004799395.1. Taxonomy (GTDB): domain Bacteria; phylum Pseudomonadota; class Alphaproteobacteria; order Caulobacterales; family Caulobacteraceae; genus Phenylobacterium. The sequence goes on from NZ_SSMZ01000102.1 coordinate 9,005, forward strand.
CCTGCATCGCCATCTTCCGGGGGATGGAGGAGTTCAACGCCTTCACGGACGCCAACATCGCCGGCCATCCGGCGGTGCGCCGCTGCGAAGCCAGCTTCGTCAAAAAGCGCGTTAAATTCACCACGGCGATCCCGCTGTAAGGAGTTTCGCGCAGATACATGCAGAGTCGACTATAATATAGCCTTACGCGATTACTTCGTTCTTTGTGTCCATTTCGAGACATGTGGACCGCATTACCGGTCTTGGCGCCACATCTGCGTTGACCACTTCCTGCAGCCCTAAGTAATTCCAGCTAACCGGGGTCTCCGAGAGGCCGCCCTGGGACTCGATCTTTGTTTGGGGGCTGGCCGGCTCCACGGGGCGCGGCTGCTGGAGGAGTTGACCTTGAAAATCCAAAACACCCGGGAGCGCCTGTTGGCCTCCTCGATGATCTGCGGCGCCGCCTTCCTGGGGCTGTCCGCGTCCCAGGCCTTCGCCGCCGCTGCGGCGGCCGACGCCAACGGCGGCGAAGTCTCCGAAATCGTCGTGACCGGCACCCGGATCCCGTCGCCGAATCTGACCTCCATCGCGCCTGTCACCACGGTCGGCAACGCCGAGATCAAGGCGCAGGGCGTCACCCGCATCGAAGACATCACCAACGCCCTGCCGCAGGTGTTCGCGGGCCAGGGCTCGTCGATCACCAACGGGGCGACCGGCGCGGCCACGATCAACCTGCGCGGCCTGGGCCCCAACCGCACCCTGGTGTTGATCGACAACCGCCGCCTGATGCCCGGCGATCCGACCAACAGCCTGACGGTGGCCGCCGACCTGAACTTCATTCCGGCCGCCCTGGTCGAGCGCGTCGACGTATTGACCGGCGGCGCCTCGGCGACCTATGGCGCCGACGCCGTGGCCGGCGTCGTCAACTTCGTGATGCTGAAGAACTTCGAAGGCGTCCGCCTCGACGCTCAGTACTCGGGCTACCAGCACGACAACAACAACTCGACCGGCCAGACCGCGCTCAAGGCTGCCGCGGCCACCGCCATCATCCCCTCCCAGTTCGCGATCCCCGGCAATCTCTGGGAAGGCGAAGGCTCCGAAGCCAGCGTGGTGATCGGGGTCAACGCGCCGGACGGCAAGGGCAACGTGACCGCCTACGCCACCTATCGCCAGAACAATCCGATCCTGGAAGCCGACCGCGACTTCAGCGCCTGTACGCTGGCAACGAGCGCGGCGGGCTTTGGCTGTTCGGGTTCCGGCACCGCCTACCCGGCCCGCGTCGGTAGCTTCCTGGTCGATCCGACCACCTTCAACACCTTCCGGCCCCGCGTGGCGACGGACGTGTTCAACTTCGGTCCCGCCAACTTCTTCGTGCGGCCTGACGAGCGCTACAACCTGGGCGCCTTCGCCCACTACGAGATCGCGCCGTGGGCCACGGCCTACATGGACGCGATGTTCATGGATGATAACTCCACCGCCCAGATCGCCGCCGGCGGCATCTTCGCCTCGACCTTCAGCGTCAACTGCGCCAATCCCTTCCTGACCGCCCAGGAAAAGGGCCTGCTGATCCCCGTCGGCGGCACGGCGGCCAATGGCCAGACCTGCGCCAACACGCCTGGCGGCACCTTCACCGGCACTGTCTCGCGCCGTCTGCTGCCCAGCGAGCAGACCGGCCGCCTGACGCAGTTCCGGCACACGGACTACCGGATCGTCCTTGGCCTGAAGGGCGACCTGGGCAAGAACTGGAACTACGACGGGTACATGCAATACGGCTCCGTCGAGGTGCAGAACCGCCAGAGCGGCAACTTCGACACCACCCGCATCAACCAGTCCCTGAACGCCGTCGCCGGCCCGAATGGGACCCCGATCTGCAACCCGGCCGGAAACCCCGACCCGGGCTGCGTGCCGATCAACATCTTCTCCTCAGCGCTGATCTCGCCGGCGGCGATCAACTTCCTGTCGATCAACAGCTTCAACAGCGGCGACATCACCGAACGGGTGGTCAGCCTGGCCTTCACCGGCAAACTCGGCGACTACGGTGTCAAGAGCGCCTGGGCGAACGAGGGTGTCGGTGTCGCCCTCGGCGCGGAATATCGCCGCGAGCACCTCGACACCGTCGCCGACTTCCTGGCCAACAACGGCTTGGTAAACGGCAACGGCGGCGCCAATCCGCCGGTCAGCGGCAGCTTCGACGTCTACGAACTGTTCGGCGAGGCTCGCGTGCCGCTGATCAGCGACATGCCCTTCGCCAAGGACGTCTCGCTCGAGCTCGGCTACCGTTTCTCCGACTACTCCTCGGTCGGCGACACCAACACCTACAAGGTGGCCGGCGAATGGGAAGTGATCGACGGCGTGCGCTTCCGCGCCGGCTACAACCGCGCCGTCCGCGCGCCCAACGTGCAGGAGCTGTTCGCGCCGCAGAACGTCGTCCTCGACGGCACGCAGGACCCCTGCGCGGGCCTGGCGGCCAACGCGGCGGCCAACGCGGCCAAGATCGCCAACTGCGCCAACGTCTTCCACCTGACTACCGCGCAGGTCCTGGCGATCGAAGCCAACCCGGCCAACCAGTACAACGGCCAGATCGGCGGCAACCCGAACCTGAAGCCGGAAATCAGCGACACCTACACGGCCGGCGTGGTGTGGCGTCCGGACTTCGTGCCCGGGCTCGACGTCTCGCTCGACTACTTCGACATCAAGATCGACCAGTTCATCTCGCGGATCGGCGCCAACCTCGAGCTGAACCAGTGCCTGGCCACCGGAAGCCCGACTTTCTGTTCCCTGGTCCATCGCGACGCGAACGGCTCGCTGTTCCTGACCAATAACGGCTTCGTGCAGGACACCACGCTCAACACCGGTTCGTTGAAGACCACCGGCGTGGACCTGAACGTCAATTACCACACAGACCTCGACAAGCTGGGTCTTGGCGACAACGGCTCCATCGCCGTCAACATGGTCGGCACCTGGCTCGACACCCTGATCACCCAGCCGCTGCCGGGTGGGCCGTCCTATGACTGCGCGGGCCTCTACGGCACCATCTGCAGCGGCAACCCCGCGGTGAACGGCGCGCCGTCGCCGCGGTGGCGGCACAAGGCCTCGCTGATCTGGAACACGCCGTACTCCTACGGCGACTGGTTCAAGTCGCTGAGCTTCCGGGCCCAGTGGCGCTACTTCGGCAAGGTGAGCCTTGACGCCTACGACTCGAACCCGCAGCTCAACAATCCGGCGCTGCAATTCCCTGTTGAGCAGCATCTGGCGGCTCAGAATTACATCGACCTGACGGCGAACTTCACGGTCCACAACAACCTGAATTTCCGGGTGGGCGTGAACAACGTGTTCGACAAGGACCCGCCGCTGGTCGGCTCGAACCTGCCCGGAACCACCGGCAACGGGAACACCTTCCCGCAGGTCTACGATGCGCTCGGCCGCTTCGTGTTCGTCGGACTGACCGCCGACTTCTAGGAAAGCGATCGCCTTTCGGGAGATGGGGCGGCGGAGCGATCCGCCGCCCTTTTCCTACCGCTCGTCGAACAGCCGGCGCAGGACTGCCGGGGCCAGGCCCGGCAGGTCTTCGGAGACCAGTCCCGGACCGTGCAGCTCGGCGGCCTCGGTATGGATCCAGGCTCCGGCGCAGGCGGCCTCGAAGCTCTCCATCCCCTGGGCCACCAGACCGCCGATGAAGCCGGACAGGACGTCGCCCGACCCTGCGGTGGCGAGCCACGGCGAACCGTTGCCGTTCACCGCGCAGCGCCCGTCCGGTGCGGCGATCACCGTGTCGGAGCCCTTCAGCAGCACCACGGCTCCGGCCCGTTCCGCGGCTGTGCGCGCCGCGGTGATCCGCTCCGGCGAGGCGGCCAGCAGACCGGGGAACAGCCGCTCGAACTCCCCGGGATGCGGGGTCAGGACGTCGTCGCGGTCCAGCAGCGAGAACAGCTCCTCCGGATCTTCGCGGAAGACGGTGATGGCGTCGGCGTCGAGGACTAGCGCCGCGCCGGTCCGCGCCAGGGCCAGGACGTTCAGCAGGGTGGGTTCTCCCACGCCGGCCGCCGGACCGATCACCGCGGCGTCCACGTCCTTGGCCGCCTGCTCCAGCTCCAGGTCGGTCTCGAAGGGCTTCAGCATCACCGCTTCCAGGTGCGCGGCGTTGACCGGCAAGGCCTCGGGCGGCGACAGCACCGTCACCAGCCCGGCCCCGATGCGCAGGCCAGCCCGGGCGGCCAACCGCGCCGCGCCGGTCTGCCAGGCCTCGCCGCTCACCACCACCAGCCGGCCGCGAGCGTGCTTGTGCGAGGCCGCGGTGGGCCAAGGAAACCGCGGCAGCCACAGCTCCGGGCCGTTCTCCATCGTCTTGCTGTCGGTGACGCCAAGCCCGATGTCGGCCACGATCACCTCGCCGCAGCGCCCATGGCCGGGTTCCAACAGGTGCGCCGGCTTCTTGGCGTGGAAGGTCACGGTGAGCGACGCGCAGGCCGCCGGACCGAGGGGCTTGCCGGTGTCGCCGGGGACCCCGCTCGGAACGTCGATGGCGACCACCCGCTCCGGCGTCTCGGCCATGGCCAGGGCCGCCGCCGCGGCGGGGCCTTCCAGCGGTCGCGAGAGGCCGGCGCCGAACAGGGCGTCGATCCAAACGCCCGGCTCCAGGACGCCGTTCAGCGGCTTGGTGGGACCGCTCCACCGCGCGCTCGCGGCCTGGGCGTCCTGCGTCGCGGGCTCGCCGAGGTTTCGCACCTCCACCGGCCAACCGCGGTCCTTCAAAAGGCGCGCAGCGACGTAGCCGTCGCCGCCGTTGTCGCCAGGCCCGCAGAGCACCGTGGTCGCCTGCTTGTCGAACCGCGCGCAAACCGCATCGGCGACCGCCGTCCCCG
>NZ_SSMZ01000103.1 GCF_004799395.1 Phenylobacterium sp.
CGACATCGCCATGATGCACCTTTGGACAACACGAAGCCCGCAGGCTCCGCTGGCGTTAATACTGATGGGGCCGCGTTACCAAATTCCTAAAGACGGGACGTCAATTGGATGTCGCCGATTTGAACCCTCGGCCATCTGCGAGGCCTGGGTCACCGACGCCTGACAAAGGTGAACGATGTCTTGCAAGAGCAACCTCGCCTCCTGGTCGGTCAGCGTAGGCAGGCCGATGAACCTGACAGTCCTCAGGAACGGACCCCGCTCGTTGTCTATGGCGCATTTCTGGTTTGCGACCGCGTCATCGAAGCGCGCGTAGGCCAAGCGTTCTACCAGCGGCATCGCTACGCTTTTTTCATTGAGGCGTTCGGACCGGCGCGTCGTCAATGGGCGGAGGTGGCTACCGAGTTGGGGCGCCCGGGTTGGAACAATCAACGCCAGCAAGAGGTCTACGAACGATCTCACGCATCCCAAGGGACCATCCAAAGATGAGAGCGCCTTCCGGCTCGCGGGGACTATCAAGGCGCGCAATAACCCGTCTTGGGGCTCTGCAGCTCACTTGCCTCTGTGCAATCCTAATCCCGGGTTCACCTTCGGCATCCGCTCAGGAGCCGGCTGGCTTGGCAGCAACGTTCGATAACACGATCGTCTCAACCTACGCAGATGGCCGCCACGCCAAGCTATGGCTGGACCGGGGCGGGCGCTACCGCGGTGAGGGCCCGTCCGGGGACGCCTCCAGTGGTCGCTGGACCGTCAATCAGCAGAAGCTTTGCCTTAGACAGGCCCGTCCACTGCCAATCCCGCTCTCGTTCTGTACGGCCGTGATCAACATTGCGGTCGGAAGCGTCTGGCCAGCCAAATCGGTATTTGGCGAGCCTCTATCCGTCGAATTGGTAAGGGGGCGTTGAACGGCAGGTCGGCACCGCCTGGTTCTCCCTGGCCAACGCCGGGAGCGCGTTGAAGCCTGAAGCATCGACTACAACGGCAGCCGCCCAACACGTCCGATTGATCTCGTTGGACATGGTCTTCGCCATTCTTCGGCCGGGCGATTAAGAGGCAACCACAGGATGGTTCAACTCGGGCGCATGGACTTCACCATGGAGCCAACCGGCGCGGCAAGGTCGGCAGCGATCATCTTCGCTCTTATCTGCTTCGGCCTCGGCATCGCCGGGTGTGCGACCGAAACTCATCGCGCCGCCGCGCGGGTTGACCGGACGGACGCAACTGCCAAGCCCTTCGTAGACTGCCGCGGTAGTCACAATCTCGGTCCGACAGTTTTCCTGGAAGCTGGGGCGTTCAGCACGTCAGCCGACTGGAGTTTGATCCTGAGAGATCTCGCCAGGAGCGGCCGGGTCTGCGCCTATGATCGGCTGGGGCTTGGCCTCTCCCCCGACCGGTCCAGTCCACCCACTGCCGAACAGATCGCACGCGAACTCGCCGCGACCCTCGATCAGCTGGGGGAAGCAGCGCCGATCATCCTCGTCGGCCATTCCAACGGCGCATTTTATGCCGAGACCTTTGCCACGCTTTTCCCCGATCGCGTGGCTGGACTGGTCTACGTCAATGGCGTCGGCACGGACGACTTGGACGCTCCTCAACTCATCTCCCAATTGGAGAGCGAAAGGACCCAGGCCGACCTCGCTGCGGTTGGCGGACGCCTGGGCGTGGCCCGCTGGTTTGTAGACCCGAAAATCGCGGCGATTGGCCTTGATGGGCAGGGCGCACTTCGCAAATCGCGGGCGCTCACTTCGAGCCGCTTCCTTGCCGATGCGCGTGACGAGGTCATGGAAATCCTGCCGGCGCTGCGGCGGGTCCGAGAATTGGGCGATGTGCCGCCCACCATCCCGGTCGCCGTGGTCGTTGGTGCTTTGCGACAGGCGCCCGCGCCCGACGAGGCCTGGCGCGCGGCAGAGGTCGCGCCCGCGACACGAGCCTGCCAGGGTTGGGTGCTCGACGCGATAGGGGCCAGCCATGTCTCGCCATTGGGACGGGACCGCAGTTACGTTATCGCGGCGGTCCGGTGGTTGAAGACGCCCGGCCTGAAAGCCGCCGCTGCTTGCACCGACGCAGTGTTCAAACGCTGATCCGCGCAAGTTCGTGGAGCAATGGTTCGACCTGCACCTTTATTTCGCGAATTGGGGCGCCCGGCGATTGATGATGCGGCTACCTCTCGTGGCTGAAGGCCGTGCAGGACCGGTCGGTCGCCGACCATGACCTGGAACCGCTTGCGGGCATCGGTCCGCTGACTGCCGCACAGCGGACATGGGCCGCCCCTCGAAGCGGGTTGTCCGGGCGTTGGTGGGCGCACGTCACTCGCCTAAGAGGCGATTTTTCCAGTAAATTCAGCGGGAGATGGCCTAAATAGGCACTATCCCAGCTCGCCTGGGGACCCTAAGATTTCTCCCCAGGAATGTGACGGTCAGTCACGGGATCGGTGGATGAGGTTCACGATGGACAGGGCCACTCGGATCGGATGCGCTATCGGCGCCGCAATCGCCGCGACTATTCTCGCTGCGGGATCAGGTCCGGCGGCTGCGGCTACCGTGCTTGACGCCAAGACCGTGACGATCACCAGCGCGCTGAACGATGTCGGCGAGCCCTATTACAATCCGGGCGACGCCTACATCCAGGTGTCCGAGGTCGTGGCGGACAATTTCAGCGCGACGGATGTGGCGTTGAGCTCGAACGGCGGAACGGCGACGGCTGCGAGTAATTATCAGGGTTCGGACTACACCGGAAAAGCCATCGATGGCATATATCCCCAAGAGTATTCAGATATCTACCACTCAGCCGGCACGGGAACTGGCGAATTTCTGACAATATCCTTCAGCTCTCCGGAAGATCTTTCCAGCCTGTCGATATACGGCCGGGGCACGACGGGAAGTCCGTCCTGCTGCACTGAGCGCGACGTCTACAACTATTCCATCTTCAACAGCGCCGGCGCCTTGATAACATCGGGCCAACTGGACGCGCGGAATCTGGATCACGTCGCGACAATCGATTTCGATGCGCCCGGCGGCGTGCCTGAGCCGGCGGCCTGGGCGCTCATGATCGGCGGCTTCGGCCTGGCCGGCGCTGCTCTGCGGCGCCAGCGCGCGCAAGTGGCCGCCTAGGCGACACGGATCAACTTGACGCGCCGCCGTCTGCGGATCGGCGCGGCGGTCATGATCGCTTCCACCCTTGGCCGACTTTGTGCGCGTC
>NZ_SSMZ01000104.1 GCF_004799395.1 Phenylobacterium sp.
TGAAAGTCAGGCCCGACAAGACTGCCGCCGTTGAAGGCCGCGAACGGCAGGCGGACGTCCAGCGCGGTGGCGAGCGCCTGCATGCCACGAGGCGGCCGGGCGGAAACGATCGAGAACCCGATCCCGGCCTCGCCGAGTCGCTTGACCGCCGCCTGCGCCGCCGCTGTCAGAATCTTGTCCGGCGTGACCAGGGTCCCGTCGATGTCCGAGATCAGGAGCTGGAGACTCGTATCAGGCAGAAAGCCATTCTCTCAATAAACACCACTTGGCGCCACATGGCCCAGCTTTCGCGTGCACTCACTTACCTCAACCCTGCCGCGAAAGGCGCGCGCTTTCAGAATGGCCGCTCCGCCAAGTCATCGACCACGCGACCCTCGCAAATGACGAGGCCCCTTGCGCAATTGGGATCAACGCTTCCCCGTACATCGGGAACTGGTTAGCGTGGCGATCCTGCAGCGGCATTTGCGCTGCGCCTGGAACGATGATCGAGGATCGTGACGATTCGAGCGCGGATTCGTTTGGCCGTCTTCACCTTGACCGTTTTGGGGTCAGGCCCGAGTTGGTCAATGGCCGCGGGCGGGTCGGTGACAATTTCGGCGTCCCAGCAGCGGAGCCTGGGCATCGCCACCCAGCCGCTGGCCGCTGGCCAGCACCGTGCGCAGGTGGACGCCTTTGCCAAGGTTCTGGATCCCGGGCCGCTGGCTCAACTCAATTCAGACCTTCTCACCGCGATCGCGACCGCGGCCGCGTCCCGGGCGGAGGCCGCCCGCGCCCAAACGCTTAGCGGAACAGGCGGCGCCCTGGCCAGGAAAGACGCGGAAGCCGCCCAAGCTCAAGCCCGATCGGACGCCCTCAAGGTCGAGCTGCTGCGACAGCGCCTTGGACTCGAATGGGGGCCAGGCGTCGCGAGACTTTCCGATGCGCGGCGCCAGGCCCTGATTCGCGCCCTATCGAACGGTGCGGCGGCGCTGGTGCATGTCGACACCCCCTCCAACGCCGGACAAGCCGGCGCTCGCACGGTTAAGATCGACGTCGGCTCGGACAGTGTAACGGGCCAAGTACTGGGCCCGGCACGAGCGGCCGAGCCGAGATTGCAGTCCTCCGGTCTGATCGTTGAAGTCACGGGAAAGTCGGCGATCCTGTTGTCTGTAGGCCTGACGCAGAGCGCCCACATCGACACCGGCAATCCCCTGAGCGGGGTGGTGATCAAGCGGGAGTCCGTGTTGCGTTACGAGGGCTCGCTTTGGGCCTACGTCCGTCGGGGCGGCGAACAGTTCGAACGGCGGCTGGTGCAGGATGGCCTGGCCGAGGAGGCCGGGTACTTCGTGGCGAAGGGCTTCGCGCCGGGCGATCAAGTGGCGGTGAGCGGCGTGGCGGGGCTGTTCGCCGCGGACCTCGCGGCCACTCAGGCGCGATAGGGTGATCTCCGCCGTCGTCCGTTGGGCATTGCGTCACCCCCGAGTCGTCATCGCCGCCGGCGCCTTGCTTCTGGTCTATGGCGCATTCGCGGCCGCAGGTCTGAAGCAGGGTCTCCTGCCGCCGCTGGCGCCCGCCTCCGCCTCGGTGGAGACGGAAGCGCCTGGCCTGGGGACCGAACAGGTCGAGCAGCTCGTCACGCGTGCCGTCGAGAGCGCCCTGATCGGATCCCCTGGCGTCGCGAATCTGCATTCGACCTCGATTCCGGGACGCTCCATCGTCAGCTTGGAGTTCCAGGCCCACGCCGAGCCTCTAAAGGTGCGCCAGGCGATCGCCGAACGTCTCTCACAAGCCGTCGCGGTCTTGCCCCAGGGCATCGGAGCGCCACGTCTGGCGCCCTCCACCTCCGGCGGCGGCGATCTGCTCAAGATCGCTTTCACGAGCCGCCGCCTTTCGCCGATGGACCTGCGCACCCTGGTGCAGTGGACCGTGCGCCCCGCGCTACTGTCTTCGCCCGGCGTCGCGGACGTCGAGGTCTACGGCGGCGAGGTGCGACGGATCGAGGTGCGCGCCCGGGCCGGCGACCTCTCGGATAGCGATCTCGGCTACGCCGATGTCTATGAGGCGGTCCGTCGCGCCACCGGCGTGACGGGCGCGGGCTTCATCGACACCCCGACCCAACGCGTGCTGGTCGATCCCCACGGCCAGGCGCTGTCGGCCGACGACGTCGCAGCCGGTCAGATTCAGGTGACGGGAAGCGCCCCGACGCGCATCAGCGACGTGGCCGATGTGGTCGACGCGCCAACGCCACCGGTTGGCGACGCCTTAGTGCAGGGGCGACCGGCCGTCCTTCTCAGGATAAGCGCACAGACCGGCGCCAACACCCTCGACGCAACCCGGGCGGTCGAGTCGAAACTGGCGGTGCTGCGTCCCCTCCTCGCGGCACAGGACGTCCAGACGGACACCTCCATCGATCGGCCCGCCGATTTCGTCACCACCAGTCTGAGCGATCTGGTCCGCGATCTGGCGATCGGGGTCTCCCTGGTCGCCTTGCTGATGATCCTCGCCTTGCGGGACTGGCGCGGCGCCCTCGTCGGCCTGTTGACCCTGCCCCTCGCCTTCGCCGCCGCCCTGATCGTCCTCAGCCTCCTGGGCTGGACGCTGAATCTCATGACCCTGGGCGGGCTTATCGTGGCCCTGGGTCTGGTCGTGGACGAAGCGGTCATCGATCTCGATCACCTTCTCACGCGGTTGCGGGATGCGGAATTTCGTGGCGGGTCGCGCCCCGATGCCGTGCTGCGCGCGTCAATCGAGGTCCGGCAGCCTGTCGTCTATGCCACGGTGCCCATCGTCGTGGGCCTGACGCCGGTCTTCTTCATTCCGGGCATCGGCGGCGCTCTCCTCGCGCCATTCGCGGCGGCTTTGATCATCGCGCTCCTCGCGTCGCTGGCGGTGTCGGTGCTCGTGACGCCAGCGCTCGCCTTGCTGTTCCTGGGACACATCGGTCCCGATCGGGAACCGCCTGTGCTGCACCGATTGAAGACGGCCTATGACGGAGGGCTCGCCCAAGTGATGGCGATCCGCCCGCTCTGGATCTGGCTGGCGAGCCTGGCGCTGATCCTGATCTCCGGGCTGGCCTTCGCGGGGTTCCGATCGGAATTCCTGCCCTCCGTCCACAGCCGTCATCTCACCGCCGAGCTAAGCGGCCCCGCCTCGACATCGATTTCGGCCATGCAGGACTTCGGCCGTCGCCTGACGCGGGATCTTCTGGCGATCCCGCAGGTAGCGACCGTCTCGCAACAGACGGGTCGCGCCGAGACCGGGGTCGAAACGTCAGGGCCGGAGCACGCCCTCTTCGATATTAAGCTGCGCCGGGGCCTTTCCGACAGAGATCAGGACGCGATCCAGCAGAAGATCAGCGCGATCGTCGAACGCTACGAAGGATTTCATGGCGTCGTGCGCTCTCGCTTCGCCAGCGAAATCGCGGGTCCGGAGCGCCACGGCGAGGTCGAGGTTCGCATCGCCGGCGACGATCTAGACGCCCTCGACACGGCTGCGTCTCGGGTGGCGGCGGCGCTCATTGGCCTACCGGGCGCAAATCGCATCACGCCGACCGCTGCCGCCGTCGCGCCGTCCGTGCGGGTGGACTTGAATTTCCAGCGCCTCGCGATCTACGGCCTGTCCGCCGCCGACGTGCTCGATACGCTCCAGACCGCCTTCGAAGGCCGCCGCGCGGCTCAGGTGTATGACAGGGGCCGCGCTGTCGACATCGTCGTCACCGCCCAGGCGGGCCTCAGGCAGGATCCAGAGGGCGCCGGGGACTTGCTGTTGCGGTCGAGTTCGGGGGTTTCGGCGCCCCTCAAGACCGTGGCGAACGTCTACCTTTCCGGAACTCGCGGCGCGATCCAGCACGACAATGGCGTCCGTAGCGTGTCCGTCGTGGCCGATGGCGTCGGCGACCCACCGGCGTTCATACGCGAGGCCCGTGACCGGATCGCAAGATCTGTCGTCCTGCCTGCGGGGGTCTACGTGGATTTCGTGTCCGTCAATTCCGGAGGGTTTGGGGGGGTGGGAGTTCTCGTCGCCCTGGTCTTGGCCGCGCTGGGCATCCTCGGTTTTATCTGTCTGGCTTTTGGATCGGCGCGGGCCGCTGTCCTGATAATCGGCTCAGCCGCCTTCGCCTTCATCGGAGGCGTCGCCGCCGTCGCCGTGACGGGCGGGATCCTGTCGCTGGGCGCGCTCGCAGGGTTCGTCGTCCTGTTCGGGGTTTCCGCGCGCGCTGCGGTCCTGCTCATTTCGCAGGTCGAAGAACTCGTCCACGTGCGGGGGCGACCTTGGGCCTCCGAGACTGTCCGGCTGGCGGCGCGGCAGCGCCTGTGGCCCATCGTTATCGGTGCGGTCCTGGTGAGCGCGGCTGTGTCGCCGATGGCGTTTCACGCGGGCCGGCCGGGGATGGAAATCCTGGGACCGATGGCGTGGGTGATCATCGGCGGCCTCGCGTCCTCAACGCTCCTCGGCCTCAGTCTTCTACCTCCCATGGCGCTCGCCATCTGGCGGCCACGGCGCAAACCCGACGCTGCCGACGCCGGGCCCGTACAGGTTTGACGACCCGTTCAGTACGATGCCTTCGGAGACTGGTATGCGTCGGCGGAGCCCGCTGGCGCCACGTCAGCGGATCGAGGTATTCTCAGACGCTCGTCGAGGCTCCGGCGGCGTGCGGATGAGGGACTTTCGTTTGACCTATCGTTTGGGCAAATCCTGGATGGGAACGTCCAAGGCGTCACCGAGCCTCCTTCTGATGGGTTTGCTCGCAGGGTGCGCCGCGGGACCTAACTATCAGCCGCCGCCGGCGCCCAAGGTTTCCGAGTTTACCGCGCCGGCGCTTCGCGAGACAGGCCAAGCCGCGGATCCGGCCGGCGCGGCCCAGACATTCGATGCGGGAAAGACCCTTCCGGCCGAATGGTGGCGCCTATTCGCCTCGCCGCAGATCGACGCCCTGGTGAAGGAGGCGATCGCCAACAATCCGGATCTCCGCGCCGCCCAGAGCGCGCTCGCGCAGAGCCGTGAACTGCTGCGGGTGCAACGCGCCGCCTATCTCCCGACGATCGGCGCGGGGTTCGACGCGTCGCGCAGTAAGAATTCAGCCACTATCGCGCCGCCGCTGGCCTCCAATGCCTCGATCTACAGTCTCTACACCGCCCAGGTGACGATCTCTTACGCGCCCGACGTGTTCGGGGGTGTCCGCCGTCAGGTCGAGGCCGCTCGGGCCCGCGTCCAGGCGGCCGACGCCCAGGCCGACGCCGCCTATCTGACCCTCACCTCCAACGTCGTGCAGGCGGCGCTGCAGGAGGCAAGCCTACGGGGCCAGATCGCCGCGAACCAGGACATCGTCGGGGCGGAGACCAAGCTGCTCGATATCCTGCGCCTGCAGGAGCGCCTCGGCGAGGTGTCCGCGGCCGAAGTCGCCGCTCAGGAGAGCGCCCTGGCCCAAGCACAGCAGGCTTTGCCGCCTCTGAACCGGCAGTTGGCGTCCGAACGCGATCTTCTGGCGATCCTGCTGGGACGCTATCCCAGCGAGGGGCCCGCCACGGAAATCGATATCTCCAGCCTTGAATTGCCGCGCAGTCTTCCCGTCAGCATTCCTGCAGCCCTGGTCGAGCATCGGCCGGACGTTCGCGCGGCGGAGGCGAACCTGCACGCCGCCAACGCCCAGATCGGGATCGCGGCCGCGGCGCGTCTGCCGACCTTCTCGCTAGGCGCCGACGGGGGCAGCAACGCCGCGCGGATCGCCGCGCTGACCTCTGCGCCCAACAGCTTCTGGAGCCTGACGGCCGGGGTTGCGCAGCCGATCTTCCAGGGCGGCGCCCTGCGCCATCAGCAACGCGCCGCGGAAGCCGGCTACGCCCAGGCCTTGGCGCAGTACCGCAGTGCGGCCCTTTCCGCCTATCAGGGCGTCGCCGACGCCCTCCAGGCTCTGCAGATCGATGCCGACGCGTTGCAGCTTGCCGTGACGGCCGACCGGGCGACCACACGGACTCTCCAGCTGACCGAAGCCAGGGAGCACGCGGGCGAAATCAGCGCCTCCGCGCTCTACGTCGCTCAGCAGGCGGCGCAGCAAAGTCGGATCGCCCTCATCCAGGCCCGGACCAGTCGCTTTACCGACACCGTGGCGCTGTTCCAGGCGCTTGGCGCTGGACCCTGGGCGGTCAAATCGTGAGCGCTTCCGACCCCGGGCCTGCAAAGGGCGCTGCGGACAGAAGCCAGCTCCGGTCTGGGGCCGTGGCTTGAGTGAGGCCGTATGGCCGGTGGCGACGCGTTAGTAATAGCGGCGAAGTCTCAGCTGGCGGAGGGTCTTGGCGTTTGACTGGGTGAGGGTCGCTTCGCGCCCCTCAGGCAATTTGCGCCATGTTCTCGGCGCACGAGGCCCAGCCATCGAGCTTCGCGACAGTTCAGGTCTCGACTACCTGATCCGGCGGGTCGCCCGCGTTGGCGCGCCGTGGGCCAAGACCCCGACGGGAAAAGACGTCGATCAGGACCGGCAAGACCACGAGGACCAGCGCCGGCGCCAGCAGCATGCCGCCCACCACGACCAGTGCGAGCGGCCTCTGAACCTGGGAGCCGATCGCCGTCGACAGCGCGGCGGGCAGCAAGCCGACGCAGGCGGCGATGCTGGTCATCGCCACGGGCCGGAGCTGGGTCTCGCAGGCGCGCAGCAGGGCCGCGTCGCGGGGAGAGCCTGCGCCCACCAGCCGATTGAAGGACGACAGCACAATGATGCCGTTCATCACCGAGATGCCGAATAGCCCGATGAACCCGATGGCCGCCGAGATGCTGAGCGGCGTGTGGGTGACGAACAGCGCCAGGACCCCTCCGATCATCGCCATGGGCATGACGCTGGCAGCCAGAAGGGTGTCGCTGAGTCGGGAGAAATTCAGGAACAGCAACAGCCCTATCAAGAGCAGACTCAGCGGCACGACGACCTCAAGCCTTGTCAGCGCGCTCTGCAGTTCGCCGAGTTCGCCCACCCATTCCAAGTGATAGCCGCCGGGCACCTTGACCTTCTCGGCGACGGCGCGCTGGGCCTCCAGCACCGCACCGCCCAGATCGCGGCCGCGGACGCTGAACTTGATCGGAATGTAGCGCTCCTGGTTCTCGCGATAGATGAAGGCGGCGCCCGAGGTGAGCCGTACGTCGGCGACATCGGCCAGCGTCGCCTGCACGACGCCTCCGTTTGGGCTGGCGGCGCCGATCGGCAGGCTGCGGATCGCCGCCAGGTCGCCTCGGTCCTCCGGCTGCAGGCGCACCACGATCGGGAAGTTGCGATCACTGCCCGGCTCGTAGAAATTGCCGGCGGATTGCCCGCCTATCGCCGCCTGCACCGTGGCGTTGATGTCGCCCGGCGCCAGACCGAACCGAGCCGCCTTTGCCCGGTCGATTTCGATCTGCACCGTGGGTTGGCCAAGGCTCGTCAGCACGGCGAGGTCCGTGACGCCCGGCACCGTCGCCATCGTGTCCCGGATCTGACCTGCCGTGGACTGCAGAACAGCGAGGTCGGGGCCGAACAGCTTCAATGAATTCTCGCCCTTCACACCCGACGCCGCCTCCTCGACGTTGTCCTGGATGTTCTGCGAGAAATTGAAATCCACGCCGGGAAATTGGGCGCTTAGAGCCTCGTCGAGCGCCTTGGTCAGTTTGGCCTTATCCATCCCATGCGGCCAGGTGTTGAACGGCTTCAGCGGCACAAAGAACTCTGTGTTGAAGAAGCCGGTCGAGTCCGTTCCGTCATCCGGGCGCCCGTGTTGGGAGACGACCGTCTGCACTTCTGGGAATTGGCCGATCACCTGGCGCATCCGATTGACCGCGTCGTCGCCCGCCTCGAGGGAGATCGCTGCCGGCATGGTGGCGCGGATCCAGAAATTCCCTTCCTCGAGGTGGGGCAGGAACTCCAGGCCGAGCGTGCGCCCGGCGAGCAGGGCGATCACCAGCAGAATACCGGCCCCACCCAGCGTCACGATTCGATTGGCCAGCGCGAAGCGCAGGACGGGTTGATAGAGGCGCCGAAGGCCGCGAACGACCATGGTGTCGGTCTCGTCCACCTTCTCCGGGAGGAGGATGGCGCTGAGGGCCGGAGAGACCGTGAAGGTCGCGATGAGACCGCCTGCGATGGCGTAGGCGTAGGTCTGCGCCATCGGGCCGAAGATGTGGCCTTCGACACCCGTCAGGGTGAACAGGGGCACGAAGCTGGCGGTGATGATGGCGGCTGAGAAGAAGATCGGCTTGTTCACCTCGGCCGCCGCGTCGGCGATTGTGGTGAGTTCGCGCGAGGCCGCCGCTCTGGCGCTGTCGACGGGCGGGGGGGTCCGAGGCTCGGCGAGGTGGCGGTAGATGTTCTCGACCATGATCACCGTGGCGTCGACCACGAGGCCGAAGTCGATAGCGCCGACCGACAAGAGGTTCGCGGACTCGCCCCGCAGGATCATAATCAGCACGGCGAAGAACAGGGCAAAGGGCACCGTCGCCGAGACGATGAGCGCAGTGCGGAAATTGCCCAGAAACACCCACTGGACCAGGAAGATGAGCACGATCCCGAACAGCATGTTGTCCAGGACGGTGTGGGTGGTTACGGCGATCAGGTCGCTGCGGTCATAGATCTTCTCGATCTGGACCCCCGGCGGCAGGATGCCGCTGGTGTTGACGCGCTTAACTTCGTCCTCGACCGCGCGGATGGTCGGCATGCTCTTCTCGCCGCGCTGCATCAGGACGATCCCCTCGACGATGTCGTTGTCGTCGCCTTGGCCCGCGACGCCGAGCCGGGGAAGGTGCCCGACGGAGATCGTGGCGATGTCGCTCAGCAGGACCGGCGAGCCTCCAGGGCTGGTGATCATGGTGTTTCGCAGCTGATCGACGGTCTGGATCAGGCCGATTCCGCGGACGATGGCGGCCTGCGGGCCGAAGTTGACGGTCTGCCCCCCGACATTGACGTTGCTGTTGCCGATGACTTGGATGATCTGCGGCAAGGTCAGGCCGTGAGCGATCAGCTTGGCCTTGTCGATGGTGACGTCGTAGGTCTTGGTCTTGCCGCCCCAGCCGGTGACATCGATCACCCCGGGCACCGCCTTGAAGCGGCGCTGCAGCACCCAGTCCTGCAGGGTCTTGAGGTCGGTGACGGAATAGTTCGTCGGCCCCACCAGCCGGTAGCGGTAGATTTCTCCGATCGGACTGACGGGCGAGATCTGCGCACTGGCCCCATTGGGCAGCGGGCCGAGCTGCGACAGGCGATTGATGACCCGCTGTTCCGCCTGGTCGTAAGTGAAGTCGTAGGTGAATTGCACCTTCACGTCGGACAGGCCGAACAGCGAGATCGTGCGGATCGTCTTGACGTGAGGGATGCCGGCGAGCTGGACCTCGATCGGGATCGTCACATAGCGCTCGATCTCCTCCGCCGACTGGCCGGTGCTCTGGGTGACGATGTCGACCAGCGGTGGGACCGGGTCGGGGTAGGCTTCGATGTTGAGCTGGCGGAAGGCGAAGACACCCGCGGCTACCATCGCGGCCAGCATCAGAAGCATCAGCCCGCGATGGCGCAGGGCGAAGGCGATGACCCCGTTCATCGCCTCAGCCGCCTCGGACGGCGCGGTCGATGAACAGCGCGCCACTGGTCACGACGAGTTCGCCGGCGCGCAATCCTGACAGGACTTCCACTTCGCCATGGGCAATCCGCCCGGTGGTCACCGGGCGCAGGGCCACGCTGCGGTCGGCTGCGTGGGCGACCCAGACGCGGGCCGTGTCTCCCTCATAAATGACGGCGTCGACGGGGACGGCGATCGAGCTGCGTTCTTCTCCGGTCGTCACGCTGAAGTCGGCGAACATCTCCGGTTTCAGGCGCTGGTCCGGATTGGGCACGGTCGCACGAACGGCGACCCGCCGCGTCACCGGATCGACGCTGGGCGCCACGAAATCCAGGCGTCCGGAAAAGCTGCGCCCCGGCAGCGCAGTCACGGTCATCTCGACCGGCTGGCCTAACCGCGCCAGAGGCGCCTGGGCTTCGCGTAGCTCGCCCACCAGCCAGACCTTCGAAAGATCGCTGATCACGAAGGCCGAGGCCGTTCCGCCGTTGGTCAGGCTGGCGATGTTTTGCCCGGCGCTGACGTTGCGCTGCATCAGAACGCCGGAACGCGGCGCGCGCACGATCGTCTCACGCCAGGACGCCGCGGCGGGCGACCGGTTGGCCAGTGTGTCGATCTCGGCGTCGGTCAGCCCCAGAATGTGCAGCCGGCCGCGGGCGGCGCGATAAGCCGACTGGGCGTTAATCAGGTCCGCCTGGCTTTGCTGCCAGTCCTTCAGGGCTGCGCCATGGGCCTCATAGAGTTCGTGCTGGCGCGCCTCAACCGCGGCAGCCAGCTTCGCTTGCGCCGCTGATGTGGCGAGGTCGCTCTGCCCCTGCGCGATCTCCTGAGCGTCGATGGCGAACAGGGCGACACCGGCTGCAACCCGGTCACCGACGCGAACGAAGACTCGCGTCACCCGCCCGGAATAGGGCGAGTAGACGCTCGTCGTGAGGTCGTCGTCGATGGCGATCTTCCCGTCCGTGGCGGCGACGTCGGCGAAGGTCTTTGCGCGCGCGGCCTGCAGCGTGAGGGACTGCCATTGCCGGTCCGTCAACCGCAGCGCCGTGGGACTAGTTACAGCCGAGGGCGGCGCGGGCTTGGTCCGGCTACTGCGGATCAAACTTCCGCCGACCACGACGGCGAGCACCAAGGCAGCACAGAGGCCCAGGAGTCGCCACTGCGCGGTCGGCGACAGTCGCCGCGCACCGCCCGAGCGGCCGTCGCCTGGTGTCTCGTTCATGGGCCCCTCAAACCGGCGCTGGAACGGATGGCCGGAGGGGGCCATTGCAGCCGAATTGCGGAGCTTTCGTGACGTTCTGTGTATCAGCCGACACAGTCTCCGCGGAAACCGCCGGCGGCTGTCGGCGCGCCTTGATGCCGCAAGGCTGCGAGATCCGCCGATGCGGGGGCGTTAGATCCCCCAGTCTCCCGTGCGACGTGGAGCCGCCAACTAGGCCACGAGCTGTTTGCCGAAGGCCGACAGGCGGTGGCGGAGAAGGCCGACAACGGACGCCCGCTGGCTTTGGAGATAGTTGAACTGCAGCGCCCGCCGCTGACCGACGAACGGAGAATGCCCGTGCCAGGATTGGTCGCCGCGCCGGAAAGCCACCATCGATCCGAGGCTCGCAGGGATCTCCACTGTAGCGTCGTCGAACCCGTGCCTATCTGCAAGGAGCCGCAACTGTCCCTGTCCGCCGGTCCAGCCGTCATTGAGGTAGATAAGCAGAGAGAGCACCTTCGACTTGGAGTCGATGTGGATCCTACCGTCGCGCCCAGAGCATTGCCCGCGGAGGGTGACCGAAGCCGGCCGATCCTGCAGGTCGACCTCGAACAACCGAGCCATGTGCGCGCGGAAGCGATCCGAAAGGAGGTCGTCGATCAGGGTGTTAAGGAATGGTCCCGGCGGCGCGTCCGCCAGCGAATATGAGCCGGGGCTCCGGATGACTGGAAACTCTCCCGGGATGGCCGCGGCGCACTGCGGATCGAGGACTTGAGCAATGGCGACGTGATCAAAGGGATCGCGGACCAACCGGGCGGCTTCGATCGCGTTCCAATCCAACCCAGGCATCTGCACCCTCCATCGGCTGCTCGCCCCGGCCGCCTCGGTGAAAGAGACGTCGTGCCTACCGCCTCGCCTCAACGCGGAAAAGGGGTAATAGCGTCGCGTCGCGCCCGACGCCGACCTCCTGCTGATGTCGGCGATGATGAAGAATACCGAGGAGATGGCGGGCTGGGTGAAGGAGCTCACCGGGCGCGACTGCCTGACCTTGGACCTCGCCTGGAAGCCCAAGGTCGCCAACGTCACGCTTCGCGAGGCGTGGGTCCGCTACAAGATCGCCCTGGAGCGCAAGGAGCGGAGCCCTTCGACCATCGCCGGGTATCAGGACCATGTCGAACGGCTGATGGCAGACTGGCTGGACCTGCCGCTCATGACCCTAGGCGAAAACCCGCGGATGGTTTCGGACCGGCACGACAAGCTCACCAAGGAGCGTCGCGGCATGCCCATGGCGTCCGCCATCTCACCGGGGCGTCGACCCCTCAGACGGCGAAGCGACTTCAGCGCCTGGCCCAGGGCCTCGCTCCGGGAGGGAACATCCTGCGCTGGTTCGCCCATCTCCCCTCCACTACAACTCCAGCTTGTTATTGGTTCTACACGATCCCGCTGCGGGACAAGCCGTGATGGGGTTTCCGTGCACGGAAATCTCAGAGACCGGCGTGTCGCCACCGCCTTCCCGCAATACCCTTCGCGCGCTCCGCAAGCTGGTTGCGGAAACCTCCGTGGCCGGCCGACTTGGCCGCGCCGCAGCAGCTCAGAGCCGCGCGCCTTACCGGCGGTGATTCGCGGGGTCCGCCTTGAACGGTGGGATACGAATTCCCACTTCCACACTTATCAGTAAGTGATAACTTATCATGATGTCGCGCGACACCTCGTTGGACACGCTGCTGGAGTTGCAAGGGACGATCGCGGTGATCGATGAAGCGGGCCACTGGGTGAAGTTCCAGGTGGTTCGGTCACGCCCTCGCCCGCCCAGCCGCACGGCCTGGACTATGAGCTGACGTTGCACGACCCGAAGAACAAGCGCCTCGCGGGCTTCGACAACGCCCACGTAGCGCCCACGCGATCCGGCCCGAGTGGGCGAACCCACGAGAGCCAGGATCACAAGCACAGGTTCAAGACGATCACGGCCTACGACTACAGCGACGCGGAGGCCCTCCTCGTCGACTTCTGGGCGCTGGTCGAGTCGGTCATGCGAGAGGTTGGAGTTTGGACATGAGCAAGACCCTCAACATCGGGATTGCGAGCTACGCGGAGATCAAGGCGCGGACGCTGCGGATCGCACGCGGCGAATTGAAGCCGCGCGCGGGCGATCCCAAGGTCTGGTTCCCATCGCTTGAGAGCCTCGCCAAGGTGCTCTCGGAATCCAATCGTGAGCTGCTGGCGCTGATCGATGCGCGAAACCCCCGGTCACTGCAGGAGCTGTCAGACGCCTCCGGCCGGGCGACGTCGAACCTGTCGCGGACGCTGAAGACGATGAGCCGCTATGGGCTTGTGGTGCTCGAAGTGCATCCTGGGCGACGGCTGGCGCCGAAGGTTCTCTATTCGCGGTTCAAACTGGAAATGCCGATTGGTCTGGACGGCGCGTCCAACACAGCCAAGCGACGAAATCGAACCGTCGCCCACGCTGGCTGAGTCAGCCGCGTAGGCTTCTGCGGATGAGCAAAGTCCTCGCCCGTTCGCGATTCGATCCCCTCCAAACCCGGCGAGCCCTATCGAAGGCCTGCGAAGCGCGGCGTAGAGGCGGCGGCGTTCCCCCACCGTTCACGCCAGGACCCCAGCTTAAACCCCAGCTTAAACGCAAAATCGAGGAAATCGGCCCCAATCCTCGGAGTAAAATTCATTGATTTTATTGGAGAAATTGGCGCGCCCGGAACGATTCGAACGTCCGACCCTCAGATTCGTAGTTATTGACGGGGCTTCCGAACGGTCTTCGCCACTCCACGCTGTAGTACGATAACTAACTGTATTTGCTATTCTTTATCGAATGTGCTAGGGTTTTCTAGTAGGCCGCCCCAGAAACTTGGGTGCGCAAACACCGTCCCAACACCGTCCTAATTTCTCCTCGCCATGCCTGATCGCAAGATGACCCTCACCGACAAGACTGTCGGGCAACTGCCAGCCAGTGAAGACGGCCAGTATATCGTGCGCGACACCGAACTGGCCGGTTTCTTCGTCCGGGTGGGCGCGCGCCGGAAGACCTTCACAGTGCAGGCCGACTGCTGGGTGTCCGGGAAGCGGCGCACTAAGAAGGTGACGATCGGCGCGTCCGACGAAATGACGACCCGCGAGGCCCGCGTCGCGGCCAGGGCGGCCTTGGCGAAGATCCTCCAGGGCGAGTTCGAAGAAGCTCCGAAGCCCGAAGTGAAACCGCCGTCGGAGATCACCCTTCGCGAGGCATGGGCCCGCTACAAGGTCGCGCACCTCGAGCGCAAGGAACGCAGCGCGGGCACCATCGCCGGCTACACCGTGCACGTGGAACGCCTCCTCGCCGACTGGCTCGACACGCCGCTGCGAGAGCTTGGCGAAGAGCCCAGCCTGGTCGCCAGGCGGCACGACGACCTGACGGCCAGTTCAGGGCCATATGCTGCGAACGGATGCATGCGGACCCTGCGGGCAATCTACAATCACGCCCGGCGCAGCGTTCGCGGCCTGCCTCCGGAGAACCCGGTGACGGCAGTGGACTGGAATAAGGAATTTCGCCGCGACGTGGCGATGGGCACGCCGGACATCGCGGGTTGGATGACGCAGCTGGGACGGCTGCGCAACGCGATCCGCCGCGAGTTCCACCTCTTCACCCTATTGTCGGGCAGCCGGCCAACGGCCCTGAAGACTGCCCGTGTGCCGGACCTGAATCTGAGTGAGCGAATTCTACGGATCACCAAGCCCAAGG
>NZ_SSMZ01000105.1 GCF_004799395.1 Phenylobacterium sp.
GGACTCGCGCGGCACGATCCCAAGCGGCTCGACAGCCTGCTGGCCGACGACCCGCAGGCGCGGCTTGAGGACATTCTGGTCCGCACGGCGAAGGCCGCGCGGCTCGACCTGCCGGGCGCCCAGGTCCGCCTGCGCGACCTGAAGGCCGAGCTGCACCTCTTGACCGCGCTCGCCGATCTCGGCGCGGTCTGGGACCTGGACCAGGTGACCGGCGCGCTCACCCGCTTCGCCGACGCCGCGCTCGCCGCGGCCCTGACGGTGGCCGCGAAGGGCGAGGTGGAAGCCGGGCGCCTGACCCACCTGGGCGAGGGGCCAAACGGGCCGGTCCCGGGTTGGTTCTGCATCGCCATGGGCAAGCAAGGCGCCTTCGAGCTCAACTATTCCAGCGACATTGACGTCTCGGTCTTCTTCGATCCCGACGCCCTGCCGCTCGCGCCCGGCGTCGAGACCGAGGCCTTCGCGGTGCGGCTGACGCAGCGGCTGTCGGACCTGATGCAGCTGCGCACCGCCGACGGCTACGTTTTCCGCATGGACCTCAGGCTACGTCCCGATCCCTCGTCCACCCAGGCCGCGGTGCCGATCCCGGCGGCGCTCGAGTACTACGAGAACGTCGGCCAGAACTGGGAGCGGGCGGCGTTCATCAAGGCGCGCGCCTGCGCCGGCGACATCCCCGCCGCCGAGGCGTTCCTGGCCGAGCTGCAGCCCTTCGTCTGGCGCAAGAACCTGGATTTCGCGTCCATCGCCGACATCCATTCGATCAAGCGCCAGATCCACGCCCACAAGGTGGACGAGCGGGTCTCGGCCAAGGGCGTCGACCTGAAGCTCGGGACCGGCGGCATCCGCGAGATCGAGTTCTATGTCCAGACCCAGCAGCTGATCCTGGGCGGGCGCAATCCGGCCTTGCGCAGCCGCCGCACGCTCGACGCCCTGGCCGCCCTGACCGAGGCCGGCCATGTGGCGCCGCAGACCTGCGCGGAATTGGCCGAGGCCTATGTGCGCCTGCGCGATGTCGAGCACCGGGTGCAGATGCTGGCCGACGAGCAGACCCACAAGCTGCCGGAGGCCGATGCGGACCGCAAGCGCGTGGCGGCGCTCTCGGGCTTCGAACCGCTGCGCCAGTTCGATGCGGGGATCACCCGGACCCTGAAGGGCGTCAATGCCCGCTATGGCGAGCTCTTCCCGTCGGAGGAGCCGCTGTCCTCGCGGTTCGGCAGCCTGGTGTTCACCGGCGTCGAGGACGACCCAGCAACGCAGGCGACCCTGAAGCGGATGGGCTTTTCCAGCCCGCATTCGGTGGCGACCACCATCCGCAGCTGGCACCACGGGCATATCCCGGCCACCGCGACGGAACGGGGCCGCGAGCTGTTCACGCGGCTGGCCCCGCGCCTGCTCGAGGCGGCGCAGGCGACCGGCGCCCCGGACCCCGCCTTCACCCGCTTCGCCGACTTCTTCTCGCGGCTGTCGTCGGGGGTGCAGCTGCAATCGCTGTTCCTGGCCCAGCCGAACCTGTTCGAGCTGATCGTGCAGGTGATGGCCTTCGCGCCCCGCCTGGCGGCGACGCTGGCGCGGCGGCCGGCGGCGATCGACGCCATGCTGGACGGGAGCTTCTTCGAGCCCATCGACCTCGGCGAGGATCTCGCAGTGATGCGCGCCGCCGTGGCCCGCGCCGACGGCTTCGAGTCGGCCATGGACGTGGTGCGCGTGGTGCACCGCGAGCAGGCGTTCCGCGTGGGCGTGCAGGTGATGAGCGGGGCGGCGAGTGCGGTGGCGGCGGGCAAGGCCTTCGCCGATCTGGCCGACGTCTGCGTCGACGTCCTGGCCGACGCGGCGCTGGCCGAAACCCAACGGTTGGGCGGCGCTTTTCCCGGTGAGGTGGCGGTCGTGGCGCTGGGCAAGTGCGGCTCACGCGAGATGAGCGCCACCTCCGACCTCGACCTGATGACCCTCTACCGCGCCGCCGATCCGCACGCGGCCTCGGCGCTGAAGAGCTGGGACGCGGTGACCTTCTATGGCCGTTTCACCCAGCGGCTGATCGCGGCCCTGTCCAGCCAGACGGGGCAGGGCGGGCTTTACGAGGTCGACATGCAGCTTCGGCCCTCCGGCACCAAGGGCCCGGTGGCGGTGAGCTTCGCGGCCTTCGAGGGCTATTACGAGGCCGAGGCGGAGACCTGGGAACTCTTGGCGCTCACCCGGGCGCGGGTGGTCTGGTCGACCAGTCCGGCCTTCGCCGCGGATGCGGAGGCGGCGTTCGGCAAGGCGCTGCGGCGGCCGCGAGACCGGGCTCAGACGGCGGCCGAGGTGCGCGAAATGCGCGAGCTGATGCACCGCGAGCGGCCGGCCAAGGGCGAGTGGGACCTGAAACTCTCGCCCGGCGGGATGGTGGACATCGAATTCGCGGCGCAATTTCTGCAGATCGCCCACGCCGCCGAAGGCGGGCCGCTGTCGCCCAACACCGCCGCGGCGCTCGCGGCGCTGCGGGAATGCGGCCTGGCGCCCGCGGGCCCCGCCGGCGACCTTGCGGCGGCCTGGCGGCTGCAGCAGGACCTGACGCAGCTGCTGAAAGTGGCGCTCGCCGACAACGCCGACCCGTCGGACGAGCCGGCGGCGTTCCGCGTGCTCCTGGCCCGCGCCGGGGGCGTGCGGGATTTCCGGCAGCTCAAGACCACCCTGAAACGCGCCCAGGGGGCGGCGAACAAGGCCTATGACGCGATCGTCAGGCCTTAGCCTGCGGCGACCTTGGCCAGGGCCACGCTGGCCTGGCGCACCGGGAGCGAGAAGGTGGCGCTGGTGCCCTGGCCGGGGGCGCTGCGCAGGTCGAGGAGGCCGCCGTGCATCTCCACCAGCGACTTGGTGAGGGCGAGACCCAGGCCCGTGCCCTGCTGGGTCTTGGCGTGCTGGCTTTCGATCTGTTCGAAGGGCTGGGCGAGGCGGGCCAGGTCTTCCGGCGGGATACCGATTCCGGTGTCCTGCACGCTGATCCGCACCCGCTCGCCCAGAGGGTCCTCGCGGCGCTCGGCGTGGATGGTGATCAAGCCGCCACGCGGGGTGAATTTCACGGCGTTGGAGAGCAGGTTCAGCAGCACCTGCTTGATCGCCCGGTAGTCGGCCTCGACCTCCGGCAGGTCCGAGAAATCGAGTCGCAGCGATAGGCCCGCGGCCTCGGCTCGGTTGCGCACCAGGCGCAGCGCGTCCTCGGCCACGTCCTCCAGCGCCACCGGCTCGAAGCGCAGGTTCATCTTGCCGGCCTCGATCTTCGACATGTCTAGGATGTCGTTGATCAGGGCGAGCAGGTGCTGGCCGGAGTTCAGGATGTCGCGGGCGTAGTCCTTGTAGCGCGGGTCGCCGACCGGCCCGTACATCTCGGCGACCATGATCTCGGAGAAACCGTTGATGGCGTTCAGCGGCGTGCGCAGCTCGTGGCTCATATTGGCCAGGAATTCGGACTTGGCCTGGTTGGCCCCTTCGGCGCGGACCTTCTCGTTCTCGTACTTGCGGGCCAGTTCCGAGAGCTGCTCCTGGCTGCGTTCGAGGTTCACGACAGCGCGACGCAGTTCGTCCTCGTTGACCCGACGCGCCTCCTCCTGGGCCTTGAGCGCGGTGATGTCGGCAGCGGTGACCACAAGGCCGCCCTCTGCAGTGGTGCGCTCGGAGATCTGCACCCAGCGGCCGTCGACCAGCTCGGCCTCGCGCACGCCCTTGCGGCCACCCAGCGCCGGGAACTCCTGGCGCACGGCGAGCTTGGCTTGGGCCTCCAGCTCCTCGCGCAGCACGCCGGGCTTCAGCACCTGCGGCTCCAGGCGGAAGAAGCTGCGGTAGTTCTTGTTGCACATCAAAAGCCGACCCTGCTTGTCCCAGAGGACGAAGGCTTCCGACACGCTCTCGATGGCGTCGCGCAGGCGGGTCTCGGCGGCCTGGGCGCGGGCCTGGGCCAGACGCTCTTCGGTGACGTCGAGCGCCACGCCGATGATGCGCGCGAAGCCGCCCTCCGGGCTCTTACCGAAGCCCTGGCCGCGGGCGTCGATCCAGACCGGCCGGCCGCCGGCAAGGCTGGGCACTCGGAAGGAGACATCGAAGCCGCCGTAGACCGCGGCGTTGGCGAGCGCCTCGCGCAGTCCGTCGCGGTGGCCCTCGGAAACCCGCTCGAGCACCTGCTGGCCGTCGACCACGCCGCCCCGCCAGCCGAAGAGGGCGGCGGTCACGTCGGACATGAAGATGCGGTCTTCCGACAGGTCCCATTCCCAGATGCCGCAGCGGGCGGCCTCGACGGCCAGGCGGAAGCGTTGTTCGCTGTCGCTGTAGGCGGCGTGCGCGCGCTCGACGCGTTTGGATTCGGCGAGCAGCAGGCCACCGAGCGCGCCGGCGACCAGCAATGGCACGAGCAGGGACACGATCTGCTCGGCGATGCTGAGCGGCCCGTGGGTGGCGCGCGCGATCGCGACGGCCGTATAGACGGCCAGCAGCACGAGGGCGGCGAGGATCGCGATACGCGCGAAGCGCTGCGTGGGCGGCTTGGCGAGCGCCAGATCGGCGGATCGATCCTGCGCCTTGGCCGCGCCCATATCCTCGCGTGCCTCCAAGGCTCGCCGCTCCCGACTTGAGGCAAATCACCCCGCTTAGGGGGTGGAGTCTAAGCGCTAAGGGTAAACAGCGTCACCGCTATTCAGCGGCGAATTGTCCCGCTTGTAGGTTAATTTGGCGGCGTCTTCGGCCCCGTCCCTAAAGCCGCACGACGATCCGGCGACGGTCCAGGATGTAGCCCAGGAGCCAGCAGGTCAGCATGTAGGCGATAGCGCAAAGGAACGAGCCCAGGGGGCCGGGAACAGCGGCCTGGAAAAGGTTCTCGGCGATCCAGTCGTAGACCCCGACGCCGGGGGCGACTTCGATGGTCTGAAGGGTGGTCACGAAAAGCTCCGAGAACAGGTAGATCACCAGCGGATTGCGCCCGAAGACCTGGAAGAAGCGGGTGGCCGGGTTCGGCGCGCGGCCTTCCAGAGCGGCAGCGAGCGCGGACAGCAACACGAGATCCAATCCGACGGTGAGCAGGACGAAGCTGCCGGTCCAGAGCTTCTTCGACATCGGGAAGAGCGGGGTCCAGGCATAGGCCGCGACAGCCAGGATGGACCCGAGCAGCGCCATTCGCATGAGGGCCGTCCGCCGGCCATCCGCGGCCTTGAGGTAGCGCGCCGCCAGGTAGCCGGCGATCACATTGACGGTCGCCGGCAAGGTTCCCAGCAGACCTTCCGGATCGAAGCCGCCGTCGCGACGGTAGAGGTGGCGCGGGCCGAGCACAAAGAGGTCGAGCCGCGTCCCGGCGTTGGTGAGCTTGGCGAAGGGGTCGGCGGGGTCGCCGAACGCCTGCAACGCGCCCCAGTATCCGAAGAGAAGCAGCAGGCTCAGGCCCACCAGCCAGCGCAGCGACAGATAGCGCACGGCGAAGGCGCCCAGCACATAGCAGAGCGCAATCCGTTGCAGCACGCCCATCACGCGCGTGTCCGTGAAGGGCTTGAGCATCCAGGCGCCGTCCTGGCGATAGACGAAGGGGTACCAGTACATCAGGAACCCCAGCAGGAAGATCAGCGCCGCGCGGCGCAGGACCTTGAGCGCGAAGGCGCCGGCCGGCGATGGCCGCCCAAAAGCAAAGCTCATCGAGCAGCCGACGGCGAACAGGAACGATGGGAAGACCGCGTCCGCAGCGGTGAAGCCGAACCACCTGGCGTGGACTAGCCATGGATAGGGATGCGCGCCGGGGCCTGGCGTATTGACGACGATCATCAGGCAGACGGCGAGCCCGCGGAACACGTCCAACGACAGGTGGCGCGTGGCGGGCTTCTCCATGGTCCGGCCTACGGCTGCGCAAGACGGGCAAGGAGGGCCCGCGTGGCGGCCACCAGATCGGCGGGGCGTTGGCGGACGTAAGACCCTTCGCGTTCGATCCAGGCCTGTTCCCAGGCGGCGATGGCCCGGACGGTCGCGGCTTCGTCGAAGGGCCCGGCGCCAGCGGCGCGCAGGGCGTCGAGGAATTGCATCCAGCGGGGCATGTAGTAGTCGCGATAGAGCCCCTGCCACATCTTCGAAGCGTAGTCGGACAGGCCGCCGTCGCCGCCCCAGACCGTCACCTGAGCCTTGGCGTTCAGGACGTAGGCGCGGGCGTCAGCGGAGGTGTCGGCATAATCGCGGGCGGCGTCGATCCAGGTGGCGAGCGTGTTCGGTTGGGCGCCCAGCAGCGCATCGAGCGCCTGGGCAAGGTCGTCGACCTTGCGCCGCGCCCGGTCCCCCGCGGCGAGGTCGCCGCGGCGGTAGGCGGCGACTGTGGCTTGAAGCTGCAGGTCGATCTCCTCGCTGACCAGGTGGCCGGTGGCGTCGATCAGGTCGTGGACGAAAAGCTTTTCGCTGGCGAAGACCGGAGCCAGCCGCGCCAGTTCGTCGACCGCAGCGGCGAGCTTGGCCCGGTCACCGGCATGGCCCGGAAACTCGCCGATCGTCGCCGTCGGCCGCTTGCAGAACAGGTAGGCGCCGGCGCGGCCGTTCCACCAGCGGGGCGTCCAGTAGCGGGTCGTGTAGGCCGCCTCGACCCATTCCCGCAGCGCCGCGTCCAGCTCCGGCGTCGTGCGGCCGTAGCGTGACTTTGCATAGCCCGAGAGCCAGGCCGCCAGGGAGGATCCGCCGGCGCTCCAGGCCAGGTCGTAGGCCTCCTCGTAGACGATGGAGTTGTTGTCGAGGCCTTCCGGGAACATGCCGAAGCCGCTCAGTTTCCTGGCCTGTGGATCGGCCAGAACCGCCGCCAGGTCGCGCCGGTAGCCGTCGAGATCGCCATAGACGGGATTGCTGGCCCCGTAGTTGTGCACGTAGCCGAACACCCACGGCTTTCCGGCGAAGGCGCGGGCGCGCCGCCAGGCGTCCGGATAGCGGTCGTTGCCGATGTCCAGCACCATGACGCCGCCGGCGGGGACCTGGCTGAAATAGGCGGCGATGGCCGCCTCGTCCCAGAACTGCGGATCCGCCCCGAACAGCCAGCCCTGCATCACCCAGACCGCGTCGGGGCGGGCCTGGCGGAAAGCCGCGTGGATCGCCTGGCCATAGGCGGCAAGGCGTTGAGCCTTCAGAGCGGGATCGATCGGAGCCGCCGCCGCGGCCTTGCTGGCGCCACCGTCGCCGACGCCGGCGTTGCCGCCGCCCGTCCCATCGTCGGCGACCGGCGGGCGCATCTCGTTGAACGAGTCGGCCAGGTAGTAGGTGCCGGCGCCGTAGGTCTGATCGTAGAGCGCCAGGAACTGGGCGGTGAGTCGAGCGAACAGCGGATCGCGCGGATCGAGCCAGTAGGTCTCGTGGAAGCCGCCGCCCGCCGGCATGCGGTAGATCCGGGCGTTCATGTGCTTCAGGGCGAAGGCCTTGGGCACATAGCCGCCGAAGGCCGGCAGGATCGGGCTCATGCCGAGCGCGCGCATGGCGCTCAGGATCTTCCGTTGGAGGTCGCGCTTCTTGTCGATCCAGGCCGATGGCAGCGGGGCGCGGTAGCCCTCGATGTTGCCCATCCGCTGCCAGGGCGTGAAGGCGGGGCCGGAGAAGTAGCCGGCCAGCTCGGCCTGGGTGAGCCCCTGTTCGCGCCACAAGGCCCGCCAGACGAACTCCTGGCCCTCGAGCGCCAGCGGCATGTCGATCCCGTGGACCGCCATCCAGTCGATCTCGCGCCGCCAGCGCGGCCAGTCCCACCAGGGCGTCGTGTAGCCGTAGGTGCAGGGATTGAGGTAGGCGCGGCGGGTGAACGGGCTTTCGACGCGGCCGCTAGCCCCGTCGGCCCAACGGGCGGGCACGGCCACGCGATCGCCCTCCCAGCTGACGTGGGCGGCGCCGGTCCGGCGCATCCAGGCATAGGCGCCGCGCGCCAGGGCCACGCCGCTGTCGCCCTTGACCGAGAGTCTTCCGTTGCGGGCCTCGGCGGCGTACCACGGCCGCGCGCCCGTGGGTTCGAGGGTCAGGGCGATGCGCGCCGCCGCGGGCCCGAAGAGCCGGGTCAGGACTCCGCGGGCGGCTCCGCTCTCGCCAGCCGCCCACGCGGGCGCGGCCGCGGTCAAAGCCGAAGCGGCGAGCGTCCGTGAGAGGGCTTCACGGCGCGAAACGGATCCCGGCATCTGTTCGGATCACCCCAAGCTGACGACCGCAGGGTGCGCCGATTGCGGCCGGGGTCAAACCCGGCCGCGGCGGGGTTCAGGACGAGTCGTGGCCGTTGGTGACGGAGCTCCGTGGTGTCGCCGGAGGGACCGGTGGCGCGGGCGGATGGAATTCGGGGGGGCTTAAGGCCCAGCTCCTGGCAGAGCTCAATCACGAGCGCATCGGGATAGAGCTGGAGGAAGGGTCGGGCTCGGCAGCGCTACGGTCCGCTGCCGCAGGCCCCGACCCAGGCGATGGACCGCGCCAGCGGCCCGCACCTTCTGGTCCAGGTCCTCGGCGTCGAGGGCCTGCTGGAGGTGCAGCGCGAGATTCAAGACCGCATCGGCGAAAACGCCGGGCGCCTGGCCCTGAGCCTCTATCATGGCTGTAACCGCGTCCGACATAGCGGACCTTCGAAGAGTCCGATTACAGTCCCCTGCAGGAATCCGCTGGGGGCGGCATGGACATCCACAAACCCAAGCCGTGGCACGGCCTGCGCGAGTTTCTCAAGGAGTACGTGATCATAGTGGTCGGCGTGCTCACGGCGCTGGGCGCCGAGCAGCTGGTGGAGACCTTGCACTGGAATCACCGCGTCGGGGAAACACGCGTCCAGCTGAACCAGGAACTCGGCGCCGACGCCGGTGCTGGCCTGAGGTGGCTGACCAACGCGCCGTGTCTGGACGCCCAGCTCACCGCGCTCAGCCAGGCTGTGGCCGAGGCGCGACACACGGGAACCTACCGGGCGCCCGCACAACGATACGCCCCGACGCTCGTTCAGTTCACGAATGACGCGTGGCTGAACGCGCGTTCGCTGCAAGTCTCCGACCATATGGGGCCGGAGGCGGTGAAGCTCTATTCGAAGGCCTTCTTCTACCCAGCCGAGTTGGCGACGAATATTACGACGCTTCACAGCCTCGCCGGCGAGTTGGAGCCGCTGGACACGGACCTCGACCATGTGAGCCCCGCGGAGGCCGGCGAGTGGGCCGCCAGGATCGGCCGGATCAGAGAACTGCAGGCGCGCACGGAGGTCGCCATGACCTACACCATCCTTTCGACGGACTTGGTCCACGAGCCCATCGGCCTTGAGATGCCGCAGCGTTTCGCGGCCGATCGGCGCAAGTTGGAAGGCGCCTGCGTCGCGGACCCGGTCACGGTGCTGGCGACCCTGCGGGACAGATCGCTCAGCACGCGCCAGCAGTTTGAGAAGCTGGGCCTGGTCTATTCGCGGGAACCCTAGGCGATGGACATCCACAAGCCCAAGCCCTGGCACGGTTGGCGCGAGCTCCTAAAGGAGATCGGCACCATCGTCATCGGCGTTTTGGTCGCCATCGCCTTCGAGCAGGCGGTGGAATGGCTACATTGGCGCCACAAACTTGCCGACGCCGACGCCGCCGTGCGCTTCGAGCTGCACGACGACGACCTGCCCCAGGCCTACGCGCGTATCGTCGTGCGCGGATGCCTGGAAATGCGGCTGGACGCGCTCACCGCCGGGCTCGCCGCCGATCAACCGCGCGAGGCCTTCAGCCGTCTCGTCCAAGGCTACAATCCGCCATTCCGCACTTGGGACATGAACGCGTGGCAGGCCATGGTTTCCTCCGACGTCCTCACCCGCCTGACCGCCGAAGAGGCTCTCCACCGATCTCAGGCCTATAACCTCGTGCCCCCGCTCGGCGCCATTAACGTGCGGGAGCGCCAGGACGCCACCGATCTGGAAGCCCTCGATCCGAAGCCCGGCGCCCTGACGCCGGCGGAGCGTGACCGCACCGTCCTGGCGCTGCGGCGATTGCGCATCGACGATCTGGAGATGTTCTACGGATCGGCGACCCTGCTACACGCCAGCGAGGATCTTGGCGTGACGCTGACGGACAAGGACAAGGCCAGGGTGATATCGGAGCTGCGGCCGACGTGGGGAGGGTGCCTCGTCGATCCGCAGATGAGACATCCTGGCCTGAACAACCAGGCGCCCCTCCACTAAGGCCGCCCTCGGACCCGTTGCAGCGGGCGGAAGAGTCCGATTACGTAACTCGTGCCGGGAGCGGCGGTGCTTGAGGTCGGGACGTACATGGAAACCCGCACATCGGAGCCGAAAGTGGAAGCGCTGTTGCTGCGGTTCCTCCTCGGGGCCCTGTTCATCGCGCATCTCTACTGGAAGATCGCCGTGCTGCCCGGCGGGATCGAAACCTGGTGGAACAACCTCCAGGGCGCCGGCTATCCGCCGATTGTCCCAGGCTACGTGCTGTCGGCCGAGATT
This sequence comes from Phenylobacterium sp., assembly GCF_004799395.1. Taxonomy (GTDB): domain Bacteria; phylum Pseudomonadota; class Alphaproteobacteria; order Caulobacterales; family Caulobacteraceae; genus Phenylobacterium. The sequence goes on from NZ_SSMZ01000105.1 coordinate 10,400, forward strand.
GCCGGCGCGCTGTTGCTGATTCCCGGCGTGTTAACCCGCTACGTGGCGCTCTACGCCATGCCCATGATGGCCGGGGCGGCGCAGTTCTGGGCGGTCCGCAAGGGCTTCTATTTCACGGCGGCGGGCTCAGAACTTCCGCTGGTCTGGTTCACGCTGCTCGGCATCCAGGCCGTCGCGGGTGACGGGCCGGGGGCGCTGGCGCCCTCGCCAAACTGGCGCGCAGTGGCAGGCCGGCTGCGGATCAAGGCTCGGGTCGCCTAGGTCGGCCTTCCCCCCAAGACTGCCGTCCGCCGCGTCTGCTTTCTAGCTCCGGGCATAGCACAGGCACGAAGGTCTGCTTCCCGGTCAGGGGCTTCCGGCAGAAGGCGACCCATAGCGGACATGCGGGGAGTCTGCTTACAGTCACCCACAGTGAACCGCTGGGGGCGGCATGGACGTCCATAAACCCAAGCCCTGGCACGGCGTCCGTGAGTTCCTCAAGGAGTACCTTATCATCGTGGTCGGCGTGCTGACCGCGCTGGCGGCGGAGCAGACGGTCGAGGCGCTGCATTGGTCCCACCAGACCCGGAACACCGAACTCACCCTGAGCTCGGAGGTCCAGCAGAGCGTGGACGCGGTCGCCGAACGGCAGGCGCTGGACGCCTGTCTGCGCAGTCAGCTCGTCGCACTGCGCGCTGCCGCGTTGGGGGGCGGGGGCGGGCCCGCCTTCGCGCCGCCAACGGCAGCCGCGACGTCCGGCCGGGTTGTCGGCGACCTCTACCAAACCCCCTGGCGCGCCTGGACGCGCGGCAGTTGGAGCGCGGCGGCGGCCAGCAATTCCCTCAACCATGTCGATCCGCAGCGCCTGATCGCCTATGCGAACGCCTACAAGGCCATTGAGGATATCGATGCGATTATCCGTCAGGAGCGCAACGGAAAGGGGGCGCTTGCGCCACTGGCGTTGGGCAAGCTGGGGCCCCAGGAGGCCGGTCAGGTGCTTTCAGCCCTGACGAACCTCGATGGGGATCGCGCGGATATCGGGGTGGCTGGCCGCGACCTGTTCGAAGATGCGGGCAAGCTCGGGATCAGGCCCCACGCGGCGAATGCCTATCTGGCGGCCTTCCGGAAGCGCACCGGCGTATGCGTTTAAGGGCCGGACCCAGGTCCGCTTTTCACCCATCTCGCCCGTCTGCAACGACCGCTCAGCGGACCGAGGTTCTGATCCGCCAAGCGATCGCGACGACGGTCTCAGATTTCAATCTGCTCCGACAATTCCAAGGCGTCGTCCACCGCGATGCCTAGATAGCGGACTGTGTTCTCCAGCTTTCGATGGCCGAACAGCGGCTGGCAGGCGCGCAGGTTCCAGTCTTCTTGTAGACGAGGGCCACCTTCGTCCGCCGCAGGCCGTGTGTACCGTAGGCGTGGGGCTCTAAGTCGGGTCTCCCCGTTGGGCCAGAGCCGAACATTTGCGATTCGCGGAGCCGGCGACTTGGCGCGCGTGAAGGGCGAGTTTCTGGAGCTGGCCCAATATCCGCAACTGGCGCGCGTTCGCCGCTGTTCCGTCAGTCGGTCATGTCCCACCGCGCTAGCGGGGGCGCTTTGCTTTCCGAGGGTGGAGGGTGTCACCCCGGCTCAGCATGGCCACCATCTCGGCGATCTTGGCGACCCGCTTCTCAGTCGTCTTGGCCTGTTGCACGCGGTACAGGATCGCAAAGCGATTGGCCGAATCCAGCGCGTCGAACAGTTCGCGGGCCGCGGGTTCGGCGTCGAGCGCGGCGTTCAGGTCGGCATCCGGCGCCGCTTCACCCTGGCGAGTGTAGGCCGCCGCCCATCGTCCATCCGCCTTGGCCTGGTCGACCCGCGCCCGCCCCCGCGGGTGCATGCGGCCCGCTTCCTCCAGTCTCTCGACCCGCTCACGATTGATCTGTGACCAGGCGCTCTTGGGCCGCCTCGGCGTGAAGCGGGTCTTGTAGAAATGGGCGTCCACACGGCCAAGCTGGCCATCCACCCAACCGTAAGCCAAGGCGCAATCAATCGCGTCCGACTTGCTCACGGTCGGCTCCGGCGCGCCCTGTTTGGCGAACCTGAGCCAGGCTCCGGGAGAGGCCTCGCCCTGCTCGTCCAGCCACCGCTCCAGCGCCTCCGCATTGGCGAAAGTTAGCAGAGGAAGGTTGTCCTCAGGCATCCGCTTCTCCAGCCACATCATAGGCGCCTCGAAAGACGGCGCCTTGATTGTCTCGTTTCCGGAGCGGCGCCAAGGTCCGTTCCCTTGGCGCGGCTGAGACTCTGCAGATCGACCTCACATCGCGACTTGCAATGCGGGAGCCATCCACACAGGACGTTGGAAAGCTCGGCAGCATGGCAGCGGACAGTCCGTCTGCGCTCCTCCGCAAGTCGGCAGCCTTGCTCCTTCTCGCCATGGCGCCCGGGCGCGGGCAAGATGGGTGGAGATCGATCGCGCCTCGAGGCCGGTCACGACGGGGAGCCGTGGCCGCAGAGCACAGCTAGCGCCTCGCGCTCATCCGGCGCGAGCGCTGGGGGTCGGACGCCCATGTCCGCGGCCTTAGCAAGCAGCGCCTTACCGTTCCCGGTGTAAAAATCCGCCATCGCGCGTTCGTTCGCCACCGCATCCAGCACCCGACCGGCGTCGGACGGGTTCAGCGCGTTCCGCTCATGGGCGCCGAATAGGACCAGCGAATTGCTGCGTTGCAGGTCGATGACCTTCTGCTGGTTGGCGAGACCGTCGTAGAGCTCGGCGAGCATCAGGCGCTCATGCAGCGGCATGTGCGTAACGGCGCTCGCCTTGACCGTGTCCCAACTGCTGGTTCCGAACTGCGGAAGGATTGACCGCAGCCTGGCGGGCTTGGGGCCGCCGCGGGCCCAAGCGCCGTAGGCGTCCATCTGGGAGAGCAGGCATCTGTCCTCCTCGATCCCCCAGACGATAACGCTGATGTTGGCCTTGATCTCCGCCTGCAGCGACGCGCGCGCCTCGTGCACTTCGGCAGCCTGGTGGGCCAGCTCGGCCACCTGCTCGGCCCCCAGCGCCGTCAGCACCCCGACCACGATGATCAGGTACTCTTTCAAGAACTCGCGGACGCCGTGCCACGGTTTCGGCTTGTGAATTTCCATGGACCGAGCCGCCCCCCAGCGGTTCACTGGCGGTGACTGTAAGCGATGGGGTGGACGCCGCCTAACGGCATCGATGTGCCAAAGTGGAGGTGTTGAACACACCATTTAAGAGGAGGCGTCCACCCCATCGCTATGGGTGGTGGGCTCAACCGGTGAACGCAGACGCAGCGAACGAGGGCTCACCTCGCCACGGAGGCCGTCGCCTGTGCCCGCTCGGCTGCACGCGCGCCCGCCAGGACGTTGCTCATCGCGTAATTGCCCTCATGACAGGCGAATTCGTAGAGCGGCGCATCCGTCGCGACGAATGCCATCTCCGCCCGCCAGGCGCGGGCGAAGATCCTCGGGTCCGCGACGGTGAACTCGTATTTCAGCGCGGCTGGCGCGACACGCGTGAACCGCTCCACGACCCTCGCCCCGGCGGTGAAGAAGAACGGGGCCTGGCTCAACGGGGCATCCGCTCGCAGGTTGGTGGTTTCCACCACCAGGGTGTCCTTCTCCCAATGACCGATGGAGTCGCCGGTCCAGGTCCTGATCTGGCTGGGCAGATGCGCCGCGCCGATCCGGATGATCCGCAATTCGCTGTTGTTCTCCGCCATGATCGCGATCTGGTCGCGGGTCTGCACGAACCGGTAGTTTGCGTTGTAAGGGGCGTTCATCATCACCGGCCCCATGGCGCCCCAGCTGGGCAACAGGCAGCGGTCGCCCGCCACGGGCCGTGATTCAGGGCCGTCGAAAGATTCAGTCTGGGCCTTGGCGAACACCGCAGCTAGCCGCTTGCCCTCAGCTGAATACGGCAATTGGCCGTCGTCGGGGTCGACCAGCCAGGAAGTGCGAAATGCACCTCCGATCCGGGCCAGGTGCGCCCCGTCCCACCACTCAGTTTCGGTACCCCCAACGTTCGCCGCCGTGCTCGGCGGCGAGTAGCTGGTCATCAGTTTGCGCTCCGCCGCCGCCACATCGGCGGGCCGCACGACCAGGGGAAGGATACCGGCAGGGCGTTGCAGGCGCGTGAGGGCGTTGTTGTTCCACACGCCATTCAGGTCGGGCGCGCCGTAAACATTTCGCGGGGTGCGGTAGGTTTGCCCTGCAGCGCTGGCCCCCGACAGGCCGAGCACCCCGACCAGGGAAAGCACGCACAACGCGCCCCCAATCAATTTAGGATCCATGACTTAACGCCCCGGACGGATCACTTGGGACCACGGTAGGCGGACTCTCCGATGGTCCGCAATGGGTCGGCTCTCACCGTTGGGTCGCTGCCGGAAATTCGCCGTTCATCGAGCCGCTACCCGGAGCGTGGCGAATGGCGAGTTTCTGGAGCTGACCCAACGACAGCTCATGGCGCGTTCCAGACGCCTTGCATCAGGCATATCCCGGCCTCGAAGCGGTCGCTCGGAAGGTCGGGGCACGGTCAAACGCGAGGATTCCTCTATGTGGCGCCCGGTTCAGGCGCAGCCGTATCCTCCGCGCGCACAGTGTCTTTCCAAGGCTTGGTGAAAAGCAGAGCCATCACCGTGCAGGCGATAAGGCTGAGGCCAGCGTCCACCATCAGATTGCCGGCGAGACCGCCGCGATCATAACCCAGGCCGTCCAGCAGGGGCATGTAGACGATAGGGACGATGGAGGCGGCGTTGATCAGCGCGAATTGCGTTGAGGCTATGGGGTTGTTCCTGCCGATAGAAATCAGGACCAAGGCGTAGATCAGCGCGAACGCCGCCGACTGGAACACATTCTCCCCCACCATGGCCAAGGCGAAGAGAAAGGACGTGCGGGCGGGAACGAGCAGGCTAAGGGTGAAGAGGGCGCCCAGCACGCCTATGCCAATGTAGAGCGCCAGGGGCGGGAAGCGCCTGACGAACACGGGGGCGATCAGAGCCCCAAAGACCCCGCCCAGGGTCGCGCCCACGCCGCCGATCAGACCGACAAAGGCCTCCGAGGCGTGGAAGTCGCGTCCCACCCCGCTCAAGGTGTTGGTGAGCGAGAAGGTCGCACAAGGTACGGCGAACAGCGCCATCATTCTCCAGATGTGCCGGTCGCGCATGATCCTGGCCAGGTTGCGCGTCACTGGGCCGAAGCTGTCGCGGAAGGAGAGCGTCGGCATGGGCTCGTGCGGGACGAAGAAGAACAGGCTCAAGGGCGCGAGGCCTATGAGACAGATCACGGCGACCCCGAGCTCAAAGGGCAGGCCGCGTAGGAGCAGGATAGCCGCCGCCGAAGAGCAGCCGAAGCCGGCGACGCTTGCCGCGGACATCCATGCCCCCAGCACGGGCTCTTCGTTGCGGGCCAGCAGTTGGGCGAACCAGCCTGCGATCGCCGGCGTGTAGAGAAAGTAGCAGACGTTTGCCAGGAACATGACGACCGCGAGCGCGGGAAGGTCGGAGAGCAGGTTTAGGCTGAGCGCCGTCAGGACGGCGAGGCCGAGCGCCAGGGCGATTGCGTAGACGCGACGGCTCAGGCCCACGTCGAGGATGGGCGCTGCCAGGAAGTTGAAGGCGCCCGGAAGAAAGCTGAGGCCGGAGATCGAGGCGATCTGCAGTTCGGGCACGCCGCGCGCCGCCAGGAGCTGAGGGATAGTGATCACGAGGACGCCGCTGAACGCGCCATTGCACGCCGTGGCGAGGCCGAGCGCCCAAGCCGGCGGAGCCCGGCGCGCGCCCGATGCCAGGCCAACGGATGGTGTAGACTCCACGATGCCCCCCCCAGTGCCAGGCACCTTACGAGGCGAATTGAGGGACCGCTATGGGTCCGGATCAGGTCGCTAGTAGCCTCGCAGGAATAGGACCGCAGCCGCTGGACCCGCCAACGTCTGGTTTAGGGTGCGGAGCCAAGGTCGGCGCAATTGTCGCCGCCAACATTGGTCATGGTGAAGGTCCGCTAGGAGTCCGAACCCGGTCCTTGCCCCTTGCGGGGCAGGGTCTAGAATTCCCCCTAGGCTTGTGGATGAAAGCGATGAGCGACGCTGTCGGCCCTGGCGATCTGGTTCTGTGCGTCAATGCCGCCCCAAACCATGTCACGGGCAGGCCGGTCCCCCTCCGGGCCGGGGAGACCTACCGCGTCATCGCGGTCATGGAATTTGCCTGCCCATGCGGACGCTCCGATGCTCTGCTCGATGTGGGCGTTGACTTCGCGTGGTGCCAGACGCGCTTCCGACTCCTGCCAAAGCCCAAGGCCCAGACCAGAACGCGCGGCGCTTCGGCTCCCAAGGAGACGGAAACGATTCGCTGAACAGCCGAAGACGGCTTCCGTCCTAGTCTTCGCCCAAAGACCGGCTGACCAGTTCGAAGACGTTCTTCGACAGGCCGGGGCTGGCCAGGATGCGCTCCAGCTCCGCCTTCATCAGCTTGCCCAGCTCCGGCTTGTAGCGCCGCCAGCCGCCGAGGGGCTCGACGAGCCGCGCGGCGGTCATCGGGTTGAAGCCGTCGGTGGCCAGGATCTGGTCGGCCAGGAAGCGGTAGCCGGCCCCGCTGGGATCATGGAACCTGACCGGGTTGAAGCTCGCGAAGGTCGACACCAGCGCCCGCAGCCGGTTGGGGTTCTTGGCCTCGAACGCCGGGTGGGCGGTCAGCCCCAGGACGCGGCCCAGCGCGCCTTCGTCCGGATCGCGGGCCTGAACGGCGAACCACTTGTCGATCACCAGGGGCTCGTCCTTCCAGCGCTCATAGAAATCGCTGAGGGCGCTCTCGTAGCGCTGGCCGCCGATTAGGGCGAGGGCGGCCAGGCCGCCGATGGCGTCAGTCATGTTGGCGGCGGCCTCGTAATGGCTGAAGGCCAGCTCGCCCACCTCCGAGCGGGGGTTGGCGGCCATCAGGTCGAGGGCGGCGTTGCGCAGGGCGCGGCGGCCGGCGCCGGCGGCGTCGGGAGAGAATTCGCCCATCTCCTGCAGGCCCAGGTGCAGCCGCTTCAGCTCATCGGCCAAGTGCAGGGCGAGCCGCTTGCGCAGCGCCTCGCGCGCCTCGTGGATCGCGGCCGGATCCGCCGGCGCCATGGCCAGCGCCAGGTCGGGCTCGGACGGCAGGATCAGCAGCAGGGCCTTGAACGCCGGGTCGGCGGCCTGGTCGCCGAGCGCCCGGCCCACAGCCTCGGCGTAGCGCTCTTCACCCACCTCGTCAGCCATGCCGGTCGCCCGGGCCAGGATCAGGGCGCGCGCCAGCTCCTGGCCGGCCTCCCAGCGGTTGAACAGGTCCGGATCGCCCGCCAGCAGGATGTAGCGGTCGCGGGCCTCGGCGTTGGAGGTCAGCTTCACCGGAGCGGAGAAGCCGCGCAGGGCGGAGACTACTGGACGCTCATCGACGCCGGTCAGGGTGACCTTGGTCCTGGGCCCCTCGAGCACGACCACGGTCTCATCCGCCGCCTGGCCGTCGCGTTCAAAGGCCTGGGTGCGGCCGTCGCCGTCCAGCAGGCCGATGGTGACGGGGATGGGCAGGACGCCCTTGGTGGGCTGGCCGGGGGTCGGCGCGGTCTCCTGGACGATCTCCAGCTCCAGCTCGCGGCGCTCGGCGTCATAGGTGCTCTTCAGCGTCACCTGCGGCGTGCCGGCCTGTTCGTACCAGGCGAAGAAGGCGGTCAGGTCCTGGCCGGAGACGTCGGCGAAGCAGCGGATGAATTCCTCGACGGTGGTGGCGTGGCCGTCCCAGCGTTCGAAGTAGAGGTCCATCCCTCTGCGGAAGGCTTCAGGCCCGATCAGGGTCTTCAGCATCCGGATCACTTCCGCGCCCTTCTCGTAGATGGTCGCGGTGTAGAAGTTGTCGATCTTCATATAGCTCGATGGGCGCACGGGGTGGGCCAGGGGGCCTTGATCCTCGGCGAACTGGCGCGCGCGCAGCGCCTTCACGTCCTTGATCCGCTGGACGGCGTGGCCGCGCTGGTCGGCGGAGAAGCTCTGGTCGCGGAAGACCGTCAGGCCTTCCTTGAGGCACAGCTGGAACCAGTCGCGGCAGGTCACCCGGTCGCCGGTCCAGTTGTGGAAATACTCGTGCGCCACGACGCTTTCGATGCGCTCGAAGTCCATGTCGGTGGCGGTCGCCGGGTCGGCCAGCAGGAGCGAGGAGTTGAAGATGTTCAGCCCCTTGTTCTCCATGGCACCGAAGTTGAAGTCGCGGACAGCGACGATCATGAAGAGGTCGAGGTCGTACTCCAGGCCGAAGGTGTCCTCATCCCACTTCATGGAGCGCTTCAGCGCGTCCATGGCGTAGGCGGCGCGCGGGGCCATGCCGGGGTCGACATAGATCCGCAGGTCCACCGGCCGGCCGGTCATGGTGACCAGCTTGTCCTCCAGCACGTCCAGCTCGCCGGCTACCAGGGCGAAGAGGTAGCAGGGCTTGGGGAAGGGATCGTTCCAGACAGCGAAGTGGCGGCCATTCGGCAGGGGGCCGCTCTGCATCAGGTTGCCGTTGGCCAGAAGCCGGTGGAAGGCCTTGTCCGCCTCGATCCGCACCGTGAAGCGCGACAGCACGTCGGGGCGGTCCGGCCAGAAGGTGATCTTGCGGAAGCCCTCGGCCTCGCACTGGGTGCAGAAGCGGCCGGCGGACATGTAGAGCCCGTCCAGCGCCTTGTTGGCTTCCGGATCGATCTCGACCTCGGTCTCCAGGGTGAAGGCGTCGGGCGTGTCCGGGATGGTCAGGAATTCACCGTCGATGGTCCGCTCGTCGTCGGCCAGGACGCGGCCGTCGATGGCGACCGAAATGGCCTTCAGCCGCTCGCCGTTGAACTTGAGCGGCTCGGCGTGGTCGCCGTTGCGGCGGACCTGGAGTTTCGCTCTCACGCGGGTGGTGTTGGGCTTCAGGTCGAAGGTCAGATGGACCTCGTCGATGAGGAAGGCGGGAGGGCGATAGTCGGCGAGCCTGATGGCCTGGGGCGTGTCTGTGCGCATGCGAAGGGTTTAGCGCCCCCGCCGCCGCCTCACCAGCCGGCAAAACCTCGCGCGATTGCGCCAAATCAAGACCAAGCGTTGCCGTTGGATGCACAGGGCCCGCGCGGCCGTGCCGCCAAGCAAGGGGATACCTATGAATGTCAACCACTTCACCCTGCCGCTCGCCGGCGACGACATCGCGACCACCGGACCCCGGAGCGTCAACCTGGACGTCAAGAAGGTCTTCTTCACGAC
>NZ_SSMZ01000106.1 GCF_004799395.1 Phenylobacterium sp.
AGCCATGAGCTGGGCGAGTTCGCGGCAGATCGCCAGGCCCAGGCCGGTGCCGCCGAAGCGGCGAGTGGTGGATGAGTCCAGTTGGTCGAACTTGGCGAACAGCTTCGACAGGCTCTCCGGCGGGATACCGACGCCGGTGTCCTTCACCGACAGCTCCAGCGTCTCGCCATCACGCCGGGCGGTGACGCGGATTTCGCCCTGCTCGGTGAACTTCAGCGCATTGGAGATCAGGTTGTAGAGGATCTGGCGCAGCCGCGTCGGGTCGCCCAGATAGCGGCCCCGCGCGGCCTCGATGTCGAGGGCGAACGAAAGGCCCTTCTTGTTGGCCAGAGCTGTGAAGGCCGAATAGGCGCCGCGCGCCACGTCGGCCAGCTCGAACTCCAGCTGCTCCAACTCCAGCTTGCCGGCCTCGATCTTCGACAGATCGAGCACGTCGTTGAGGATCGCCAGCAGGCTCTCGCCGGAACGGTGGATGACGCTCAGCCGGTCGCGCTGGCGTTCGGTGAGCGCATCTCCGGCCATCGCCTGGGCCATTCCCAGCACCCCGTTCAGCGGCGTGCGGATCTCGTGGCTCATCGTGGCCAGGAAGGTCGACTTGGCGGCGTTGGCCGACTCTGCAGCCAACTCTCCGTCGCGCGCCCGCTGGCGGGCCTGGCGCAGCGCCGAGCGCGACCGGTCGAGCAGCCGGCGCGACAGATGGAAGAAGTTGATCAGGCTGACCGTGCCGGCCCCGATGGCCACCATCACCGGGGCGTCCCAGTGCGCCGCCACGCCCAGGGTCCAGGCGATGTAGGCCAAGGCCCCGACGTAGGGGGACAGCAGAATGCGGAACAGCGTCAGGTCGGCGTAGTACTGCAGCAGGATGTAGGATCCGCCGATGAACGCGGTGATCAGCGCGAAGGCCTGGGGCGCGTGGCCGCCATGCCGCCACAAGGCGATGACGATCACCGCCTGCAACGCCCCGCTCAGGAAGCTGTTGGCGCCGAGCGCGACGTTGAGCGGATGGGTTCCCGGAAGCCGCTCCCGGGCCCCGGCGGCGCGCATCAGCAGCGATCCGGTCCACAGGGCCAGCCAGACGCAGGCCGACCAGGCCAGCGTCCAGCCCCAGCCGAGATAGCAGGCCGCGACGGCCCCCACCGCCGTGCTGGAGACCAGCCGCGGCAACAGGTTGCGCATGGAAGCCGCATAGAGCGCGAGCCCCGAGGTCTGTCCAGGCGCGGCCTGAATGCTGTCGGCAGTTTCGCTCAACAGCTATCCCCCCAATATCGTTGAGGGACATCCTGGACGCGTGAAGTTAACCACACGTCAAACGCGTACCTGCGTTTTCAGACGCCAGGCACCGCAAGGCCCGCAGCCGTCTGGCGCAGAGCCGCCTGATCGGCCGGCGATCCGGCGAAGGCCCGGGCCGCGTCGTGATAGGCCTGGGTCGCCTCGGCCGTCTGGCCCAGCACCATCCGCGCGCGGATCAACCGCTCCCAGCCTTCCAGGTCACGGGGATTGGCCTTCAGGCTGGCGGCCTGTTTGGCGACCATGCCCTCGATCATCGACTGGCGGCCCTCGGCGCTCATCTGGCCGGCGGCGGCGACCTGATCTGAGGTCGGGCCGGGGGCTGAGGCGGGAGGACCCGCCTCGCCTCGCGCCATGGCCGCCGGCTCCGGCGGCAGACGGCCCGCGAGGTCGACATGGCGCTCCTGGGCGACCTTCTCGACGAAGGTGCGCACCTCAGGCGCCCAGGGCGCGTCCGGCGGCGCGCTCTTCAGCAGCGCGATCCAGTCGTCCATGGCGCCCTTGGCGTCGCCTTTCTGGTCCTTGGCGATGGCCAGGTAGTAGCGGGCGCGCGGGTCGCCGGCGTCCAGCGAGACGGCCTTCCTGAAGATGTCCTCCGCCGCCGGCGTCACCTGGCCCTGGGCGGCCAGCACCGTGGCCTCGCCCTGAGCGGAGAGGTACTCGCCATTGTGAGGATCGAGGGCCACGGCGCGGCCGTAGGCCGTGGCGGCGTCGGCGTTGCGGCCCACCTGCAGGTAGGACCAGCCCAGCATCCGCCATCCCTCGGCGTCATTGGGCGAAGCCTTCATGCGCTGCTCAAGCTGGCCGATCATCGAGGCCACCTCGCCGTTCGGATGGCCCGGCGGCAGCGCGCCGCTCGCGGCGGCGGCCACGGGGGCGCCGCCGGCCTCTGCGTCGGGCCGGCCGATCTTCAGATAGAGGCCGGTGGCGGCCAGGACCACGACGGCGACCAGGCCCAGGGCCAGGATCAACAGGGTGCGCTCGCTGAGGGGTCGGGCAGGCGCGTCGGGCTCCTTGCCTTCGGCCAGGACGCGGCGCTTGACGTCGGCCTTCAGCGCCTCGGCTTCGTCGGGCGGCAGCGCGCCAGTGGCGGCCTGCGCCTCGATCTCGCCGATCTGGCCCTTCAGCACCTCGGCCACCGAGCCGCGGGCCGTGCGCGCGGCGTCGTGGCGGCGCACCAGCGGGATGGCCAGGCCGACGGCGGCCAGCGCAACCATCAGGGTCAGGATCATCCAGAGCATCAGTCGCCTTTGTCCGCCGCCAGCAGCCGCGCCGCCTCCGCCTCATCCGCGACGGAGAGCGGTGAATCGGCGCGCGCCGCGCGTCCGCGCATGTAGACCGCCACGCCCGCCCCGCCCAGCATCAGCACCGCCAACGGCCCTAGCCAGAGCGCCCAGGTGTCCGGCTGGAACGGCGGCTTCAGCAGCACGAAGTCGCCATAGCGGGCGACCAGATAGTCCACCGCCTGCTTGTCACTGTCCCCCGCCGCGATCCGTTCCCGCAGGATCACCCGCAGATCGTGGGCGAGCGGCGCGGCGGAATCGTCGATCGATTGGTTCTGGCAGACCAGGCAGCGCAGCTCCTGGCTGAGCGCCCGCGCGCGCGCCTCTTGCGCCGGATCCTTCAACTGCTCGTCCGGCGTCACCGCCAGCGCCGGGCCGGCCAGCGCCAGGGCGGCCGCCCCGATCAGGGCGAGACGCCTCATGACTCGGCCTGCAGCTTGGCCATCAAGGGCGCGATCGTCTGGCTCCAGACCTCTGGCGTGATGGCGCCCACCTGACGGTAGCGGACGCGGCCCTTCCGATCGAGGACGAAGGTCTCGGGCACCCCGGAGACGCCCAGGTCGATGCCCGTGCGGCCGCTGGCGTCGTTTCCGGCCTGCACATAGGGGTCGCCATTGTCCGCCAGCCAGCGGGCGCCGGCCGATGGGTCTTCCTTCCAGTCGAGGCCGACGATCTTCACGCCTTGCGACTTGAGCTGCAGCAGGACGGGATGCTCCTCCTTGCAGGGACCGCACCACGACGCGAAGACGTTCAGCAGCACCGGCTCTCCCGAGAGATCGGCGGCTGCAAAACCCGGTTCGCCGGGCCGCAGCGGCGCCAGCGCGAAAGCCGGCAGAGGCTTGCCGATCAGCATCGAGGGCAGGATCGACGGATCGCGCCGCAGGCCGACCATGAAGCCCAGCAGGACCAGCACGAACAGGCCCACCGGCAGCAAGGCGAGCGCACGTCTCATTCCGCCGGCGCCGGGACCAGGGCGGGCCGCGGCGTCCGGGCCGCCACGCCCAACCTGAGGCGCCGGTCGCAGAGCGATACCAGGCCGCCGAACGCCATGACGAAACCGCCGATCCAGATCCAGACGATCAGCGGATGGTCCCACAGCCTGACCACGATCCCGCCGTCCTGCTCATCGCCGCCCGAGATGTAGAGGTTTCCGAGTGGGGTCACATGGATCGCGGCCTCGGTGGTCTGGCTGGTGGCGTAGGCGCGCCGCTCGGCCACCAGCGTGTAGGGTCCGCCCTTTCCGGTGATATCGAACCGCGCCTGACGGGCCTGGTAGTTGGGGCCGTCCGCAAGGCCAACGGACTCCAGCGTGATGGTGCGCCCGGCGAAAACCGTCGAGTCGCCGGGCCGCATGGTCAGCACCTTGTCCGAGTGCCAGGCCGTGACGCCGGTGA
>NZ_SSMZ01000107.1 GCF_004799395.1 Phenylobacterium sp.
TAGCACGCCCAGCGCGCCGTGCGCCTAGACCCCGTCCTGGCTGGCTTGAATCACGTCAGCCAGGGGAGACCACGGTCGTCGGCCATTTCTGGAGCCCTGCTTGTCCACTCAGGTCGATCCGACCTGAGTGGGAAGGGCTAGTTGCCCCCGAAACACATACGGCGTTCGCCATATCAATAAGGCCGAACCGACAACCACTGGCCGCGTTTGAAGCCGAACCCGCATCGGGTTGGGCTGTTCGTGTGACTTGTAAGGACGATTTGAGATGAAAGCTTTGATCACCGCCGCTTCGGCCCTGGCGCTCTGCGCCGTCATTCCGGCGGTCGCCTCAGCCCAGACCGCGGCCCCTGCCTCCGCCTCCGTCTTCAGCGGCACGAGCTTCTACGGAACCTTCGGCTACGACAACACCTCCCTCGACCACGTGGATCTGAGCGCCTTCCAGGGGCGGCTTGGCGCTCGGTTCGGCCAATACTTCGGCATCGAAGGCGAGGCGTCATGGGGCACGTCAAGCGACAAGATCGCCGTAACCGGCGCACCGGATGTGAAGGTGAAGCAGGACACCCAGGAAGCGATCTACGGGGTGGGCTTCCTGCCGTTGTCTCCGCAGTTCGACCTCTTGGCCCGGGTCGGCTACGGCCACTCCGAAGGCACGGGTCAGGTGGCGGGCGTCACCTCCGGCGTGACGGGCAATTCCTGGAACTACGGCGTCGGCGGTCAGTACAGCTTCGACGGCAAGAACGGCGTGCGCGTCGACTACACCCGCGAGGCGTTCCAGACCCATGGGATCGAAGACGCCAACGTCTGGTCCGTCGCCTACGTGCGGAAATTCTAGGGCCGCGACGCCCGCAGACAGTCTTTGTCGGAGGGTCCTTCCATGCCGCCGCGGGCGGCGTGGGAGGGCTTTTCCTTGACCGGGCGGCCCGCTCACCCCAGCTTCCCGGCGCATGCATCTCGCCGACCTGATCCAACTCGCCGTCTCGGCCGCCGCCGTCGCCGCGATGGTCGGCCTCGCCGCCTGGGCGACACGCGGCCGCGGCGCGCCACCGCTGGATGAGGCGCAAGCCCGCCGCTGGCTGGCCGACGAGTTTCCAGGCGCCCGGATCGAGGGTCTATGGATCGGGGCCGACGGCCTCGGGGCCCTGGCCCGATCAGGAGAGACGGCGCTCGTACTGTCGCGGATAGGCGACGGCTATGTGGCCCGTCGGATCGCCTGGGACGCGGCCGCCAGCGCCCAGTTCCGCGACGGCCGCCTCAGCTTGCCGCTGGCCGACTTTGGCGCGCCGCGGGCGGAGCTCCGGCTTCAGGCGTGGCCGCCGGGGGACCTGGCCGCATGAAGATCCCCACCGATCCGGTCACCCTGGCGACGCCGTTCTTCATCCTGACGGTGATCGGCGAGATCGTCCTGGCGCGCTACGGCAAGCTGAAGGCGCACTACGAGACCAAGGACACCGCCACCTCCCTGACCATGGGCCTGTTCTCGACCCTGTCGGGCCTGCCCTTTGCGGGCGTGAGCTTCGCAGGCGCGATGTGGCTCTACCACCACCGCCTGTTCACGATCCCGATGACGGCGGCCTGGGCCTGGGTGCTGGTGTTCTTCGCCGAGGACCTGACCTATTACCTTTTCCATCGCCTCAGCCACGAGCGGCGCATCTGGTGGGCGGCGCACGTCAACCACCACTCCTCGCAGCACTACAATCTGTCGACGGCGCTCCGGCAGACCTGGACCGGCGGCCTGGCTGGCGCCTGGGCGCTGTGGCTGCCGCTTTCGTTCCTGGGCTTTCCGCCCAGCATGGTGCTGATCGAGAAGGGTGTCAGCCTAGTCTACCAGTACTGGATCCATACCGAGGCGATCCGGCGGTTGCCCAAATGGTTCGAGGCGGTGTTCAACACGCCAAGCCACCATCGGGTGCACCACGCGCGCAACCCGCGCTACCTCGACAGGAACTACGCCGGAATCCTGATCATCTGGGACCGGATGTTCGGCACGTTCCAGCTGGAGCTGGACGAGGAAGCGCCGCGCTACGGCCTCGTGCACAACCTGGGCGCCTTCAACCCGCTGCGCGTGGCCTTCCACGAGTGGGTCGGCATCGGAGCCGACTTGATCCGTTCGCCCCGCCATGCGCTCGGCTGGATCTTCGGCCCGCCCGGCTGGAGCCCCGACGGCGCCCGCGACACCTCGGCCTCGTTGAAGGCGGCCTGGGCCGCGCGGCAAGTTCAGGCGCCGTCACCCGATAAACGGGAAGCCGCTTAGGATTTTCAATCCAGGGTTGGCAGCCCGGCCGTCCCTCGCGCGTTCGTTCCAGAGGTGTGTCGAACACAGGGTGGCGATGATGGCCAAACAACCACTTCCCGGAAGTCAGCGCGATCCCGTCCCTGGCGCATGGGCCACCGGGCGCACAGCCGGTGACCAGCGCCTGGAGGTGACGGTGATCGTCCGCCGTCGCGAGGCCCCGGGCTTTCGGGCGCACTTGGCGGAGCTCGGCCGCGGATCGCGCCGGGCGCCCATGAGTCACGCCGAGTTCGCGTCCGCCTACGGCGCGGATGATAGCGACCTGCAACAGGTCGCCGCATTCGCGCGGGCGCAGGGCCTCGCCGTCGCCCAGCAGCATGCCGGCCGCCGGACGATCATCCTGACGGGAACGGCGGCGCAATTCGAGGCGGCCTTCGAGGTCGAGCTCAGCGACTATGAATTCGATGGCGGGGCCTACCGCGGCCGGAAAGGGCCGGTGCGCGTGCCGGCCGAACTGGCGCCCGTCATCGAAGCGGTCCTGGGGCTCGACAACCGCCCGGCTGCCCAGCCACATTTCCGAATTCGCCCTGCCGCCGCCGTTTCGGCGTCGTTCACGTCGCCGGAGCTCGCCGCGCTCTACGGCTTTCCGCCGGGCGATGGCGCCGGGCAATGCATCGCCCTGATCGAACTCGGCGGCGGCTACAAGCCCGCTGACCTCAAGGCCTACTTCCAGGCGCTTGGGGTGGCCCAGCCGAAGGTGGTCTCGCTTGGCGTCGATCATGCGAAGAATGCGCCGGCGGGCGACCCCAACAGCGCGGACGGAGAGGTGCTGCTGGATATCGAGGTGGCGGGCGCCATCGCGCCCAAGGCCACGGTCGCCGTCTATTTTGCGCCCAACACCGACGCAGGCTTTCTCGACGCGATCACCACGGCGGCCCACGACGCCACGCACAAGCCCTCTGTGATCTCGATCAGCTGGGGCGGCCCGGAGTCCGGATGGACGCAGCAGTCGCTGACGGCCTTCGACAGCACCTTCCAGGACGCCGCCGTGCTGGGGATCACTGTCCTGGTCGCGTCTGGCGACAATGGCTCGTCCGACGGGGTGTCGGATGGGGCCCAGCATGTGGATTTCCCGGCTTCCAGTCCGCATGCCACCGGGTGCGGCGGCACGCGGCTGACCGCCAGCGGCGTCCAGATCGCCAGCGAGGAGGTCTGGAACGACGCTGCATCCGGCGGCGGGGCCGGCGGCGGCGGGGTCAGCGCGGCATTCGAATTGCCGGCCTGGCAGGACGGCCTGAAGGTCACCCCTTCCACCGGGGCGGCGGCCGCGCTCACCAGGCGCGGCGTGCCTGACGTGGCGGGCGACGCCGATCCGGCGAGCGGCTACCAGATCCGAGTCGACGGCCAGGACCTGGTGTTCGGGGGAACCAGCGCGGTCGCGCCGCTCTGGGCCGGCCTGATCGCGAGGGTCAACGCGATGGCCAAGACCCCCGCTGGCTTCATCAATCCGGTGCTCTACAGGTCCCCGCAGGCGCTGCGGGATGTGACGGCTGGAGACAACGGAGCTTTCGTCGGCGGGGTAGGCTGGGACGCCTGCACGGGCCTGGGAAGTCCCAACGGCCAAGCCGTGGCCGCCGCCCTCGGCGGAGCCGCTAGTCCCGCAGGAGCGGCAGGCTGAGGCCGGAGACCGGTCGGGCGCCCAGAATCTCGCGGCGGAATCGGTAGAGCTCAGCGGGCCGGCCGCCGGTCTCGGCGTCCATGCGGCCGAGACCCTCGACCAGTTCGGCGCGTTCCAGGGCGCGGCGGAAATTCTGCTTGTGCAGAGGCACCCCGGCGATGGCCTCAACGGTCCGCTGCAGGGCCGAGAGGGTGAAGGCCTCGGGCATCAGTTCGAAGACCACGGGGCGGTACTTCAGCTTCCCGCGCAGGCGGGAAACGGCGGTCGCCAGGATGCGGCGGTGGTCGGACAGCATGGGCTCGCCCAGCGCCGCCGCCAGCGGGGCGGAGAGGGCGGTGGCTGCCTCGCCGCGGTCGCGGGCGGCCTCGCGGGCCAGTCCGGCCTCGTAGAGCAGCTCATAGCGCTCCAGCACCCGCTCCTCGTTCCAGGGCGCGCCATCCAGGGCGAAGGCCAGCCGCACCCGCGCCAGGCGCTGACTTTCGCCGTCGGCCCAGCGGCGCAGCGCCGCCTCGATCAGGGTCACGGCGGCAGGGCGGCCGTCGCGCCAGTCCTCGTAGGGGAAAAACCGCGTCCAGGGCCGCCATTCTGAGCCCGGCGCATGGGTGTCGACGGCGGCGGTGGCCAGCGCCAGGTATCCCACGGAGATCACGCGGGCGTGGTGGCCGTCGTCGTCGTCGCCGAGGTCGCCCATGTCGGCCAGCGGTGCGTCGCGCCCCTTGTCGCCGAAAGTGTAGAGCTGCTCGACATAGCCCAGGGTGAAGCGGGTCTGCTCGGTCACGAAGGCGCGCATGGCCAGCTCGAAGGTGCGGTGGCCCTTGGGATCGAAGGGCCCGAAGGGCAGGCCCTCGGCGCTGGCGCCAGGCGGGCGCACGGTCAGCACCACGGCGTCGTCCGCCTGGATGGCGACGACCACGGCCGAGAGGCCGATGATCACGGAGCTGTCGGCGGCGACGCTCATTCGGTGTCGAAGGCTCCGGCCCCGGAGGTGTAGCCGGCGGCGTCGGACAGGACATGGAACCGCTCGATGTAGCGCGTCTGGGCCGCGGCTGGCGGCAACGGGTCGATCAGCAGGCTGTAGCCCGCCGGCGGGGCGTCGAAGAAGGCCAGGGACTCCGCGTGGGTGAATCCGGCGAGTTGGGTCGCCTCGAAGAACGCGCAGGCGCGGTCGGCGCGCTTGATCAGCTTCTTGATCTCGACCGGCGTCTTGGCCGGCAGGCCGAAACGGGTGTGGATGGCGTTCTCCAGCCGCTCCTCGAAGTCCTTGTAGTTGACGCCGAGCGCGGCCTTGAACGGCGAGATCATGTCGCCGATCACATATTCCGAGGCGTCATGCAGCAGGGCGGCTAGGCGCCAGCGGGGGGAGACGGCCGGCTGAAGGTGGGCGACGATCTCTTCCACCACCACCGAGTGCTGGGCCACTGAGAAGGCGTGTTCGCCGACCGTCTGCCCGTTCCAGCGGGCGACCCGGGCCAGGCCGTGGGCGATGTCCTCGATCTCGATGTCCATGGGCGAAGGGTCGAGCAGATCCAGCCGTCGGCCCGACAGCATCCGCTGCCAGGCGCGCGGTTCCGGTGCTGAGCGACGCAGCCCTTTCCTCACGAAAGCATTCCCTCCACAGTCAAGCCAGTCACGCGCAAGGTCGTCACGTGAGCCATGGCTTGGCAAATATCAATGCGAGCATAGGCCCCAAGGGCTTGAAGTTCACGCGAAGGAGGAGCCGAAACGATGAGCTGGGCCCGGATCATGGCGCCGCTGTCGGGCGGAGCGGGCGACGAGGCCGCCGTGGCCGCCGCGGTGATGCTCGCCGAGCCTTTCCAGGCAGAGATGGCTGGCGTCTACACCCCCGCTGACGTGGCCGACGTCATGCCCTGGATGGGGGAGGGGTTCCTGGGCGGCGTTCAGACCACGGCGCTGGAGTCCCTGAAGGAAGCCGCTCAGGCGGGAGAGAAGAACGCCCGCGCGGCCATGGAGAAGGTGACCTACGCCAAGAGCCGGTTCGTCGCTTTGCAGACGCCGGTCTGGGCAGGCCTTTCGGCCGAGAGCCGGCTTTCCGACGTGGTGGTGTTCACCGCCGATCCGGCGCGCGGCCGCGGGCCGCTGGCCGAGGCTTTCCAGCAGATGCTGGCCGACGAGCAGCGACCGGTGCTGATCGCCCGCGAGGGCCTGAAGATGGGCGGCGCGGTCGCCGTGGCCTGGGATGGCGGCAAGGAAGCCAGCCGCGCAGCCCGCCTGGCCC
This sequence comes from Phenylobacterium sp., assembly GCF_004799395.1. GTDB lineage: Bacteria > Pseudomonadota > Alphaproteobacteria > Caulobacterales > Caulobacteraceae > Phenylobacterium. The sequence continues at coordinate 6,145 of NZ_SSMZ01000107.1, forward strand.
TGCCGATGCTGGAGAAGGCCGCCAAGGTGGTGATCCTGGCCGCGCCCAAGGCCAGTTCGCGCAGCTTCGACGCCGGCCGGCTGAAGGCCTACTATGGTGCTCGCGGTGTCGACGCCGAGGTCGACATCCTGCCGGACAGCGGCGACGCCGCCCCGTTGCTGCTCTATGCAGCGAAGAAGGCGGGAGCTGATATTCTGGTGGCTGGGGCTTTCGGCCATCCACGCCTGCAGGAGTTCATATTCGGCGGCACGACGCGCTCGCTATTGAACTCCGACGAGCCTTCGCTGTTCTTGTCCCATTAGCCTCACGAGGACGTCCAATGACCCAGTCGCGCATCGTCATGCGGCTTGCCCGCAACCCCGGCACGGAGTTCGCCGGCGGCGACGACCATCGTGGCTATGCCCTGACCGCGCCCCTCACCGACGACGGGCGCCTGGACGAGGCGGCCTACGCCAAGGCCAAGGACGCCTGCACCGTGCGCCGTTTCGCGCCGGACGAGGATCCGGCGGACGGGCGGCTGATGAAGCGCGGACAGCGGTGGTTCTTCGACTACGACGAAGGCGACGTTGCGGATGACGAACAACCCTACCGCCTGGGCGAACACCGCTTCGCCGTGGGCGAATACGTCACCATCACCGACGAGGACGGCCGGCCGCTGACCTACAAGGTCGTCGAGGTGCAGCCAGCGGGTTAGACGCCGCCATTCTCCCGGACCAGACGCTTGATGTCCTCGGACACGTTGCGGCGATGGCCCTCGTGGACCTTGAAGACCGCCACGGCGATCGGACCGGTCTTGGGGCCTGCCGCCTCGTAGCCGACCGTTTTCCAGCCGTCCTTTAGATTGTCCTTGGCCAGGATATAGGTTGCGCGGAAGCCGCGCTTTTGCGGCGATAGGGCTTCGCCGCGCAGGCGCACCTCGCGCGACGTGCGGATGGTGGCGCCGTCCTCGCCGCCGTCGATGTGGACGCCGCCCACGTCGATCTTGGCGCTGTCCTTGTCGTCGTCGGCGCTGATGTGGATGCCGGGCAGGTTGATGTCGGCGTGTCCGCCGTGATCGTCGTCGTCGCCGACGGTGACCTTGTTCGGGCCATCCTCGTCATGGTCCTTCCGCGCCTCCTGCACGTGGAGAAGCGCGTCGTCGGAGGCCTCTTTGGCCGCCTTGGCGGCTTCGGACGCGGTTGCGCTGGAGGCTTTGCCGACGCTCTCCGCCGCCTTGGCGCCTGCGACCTTCGCCGCCTCCTGATCGGTCATGACCTCGCCCTGCAGTTCCTGCTCCACCGGCTGCAGCGCCGCCTCGTAGCCAGCGGAAACCGGGATCAGGCGCAGCGAGACCTCGTCGCCCTCGCTCGTCACATAGGTGCAGCTCTTCCGGTCGGGCGCGGTCGCGGTGAGTTTCAGGTCGCCGCGGTCGGACGGGCAGTCGAGCGCCACACGCGCCGTCGCCGGCGTCCTGGGCGCGCAGGCCGCCGCCCCGAGACACAGGCCGCAGGCCGAGAGGAGAAGCAGCGACTTCATGAAATAGACTCCGGTCCGTTCGCAGTGGAATCTGACCGGAGCCCTTTCAAAAGGCGAGTGAATTCGACGTAACGCCCGTTACGGGGCGCCGCGGCCTACTGGCCGGGACGCGATCCTGCGCCCTCGCGCCGCGCCAGGAAGGCCAGGCGTTCGAAGAGGTGCACGTCCTGCTCGTTCTTCAGGAGCGCCCCGTGCAGCGGCGGGATCAGCTTGGTGGGATCGCGCTCCTTCAGGGCCTCGGCGTCGATGTCCTCGACCATCAGGAGCTTCAGCCAGTCGAGCAGCTCCGACGTCGAGGGCTTCTTCTTCAGGCCCGGCACCTTGCGCATGTCGTAGAAAATGCGCAGCGCCTCAGCGACCAGCTTCTGCTTGATGTTCGGATAGTGCACCTCGACGATCTCGTTCATCGTCTCGGCTTCCGGGAAGCGGATGTAGTGGAAGAAGCAGCGGCGCAGGAAGGCGTCGGGCAGCTCCTTTTCGTTGTTCGAGGTGATGATCACGATCGGGCGAACCTTGGCCTTGATCGTCTCGTCGGTCTCGTAGACGTAGAACTCCATCCGATCGAGTTCCTGCAGCAGGTCGTTCGGGAATTCGATGTCGGCCTTGTCGATCTCGTCGATCAGCAGAACCGGGCGCTTCTCGGCGGTGAACGCCTCCCAGAGCTTGCCCTTCTTGATGTAGTTGCGGACGTCCTTGACCCGCTCGTCGCCCAGCTGGCTGTCGCGCAGGCGGGTGACCGCGTCATATTCGTAGAGGCCCTGCTGGGCCTTGGTGGTCGACTTGATGTGCCAGGTGATCAGGTTCGCGCCGAGCGCGTTGGCGATCTCGTAGGCCAGCACGGTCTTGCCGGTGCCGGGCTCGCCTTTGATCAGCAAGGGCCGCTCCAGCGCCACGGCGGCGTTCACCGCAACCTTCAGGTCCTCGGTGGCGATGTAGTTGTCGGTGCCTTCGAAACGCTGGCTCATGGGGCTCCCCGCGGTGGGCGTAGACGCCCAAGTTCGAACAGTTGTTTGTCTGGCGCAGCCTAGAGCCACGCGCGCGGCTTGCAAGCGGCTTCGCCCACTGGCGCCTGCGACGGAAAGCGCCGAGCGATGGCCCGCGTTGTCGCCGCGGCAGATTCGGCGCTAGGTGAGGGTTCCACGGAGGCGCCGCTGCTGTGAATCTCGCCATCCTCCAGGCCCGGATGACCTCCTCGCGCCTGCCGGGCAAGGTCATGGCCCCGGTGCTGGGCGAGCCGATGATCGGCCGCCAGGTGGAACGCCTGCGCCGCTCCAACCGCATCGACGAGCTGATGGTGGCCACCAGCACCGACCCTGCCGACGACCCCTTGGCGGCCTATTGCGACGTTCTCGGGCTGGAGGTGTTCCGAGGCTCCCTCGACGACGTCCTCGACCGCTACCGCGCCGCCCTCGCTCGGCGGCCGCAGGCGACGACGGTGATCCGGCTGACGGCGGACTGTCCGCTGACCGACCCCGACCTGATCGATCAGGTCATCGACCACCATCATGACGTGGGCGCCGACTATACCTCCAACACGCTTGGGACCCGGACCTATCCCCATGGTCTCGACGCCGAGGTGGTCCGCGCCGGCGCCCTGGTCGACGCCGCCGAGCGGGCGGATGAGCCCTACGAGCGCGAGCATGTGACGCCCTACATCTACCGGCGGCCGGAGGTCTACCGACTGGCCGGGGTGGCGCGGCACGAGTCCCTGGCGGCCCTGCGCTGGACGGTCGACGTACCGCCCGACCTGGCCTTCGTGCGCGACGTCTACGCCAAGCTCTATCCCTTCGATCCGGAGTTCGGCTCCGACGCGATCATCGCCCTGCCGGTGAACAGTTCGGTGATTCCGGCGTGAGCGCCGCGCCGCGTGTCGTGCTGCGCCCGGCTGCCCCGGGCGACCGCGACCGGTTGCTCGTCTGGCGCAACCTGCCGGAGGTGGCGCGCTGGATGTACAGCGACCACGCGATCGCGCCGGACGAGCACGCGCGCTGGTTCGCCGGCGCGCTGAGCGACGCGCGGCGGCGCTACTGGGTCATCGAGACGGACGGGATACCGGTGGGTCTGGCCAATCTCTACGACCTGGCGCCTGAGCATGGGCGGACGTCCTGGGCTTACTACCTCGCCGAGCCCTCGACGCGGGGGCAGGGGATTGGCGCCTTCGTCGAATACTGGGTGATCGAGCACGTGTTCGCAGAGCTCGGGCTGAACAAGCTCTGGTGCGAGGTGCTGGTCGACAACGAGGCCGTCTGGAAGCTGCACGAAGGCTTCGGCTTCCAGCGGGAGGCGTTGTTCCGCCAGCATGTGCGCAAGGACGGGGCGCCGGCCGACGTGGTCGGCCTGGGCTTGCTGAAATCGGACTGGGCGCGGCAGCGCGGGGCCAGCCGTGGCCGCCTCACCGCCCGTGGCTTCGATCTGCCGGCTTAGCGATCGGGCTTGGCGCGAACGCCGCCGCCGCGGGCGGTCTCCGAATAGCCCATGGACTGCAGGTCGGCGTCGGAGAGATTCGTCGCCTGGAAGTCGGTGATGTCGTCCTCGCCGCCTTCGACGGCGTCGGCGTCGCCCACCTGATCCAGGCCCTCTACGTCGCGAGCGGCCAGGCGGTCTTCGTCGTAGCCGTCCTCCGGGCCCTGGCCGTCGAGGTCGTCCTCGCGCTCTTCAGTGGCGGCGTGGAGGTCGAGCTCATGGTCTTCCTCCGTGTCGGCGTCGTCGAAGGCGTCCTCGTCGAACTCATCGGAGTCCAACGCCATGGCCTCGTCGTCGTCCCGATCGCCGTCGGCCTGGGTCACGTCGAGGAGGTCCGGAAGTTCCTCGAACGTGCGCCGCTCGCCCCTCTCGGCGGCGACGTCGAGGTTGTCTTCGTCGAGGGTCTCGGCGCCGTCCTGCGGATCGGCGTCGCCAAAGGCGTCGGGCAGGTCTGGCATGGGTCGGGCTCCTGGCAAGTGGCGCGCGAACGGCGCGGTCGCAGGATCAACCCCGAGGCGGCCTCAGCGTTCCGCGACGAACTCGCCGAGCGCCTGGGCCACGTCGGCCATCACGTCCGGCCACTGGCCATGGCCCGGCGGCAGGAAGACCCGGGTCCTGGGATACCACGGGTAGGAGGTCTCCTGGCCCAGCCGCGGCCAGGCGCCGGGCGTCGAGATCAGGAAGGTCGGCGCGCCGCACGCCCCGGCGATGTTGAGGGTGGCGTTGGAGAAGCCGACCACCAGGTCCACGGCGCAGCAGAGCGCGGCCACATCGTCCAGGTCCAGCCTCAGGTCGATGCCGGGCGGCGACCAGATCTCGACGCCGTAGTCGCGGCGCGCCGTCTCGATCTCCTCGGCGCAGTCGCCGTACTGCAGGTTGACGAAGGTCACGCCCTTTTGCGCGAGAACCGGCGCCCAGGTCTCGAACGGCGAGAAGTAGCGGTGGCGCGCGTCCTTGTTGACGGCGCTCTTCCAAAGGAGGCCGACCTTCAGGCCGGCGGGCGCGGTCTTGAGCGCCTTGCGCCAATGGGCGATCCGCTTGGGATCGGCGGCCAGGTAGCTTTCACGGGTGGGATAGGCGTCCACCGTTCGGCGGAACTCCCGCGTCAGTGAGCCGATCGGCGTCCAGAGGTCGGCCGTGGCCCCCGCCTGCACTTCCGGGACGACCCGGGTGAAGCGGCCGTCGGCCAGATAGGTGGCGTGCGCGCTGACCTGCGCCTGGGAGAAGGCGCGCTTGAACATGGGGACCAGCCGGGCCTCCACCGACAATATCAGGCGGCCCTCGGGTCCAAGGCGTTCGAGGACGTCGGGCAAGACGTTGCCGAACAGGATCTCGTCGCCCAGTCCCTGCTCGCCCACCACCAGCAGGGTCTTGCCGGCCAGCTCGGCGCCCGGCGCCCAGCGGGGCAGGCCCACGGCGAAGCCGGTGCGTTCGCTGAACTGCGGATGCAGGCGCGCCTCGTAGTCGTCCCAGCCTTCGCCCAGCCGGCCGAGGTTCAGCAGGATGGAGGATCGCGAGAGCCGCATCATCTGTCGTTCGTCCTCGGATAGAACGCCGCTCATCGCCGCCTCGCAGTCGGCGAGCGCACCCTCCGGGTCGCCCAGCTGCAGCTTGGCGTTGCCGCGGTTGTAGAGCGCCTTGCAGAAGTCAGGGTCGAGCCGCAGAGCCTCCTCGAAGAACACCAGGCCGTTGGCGAAGTCGCCCTGGTCTGAGACCACCGTGCCCATGGTGTTCCAGAGCATGGGCATCTCGGGCGTCTTGAGGATGGCGGGCCGCAGGACGTCGATCGCCTCGTTATGCCGGCCCTGCGATCGGACGGCGCAGGCCAGGTTGTTGGCGCCTTCAGGGTGATCGGGATGGCTCTGCAGGAAAAGGCGGAACAGCGCCTCGGATTGCGTCGTCATGCCCATGCGGAAAGCCAGCCGGCCGAGGTCGTTGGCGACCTCCGTCTGGTCGGGCAGCAGCTTCAGGGCGGATTCATAGGCCCTGATGGAATTGGGGAAATCGCCTCCGCGTTCGAGGGCGATGGCCAGGATGTACCAGCCGTAGCCGCTGCGTTCGTCCTTTTCGAGGGCCTTGATCGCCCACTCGCAGGCCGACTTGGGGTCCTCGACCCGGATGGCGTCCACGGCGCGGCGCAGCATTGGCGCAGCCGTCAGCGTCCGCAGTTCCGACATGGCGCTGTTCAGCTTGGCCAGCGCATCCTTCGATCCCGATTGGCCAAGGGCGTCGGCGGTGAGCCGCGCCGGATTAGGCGCCGCAGTCTGCAGCGCGTGGGCGGAGCTGGCGCTGGACGGGCGCTGACGCGGCATGAACGAAGGGTCTCCGGCGGATCGGGATGACTCCTCGGCGAACATGGCTAACGGGAGCTTAAGAGGGGCGCTGAATCCCGCAAACTGATCCCCGGGGCATGGTTATCGAGCGCGAGCAATCGGACGTTAACCCGAGGCCGCTTAACTCTCTCGTGCGCAGGGTCAAGCAGAAGGCGACAATGGCTCATTCGAATCGCATTGTCGGTTCGTACGCGCAGGTATCGGGAGGCGGGTTTGCCGCTAAAATTGTCGCTCAAGCCGGGGGAGAAGTTCGTCCTCAACGGCGCTGTCGTGCAAAACGGGGACCGCCGTGGCGTCCTCGTGCTGCAGAACAAAGCTTCCGTCCTTCGCGAGAAGGATATCATGCAGCAAGAGGATGTGAACACGCCCGCGCGTCACATCTACTTCCCTGTCATGATGATGTATCTCGATGAGGCAGGGGCGGATCGCTACTACGATGAATTTGTCCGGCGCCTCACTGAATTCATGAAGGTGATCGGAAATCCGGTTGTCCTTACGGAATGCGTCGAGATTTCCCGGAACTGCATGGAACGCGAATACTACAAGGCGTTGATGCGGTGCCGGAAACTTATGGAATACGAAGAGGAGAGATTGGGGCATGTCCCTTCAGGCGTACCAACAGGCGGCCAAGCGGGCTGAAAACCCGCGCGAGACCGAATACCGTCTGTTCGCTCAGGTGACCCTGGCGCTGATGGAGGCTGCAAAGGCCGACCCCCGGGATCTGGGCTCGCGCGTCGATGCTCTGGACTGGAACCGTCAGGTCTGGTCCGCGCTCAGAGAGGATTGCGCCGACCCCGGCAACGCTTTGCCGCCGCATCTGCGCGCCTCGATCATCTCGCTGGCGATCTGGGTCGGCCGGCACACCAGCGCCGTCATCCGCCGCCAGGAGCAGGTTGAGCCCCTGATAGAGGTCAACCGCATGATCATGCAGGGGCTTGCCCCCGCCCAGGTCCCGGCGCCCCGCACCGCGGCCTGACCGAGCTCCCCCGAAAAGGGGGTGCGGACGGCCGACTTCAAGCGCCCGCGGCCAGCCGCGGGCGCTTTTCATTTTGGGACTGGGCGCCTTCTGCCGGGGTCGGTCGGCAAAAATTGCCGCACCCCCGTCAGGCTCGGCAAAACTTGCCGGCTGAAAACGTGCCTAACAGACCTATAACGCCATAAAATCAAAGCATTAGTCGTCCGTTCGGGGTGGGCTGAAATGGCCCGATGCTTGCTGCCAGGGATACCGAGCAAAACGCTCACGGCTGTCAAAACGACGGCCGACGACCTGAGAAAAGGACTATCCTATGACGTTCTCCGTCAACACCAACATGGGCGCGATGGTCGCCCTGCAAAATCTGAACAACACCTCCAGCCAACTGCAACAGACCCAGAACGAGGTCAGCACCGGCCTGGCGATTTCTTCGGCGAAGGACAACGCCGCGGTCTGGGCTATCGCTCAGAACCAACGCGCCACTTCTTCCTCGCTGAATTCGGTCATCTCCTCGCTGCAACGCGGTCAATCGACCGTCGACGTGGCGCTGTCGGCCGGTAACTCCGTGTCTGACCTGCTCACGCAGATGAAGGCGCTGGCTTTGTCGTCGGCGGACACCACGCTGGACACCACCAGCCGGGCGGCCCTCAACGACGAATTCACGTCGCTGCGCGATCAGATCGGCAAGGTCACGTCGAACGCCGTGTTCAACGGCGCCAACATGCTCGAGTCGGGCGGCGCGACGGTCCAGGCCTTGGCCAACGCGGACGCCAGCTCGTTCATCACCGTCCAGGCTCAAGACCTGTCGCTTGGCGGCACGGTTCTGGGTTCGGCGGTCAGCTCCACGGCGACGATCAACACCGCGACCGGCGCGGCGAGCATGATCCTGGACCTCAACACGGCCATCGCGTCCGTTTCGAGCGCCCTCGGCAAGCTCGGCACGGGTGACAAGGCCCTGGCGTCGCACCTGACGTTCATCCAGGACCTGCAAAACACCATCGATGCCGGTGTTGGCAACCTGGTGGACGCCGACCTGGCGAAGGAAAGTGCCAATCTCCAGGCGCTGCAGACCAAGCAGCAACTGGGCATTCAGGCGCTTTCGATCGCCAACCAGTCGTCCTCGATCCTTCTCGGCCTCTTCAAGTAGGCCGCCTGGCGGCGGCGGAGGGTTCGTCCCTCCGCCGCCCGCTTTTTCCCTCATTGGAGCGTAGGCGCGTCAAGCGTCAACGACAGGAGAGATGGACAACAAGGTTGCGAGCTTCGCAGCCACCCCAGATCCCACCTTCGGCCAAAAGCCCGCGCCGCAGCAGCGCCCCGACTCGGGGACGTCCGCTCAGCGCGAGCCGCCAGGCCAGGATCCGGGTGACATGCGACTGGTCATAGAAGAGGACAAGGCGACCAACTCCTACATCTACAAAACGGTCAATCGAGTGACAGGACAAGTCATCCAGCAGCTGCCGCGAGAACAAGTCCTGCAGCTGCGCGAACAACTCGATTACGAGGCCGGAGATGTGGTGCGCGCCAAGGCCTGACGCCTGACGGGCTCCCACTGGACGGGGAGCATCCGTACAATCCTTAACCGCCCCGGTACAGCCGGAGGCGGCAATCGGCGTCGGCGTTAACCATCTGCTCACCACGACTCCATAGCTTCTCCCGTGAACGGCCCCGCGACTCGCATGAAGGCGGGCAGGGCGGGCACGAGGAGATACGTCGATGACGTTGAGCGTACATACCAACGACGCCGCTCTGGTCGCACTGCAGAACCTGAACAACACGAGCTCGCAGCTCGATGAGGTTCAGAACCGCATCAGCACCGGACTGGCAATTAACAGCGCCAAGGATAACGCCGCGGTCTGGGCCATCGCCCAGGGCCAGCGAGCCGACATCGGGTCGCTGAGCGCGGTCCAGTCCAGTCTGAACCGAGCGACCTCCATCGCCGACGTCGCCGCGACCGCGGGGGCGAGCATTTCGGACCTGCTGGTGCAGATGAAGGCCAATGTCGTCGCCGCGATGGACCCCTCCATCGACACCGCTTCGCGCACGGCTATCGACTCGGCCTTCAAATCCGAGCTGGGTCAGATCACGCAGATCGTCTCGAACGCGAACTTCGACGGCGCGAACATGCTCGACGGCAGCGTCAGCCAGATCAAATTCATCGCCAACGCCAACGCCAACGGCTTCATCACGCTCTCCAGCCAGGACATGTCGCTGGGAGGCTCGATCATCACCGTGCCGTCGACGGCTTCCCTGACCACGGTGACCTTCGCGACCACCGTCCTGGCCCAGCTCACCTCCTCGATCAGCAATACCAACGAAGCGCTTGGCAATCTTGGCTCGCAGAGCAAGGCGATCAGCAATCACAACACCTTCGTTGGACAACTTTCCGACCAGCTGACGGCCGGTGTCGGCAATCTGGTGGACGCCGACCTTGCCAAGGAAAGCGCGCGCCTGCAGGCCCTTCAGGTGCAGCAGCAGCTCGGCACCCAGGCCCTGTCGATCGCCAACCAGGCGCCGCAGATCATCCTGTCGCTGTTCAAGTAAACGGTTCGGTTGGGGCGTTGACTGTGGAAGGCCCGGATCGCTCAGGCGTCCGGGCCTTTTTCGCGAGCGCCGCGACGGGGCGAGATGGGACGCCTTTTCTCGGCTTTCCCGAGGCATCTTAACAAAGAGGCAGGGCTTGTCGCCGCATGGTGGGCGCGGGGAGTCCGGTCCGTCAAAGGCCCAGCATGCAAATCGGCGCCAACCAGAGTTACCTGCTCAGTCTGTTCAACACGACCAGCAGCAACGGCATCATCAACATCGACCTGTCGAGCCTGGCCACGGGCAGCTCGAGCTCGAGTTCGGCCGCCGCCACGCCGACGGCCCCGGTGGCGCCGACGCCGCCCTGGAACACCAGCGAGACCACCCTCCAGTCCAACACCAATGTCCAGAACGCCCTGGCCGGCCTGCCGGTCATCTCCCAGAGCTCGTCCTCAGTCGGCGTAGGCCAGGGGATATCGCCGGCCCAATCGGCCGATTACAACAATCTTTTCAATCTCTACCAGGGGCTGTCGTCGCTCAGCGACTTGGCGGCTCAGGCCAGTTCCACCAGCGTTTCGCCGCAGCAGCAGGCCCAGCTCTCCAGCGCTTTCGCCAGCGGCCTGTCGCAGGTGTCGTCCTATGTCACGAACACCTCGTTCAACAGCCTGCGCCTGGCCTACGGCGGCGACACCACCACCGCAACCGCAACCCTGAAGACACCCGGGGCGCCGACGACCTACCAGACCCCGCCTCTGGCGACGACAAACACCGGCGATGTCCCGGCGCTGGACGGCGCCGTGCAGTTCAATATCGGCGTCACGCTGAACAAGCAGACGACGAACATCCCAATTGACCTGTCCAACATGGGATCGCAGACCCGAAGCCTCGCCAACGTCGTCAACTACATAAACCAGCAGCTTAAGACCGCCGGCGTCGAAACTCGGGTCGCGATCAACAGCATGCCCGGCACGGCCCAGACCATCACCGCCGGAGGGACCACGCTCACCCTGCCGGCGACGCAGAATCAATATGGCCTGCAGGTGAATATCGGCACCAGCGAGTCGGTGTCGTTCAGCGCGCCCGCGACGGCGGGCGCGGTCTATGTGGCCCAGACGGCCGGAAATCCCAATCCGGACAACAATCCCGCCACGAACGATTCCGACACTGTCGCCCAGCTGTTGAAATTCCAGACCGACACCACCAACGTCCCCGATCCGCTGCAGACCCCCGGCGCGGCGAACTACACGCAAGGCCGGATCCTCGCCAACAATCTCCCGTCCTCGGTCAGTGGGGTCCAGGCCGAGCAGGTCGGGCCCGACGGCTCGGTCTACATGCTCGCCAATGTGACCGGCACGGTTGAGGGCCAGTCGATCCAGGGCACGCAGGACGTCGCCCTGATGAAGTACGACTCCGCCGGACACCTCGTCTACACGCGCACCCTTGGCGCGGCCTCCACGGCGACCGGCCTGGGGCTGGCGGTCTCGTCAACTGGGCAGGTCGCAGTCGTGGGATCGGTCACCGGCGGGCTGAGCGGCGCGGTGAACGGCGCTCTGAACTCCGGCGCCACGGGCGCGAACGCCAGCAATTCTGACAGCTTCACCACGCTCTACGATTCCAGCGGCAACGAACTGTGGACCGAGCGTCGCGGATCCACCGGCAACGATTCCGCCAGCCAGGTCAGTTTCAGCGCCGATGGCAGCACGGTCTATGTCGCCGGCCAGGCCCAGGGCGCCATGCCTGGCGGCGGCCCGACCATCGGCGGTCAGGACGGCTATATCGAGGCGTTCCAGACCTCCGCCACGGGTACGCCGCACGCGACCTTCACCCAGACCTTTGGGACGACCGGCCAGGACTCGGTCAAGGGCATGGTGGTCACCGGCAATTCCGTGATCACCGCCAGCGTGGAGAATGGCGACGCGGTCTTGCGGAACTTCGACATTTCGTCCGGGACACCGGTGCTCACCAACACTCGCGACCTCGGCAGCCTGCAGGGCGGGACGATCGCCGGCCTGGCGCTCAACGGCAATCAGGTCGTGGTCGCCGGCACCACCTCCAACCCCGCGCTTTCGGCCGGCACGGTGACGGCCGCAGCGTCCGGCGGTACGGACGCCTTCGCCGCGCAGGTCTCCACCGACCTCACGCCCAATGCGTCCGACGCCATCGCCTACTACGGCGGTCCGGGCAACGACAAGGCGACCTCGCTGGCCGTATCCAACGGCCAGGTGTGGATCGGCGGTCAGACGTCGGAGTCCCTGAATGGCCAGCCCATGCAGGGGACGCTCGACGGGTTCATCGCCCAGCTCAACATCTCCACCGGCCAGGTCGTGTCGTCCAATCAGTTCACCGGCAAGGACGGCATGGCCGCTCCGACTGCGATCGCCGTCAACACCACCGGCGCGAGCGTCCTGGACCGGCTGGGCCTGCCCACCACCCCGCTCAGCGCGGCGTCCTCCCAGGAGCTCACCTCGATCAGTTCGCTCAGGGCGGGAGATCAGTTCACGGTCGCCGGCGGCTCCGGGCCGCCGGTCACGATCACCATCGGCGCCACCGACACCCTGACGACCCTGGCCCAAGAAATCCAACGCGCCAGCGGCAACCAGGCCACAGCGACGATAACCAAGACCGCCACCGGCCAGCAGACCCTGACCGTCACTCCGTCCTACGCCTCCGCCAGCGTAATCCTGGGTCCGGGGCCCAACGGCCAGAACGCTCTCCCCCTGCTGGGTTTGCCGGAAGGCATGCTGAACCAGACGCTCACCGCCAATGGCGTGACCAGCCCGGCGGACGGCGGCAGCACGATCTACGGCCTGGGGCTCTCGGGCACCCTCACCCTGGGCACCACCGCCCAGATCAACCAGGCCAGAGCCGGCATCGCCGCAGCCATGGGCGTCGTGCGCTCCGCCTACCAGGCCATGGTGACCGCCGCGACGCCCAAGACGCCGGGCCAGACGGCTGCGGCGACCTCGAAGACCCCAGGCACGGTGCCCGCCTACCTGACGGCGGAAATCGCCAACCTCAACGCCGGCCTGGCCCGTCTCACCGGCGGATCGAGTTCGACCAGCAGCACCAGCACCCTGGCCTGACCGCCCGCGCCGCTTGAAACAGGCGACCCCGCGGTCTAGCGAAAGCCATGGACGCCCCGAACACCCGCACGATCGCGTTGGTTCTAGTTGGCGGCGCCGTGGCCCTGGCCGCTGGGCTGGCGGTGGCCTGGGCGCTGGTCGCGCAGCACCGCGGCGAGGCGACACCGCCGCCGCCGGCGTCCCGGGCCGGGCTGGTGATCGACTCCAGCGGGACGACGACCTCAAAGCTCGATTCCACAAAACCCCTGCGCTGCTTTGTGGCCGGCCAGCTGGTGGGCGAGCTGACGCTGGCCGACTGCGCCAAACGCAATGGCGTGGCCACCGACGCCCTCGACGTGGGCATCGACCAGAGCGGCGCGCTGGCCGCGGCCGACCAGGCGGGGACCGCGATCACCCCGCTGCCGCCGGGAGAGGGCAAGGTGGCCGAGGACGAGCCGGCCGAGCCCGCGCCCGCTGCGGCGACGGCGCAGCCCGCCGCGGGACCCGCCGACGCCTGCTGGCGCTACGCCGCCGGCCAGTGGCGCAAGCTCACGCCGGACATGCCGCTGGCCGCCTGCGCCCAGACCCTGTTCGCCGGCCGCTGCGAGCGGACCGGGGAGGCGGCCTACGGACGCTGGGGCGTCCAGACCCTAAGGCTGGTTCCCGGACGGATCGAGACCTCTGGCGACAACCGCAATTTCCGACCCTTGATGGACCAGCCCGGATGCCCGCCGGCCAGCTGACGGCTGACGGCTCGCGCCGCGGAATTTACCCGTGTAGGATTGGCCCTATGCTACGCCTTGCTCTCTTACCCGCCGCCG
>NZ_SSMZ01000108.1 GCF_004799395.1 Phenylobacterium sp.
TGCCGGCCAGCGATCCGCGGCGGGGCGATCTCCAGGGCGCCATCGCCCAGGCTGAGGGCCATCCGCTTCCGCCCCCGCCGCCGGCCGCGCCGCAAGGCCTCTCCGGCGATCAGATGACCGCGGTGCGCGGCATGGTGGCGGGCCTCGCCGCGCGGCTGCAGCAGAGCCCCGACGACCCGGCCGGCTGGGTGCAGCTGGTCAAGGCCTACGCCGTCTTGGGCGACACCGAGAAGCGCGACGCGGCGCTGAAATCGGCCCGCGCCCGCTACGCCGGCAAGCCGGACGAGCTGGCCGCGCTCGCCGCCGCGGCCGCGACGGAGCCGATGAAATGAGCTGGTTGCCCAAATCCCCAAAGGCGCGGCGCCGCCTGACCCTGGTGGCGGCTATCGCCCCGGTGCTGGCGCTGGCGCTGGGCCTGACGCTGTGGGGCCTGCGGGGCTCGATCTCGTTCTTCTATACGCCGAGCCAGGCCGCCGCTGCCCACCCGCCGCCGGGACGATCCGTGCAGCTCGGCGGCATGGTGCAGATGGGCAGCGTCGCCAAGCATCCGGACGGGCGCGTGGACTTCGTGGTCGCCGACCGCACGGCCAGGGACAAGGTCAGCTTCCAGGGCGACCTGCCGGATCTGTTCCGCGAGGGGCAGGGCGTGGTCGCCGTGGGCGCCTTCCGCGAGGACGGCGTCTTCGAGGCCAAGCAGGTGCTGGCCAAGCACGACGAGAAGTACATGCCGCCGGACCTGGAAAAGGCCCTGAAGGCGCAGGGCGAATGGCGCGGCGACGGCTCGACGCCCGATTACGCGAAGGCCCAGCCCGCCACATGATCGCGCCCCAATGATTGCAGAGTTCGGATCCTTCGCGCTCGTCCTGGCGCTCACCTTCGCCGTCGTTCAGATGGCGTTGTCGGCAGCGGCGCGCGTGCGCCGCTCGGCCGTCCTGGCGGCGGCGGGCGAGGGCGCGGCGGTGGCGTCCTTCGCCGGCGTGGCCATCGCCTTCGCCTGCCTGATCCACGCCTTCGTCACCTCGGACTTCTCGGTGGCGAACGTGGCGGCCAATTCGCACACCGAAAAGCCGCTGCTCTACAAGGTGGCCGGGACCTGGGGCAGCCACGAGGGATCGATCCTGCTCTGGTGCCTGATCCTCACCGGCTACGGCGCGGCGGCGGCGACGCTGGGGCGCGGCCTTCCCCGGGGCCTGAAGGCGCTGATGGTGGCGACGCAGGGCGCGCTGGGGACGGTGTTCCTGGCCTACACGGTGTTTGCGTCGAACCCGCTGACGCGGATCGCGATGCCGCCGGTGGAGGGCCGTTCACTCAACCCGCTGCTTCAGGACCCGGCGCTGGCGATCCATCCGCCGTTCCTCTACTCGGGCTACGTCGGCATGTCGGTGGTCTTCTCGCTGGCGGTCGCAGCCCTGATCGAAGGGCGCGTGGACGCGGCCTGGGCGCGATGGGTCCGGCCCTGGGCTCTGGCCGCCTGGAGCTTCCTGACCGTCGGCATCACGCTCGGCGCCTTCTGGGCCTACTACGAGCTGGGTTGGGGCGGCTGGTGGTTCTGGGACCCGGTGGAGAACGCCTCCTTCATGCCGTGGCTGATGGCCACCGCCCTGCTGCACTCGGCCGTCGTCACCGAAAAGCGCGGGGCGCTGGCCGGCTGGAGCCTGTTCCTGGCCATCGGGGCCTTCACCTTCTCCATGCTGGGCGCGTTCCTGGTGCGCTCGGGCGTGCTGACATCCGTCCATGCCTTCGCCGTCGATCCCAAGCGTGGCGTACTTCTGCTGATCATCCTCGGCGTGACCGCCGGCTCCGCCTTCGCCCTCTTCGCCTGGCGCGCGCCCAAGCTGGCGCAGGGCGGCCTGTTCGCCCCGATCAGCCGCGAGAGCGCGCTGGTGATGAACAACATCCTGCTGGCCGCGGCGACGACGACGGTGATGTTCGGGACGCTGTTCCCGCTGGTCCGCGAGGCCATGGGCACGCCGATCTCCATCGGCCCCGGCTATTTCAACTGGACCTTCGCGCCGCTGATGGCGGCCCTGGCGATCATCCTGCCGGCCGGCCCGCTGCTGGCCTGGAAGCGCGGCGATCTTCACGGTGTTGGCCAGCGACTGTGGGCGGCGGCGCTGATCGCGCTCGGCTGCGGTCTCCTGGCCTACGCCCTGGTGAGCCCGCGGAAGGCGTTCGGCGCCCTGGGGATCGCCATCGGCGTTTGGCTGGTCGCTGGCGTCGTCACCGAGCTCGTCGAGCGCACCCGGGCCTTCCGCGTCTCGGCGGCGGACAGCTGGCGCCGGCTCACGGGCCTGCCGCGCGGCGCCTGGGGCATGACGCTGGCGCACCTGGGTCTCGGGGTGTTCGTGCTGGGCGCCTGCGCCGAACTGGGCTGGAAGGGCGAGGCGGCTGAAGCCCTGCCGCTGGGCGGCGCGCTGGACGTCGGCGCCTATCACCTGACGCTGGAGACCGTGCGCCCGGTCGAGGGGCCGAACTACGATTCCGAGCGGGCGATGATCCGGGTGACCAAGGCTGGCCGAGAGGTCTGCACCGGCGAGCCCGATCGGCGCTTCTATCCGGCCGGCGGCCAGACGATTTCCGGGATCGCGCTCTGCTACCGCGGCGCCTCGCACCTCTACATGGTGCTGGGCGAGCGGCGGAAGGCCTTGGACGGCACGCCGGTCTGGCTGATCCGCGCCTACTGGAACCCCTGGGCGAGCTTGATCTTCCTGGGCCCTGTGATCATGGCCTTGGGCGGACTCACCTCGCTTTCCGACCGGCGGATGCGCCTTGGCGTGGCCCGGCGGCGCGCGGCGGCGACGCCGGCGCCCGCGGCGGCGAAGGAACAGCCGGCGTGAGGCGCCTGCAGGCCCTGGCGGCGATGTTCGCCGGCGTGCTCTGCCTGGCCGCCGCGGCCGACCCCGCCGACCGCCTGCCCGATCCCGCCCAGGAAGCCCGCGCCCGGGCGATCATGCAGGACGTGCGTTGCCTCGTCTGCCAGAACGAATCGATCGACGATTCGGAGGCCGAACTCGCCGCCGACCTGCGCAAGGTCGTGCGCGAGCAGGTCAAGGCCGGGCACAGCGATGTCGAGGTCAAACGCTTCCTCACCGACCGCTACGGCGAGTTCGTGCTGCTGACCCCGGCGTTTTCCTGGATGAACCTGGCCCTCTGGGGCGGGCCGTTCCTTGTGGTCATTCTGGGGGCAGGCCTGCTTTTCACGCGCCTGAGGAACCGATCCGGCGACGCCGAACTCTCACCTGCGGAGGCCGAACGTGTGAGACGGCTGTCAGAAACCGATCCAGCCTGACATGATTGCGCCCTACAACGGACGGATTGGCTCTCGCAGGCTGTCTTAAAGGTAACTTGAGCGCAGTTGCGCTTCGATGCATCGAACCTAGGTTTACGGGTGCGGCGGTCCCACCGATCTGCGCCAGAGGGAAACAGAAGTCATATGACCTCCAAGAAGACGGGCTATCTCCTGGGCGCGGTCGCCGGCGCGGGCGTCATGGCCGCCGCGGTCGCAGGCGCCGGCATGCGATTGCCCGATGCGCATGCCGACGGTCAGGCCCATCTGATCAAGGCCTCGACGGCGCCGATCTTCGCTCCCCCGCCCGGCGCGCCGATGTCGTTCGCCGACATCTTCGACCGCGTTTCCCCGGCCGTGGTGTCGATCAATGTGACCAGCCGCGTGGATGCGAGCGCGCTGCGCCACATCCCGGGCTTCGAGGGCCTTCCCTTCGACCTGCAGCCGCGCGGCGGCCAGGGCGGCGGCGGCGACGATGAGGAAGGCGCGCCGCCGGAAACCGGCCGGGCCGGCCCCAAGGGCCAGCCCAAGCTGCCGACGCAGCAGTCGGCCGGCTCCGGCTTCTTCATCTCGGCGGACGGCTATATCGTCACCAACAACCACGTCGTCGAGAACGCCGAGACCATCAAGGTGGTGCTCAAGGACGAGACCGAGCTCGACGCGGTCGTCATCGGCCGCGACGAGCCCTCCGATCTGGCGGTGATCAAGGTCAAGGGCGGGCGCACCAACTTCCCGTTCGTGAGCTTCGAGAATTCCGGCAAGCCGCGGGTCGGCGACTGGGTGCTGGCGGTGGGCAACCCCTTCGGCCTGGGCGGCACCGCCACGGCCGGGATCGTCAGCGCCTATGGCCGCGATATCGGCGACAACTTCGTCGACTACATCCAGATCGACGCCCCCATCAACCGCGGCAACTCCGGCGGTCCGACCTTCGACATCTACGGCCGCGTCATCGGCGTGAACTCCTCGATCTTCACGCCCTCGGGCGGCTCGGTGGGCATCGGCTTCGCCATCCCCTCCGACGTGGCCGACGCGATCACCAAGAAGTTGATCACCGGCGGCAAGATCCAGCGCGGCTATATCGGCGCGACGATCCAGAACTTCACGCCCGACATGGCCGAGGCCCAGGGGCTCGGCGCGCAGAAGGGCGCCATCGTCTCCGACACCGTGCCGAACGGCCCGTCGGCCAAGGCCGGCCTCATGCCCGGGGATATCGTGGTCTCGGTGAACGGCGTCTCCATCAAGACCTCGACGGAGCTGACCCGCGAAGTCGCCAAGGCCCAGCCCGGCGACTCGATCAAGCTGGACGTGATCCGCGAGGGCAAGCATCGCCCCATCGAGATCAAGTCGGGCGTCCGCCCGTCGGAAAAAGACCTGGCCCTGAACGACAACACGCCCGGCGGCGGCGACAAGAGCCCGCTGGCCCCGCCGACACCGCATCCGACGGTGTTGGGCATGGCGCTGGCGCCGCTGGACGACGTCACGCGCCGGCGGCTCAATGCGCCGCCGGAGGTCAAGGGTGTGGTGGTCGAGGGCATCGACCAGAACTCCGACGCCGGTCAGAAGGGCCTGCATCGCGGCGACATCATCGTCCAGGCCAACGGCCACCCGGTGACCAGCGCCGCGGACGTGTCTGCCGCGGTCGACGCGGCGAAGAAGGCCAACCGCACAGGCGTCCTCCTGGGCATCTTCCGGCAAGGCCGCACGACCTTCCTGCCGATCAAGATCGCCGGCTAGAACAGGGTCTAGGGGGCGGACCAAGCAATGCGGATCCTGATCGTCGAAGACGACCTTGAAGCGGCTGACGCCATGGAGCGGGGCCTGACCGAGGCAGGCAACGCCTGCACCCGGGCGGCCGATGGCGAGGAGGGTCTGACCGCCGCCCGCGACGGCGAGTTCGACGTGATGATCGTCGACCGGATGATGCCGAAGATGAACGGCGTCCAGCTGATCGAGACCATCCGCCGCGAGGGCGACCAGACGCCGGTGCTGTTCCTGTCGGCGCTCGGCGAGGTCGGCGACCGGGTCGAGGGCCTGAAGGCCGGCGGCGACGACTATCTCGTCAAGCCCTACGCGTTCGCCGAGCTGATCGCCCGGGTCGAGGCCCTGGCGCGGCGGCGCGAGACCGGCTCGGTCCACACCCTGCTCAGGGTCGGCGAGCTGGAGATGGACCTGATCGGCCGCACGGTGCATCGCCAGGGCAAGGAGATCGACCTGCAGCCCCGCGAGTTCCAGCTCCTGGAATTCATGATGCGCCACGCCGGCCAGTCGGTGACCCGCACCATGCTGCTGGAGAAGGTCTGGGAGTACCATTTCGACCCGCAGACCAACGTCATCGACGTGCACATCTCGCGCCTGCGCTCGAAGATCGACAAGGGCTTCGACCGTCCCATGCTGCAGACGGTCCGCGGGGCGGGCTACCGCCTCGACGCCTGAGATCGGACGGCGGAGCCATGCGCCTGCCGCGCATATTCCGCACGGCGCCGTTCCGCCTGACGGTGATCATCCTGGGGCTGTTCGCCAGCTCGGCGCTCGCCTTCCTGGCCTACATCTATGTGGCGACGGCGGGCGAGGCGACGCGGCGCACCGACCAGGAGATCACCCGCGAGATGCACAGCCTCGTGGCGGCCTATGACCGGGCCGGCGTCGACGCGGTCAACCAGTCGCTGATCGAGCGCGCCGCCAGCGAGCGGCCGTTCCTCTACCTCCTGATGAAGCCGGATCAGAAGAAGATCTCCGGCTCTATCGAGGAAAGCCCGGTGGAGAAGTTCACCGGCGCGCCCACCTGGGCCAGCTTCGCGGTGACCGACCTGGACGCCCAGGGCCACACCATGAAGCACCCGGCCCGCGGCCTGCAGCAGCGCCTGAGCGGCGGCCAGGTCCTGTTCGTCGGCGCCGACGTGGGCGAGGACCAGGCCTATGTGGACAAGATCACCCGCGCCAGCCAGGGCGCCGGCGCGCTCGTGGTGGTCCTGGGCCTGCTCTTGGGTATCCTGGTCAGCCGCAACGTGACCCGCTCGATGACCGGCCTGACCGAGGTGGTGGATGCGGTGCGCAACGGCGATCTTGGGGCCCGCGCCCAGCTGCGCGGCACCCGCGACGAGTTCGACGAACTGGCCGCCGGCATCAACGAGATGCTCGACCGGCTGGAGCGCTCCATGGCCGGCCACCGCCACGCCGGCGACGCCATCGCCCACGACCTGCGCTCCCCGCTCACCCGGCTCAGGGCGCGGCTGGAGGTGGCCTATCTGGACGTCGAGGCCGGCAAGGGCGATCCGACCCAGGCGCTCGCCCAGGCCCTGGAGGACACCGACGGCGTCCTGAAGACCTTCGGCGCGGTGCTGTCGATCGCCCGCCTGCAGGCGGCGGGCGCCGCGCCGGACCCGGTGCTGTTCGACCCCTCGGAACTGGCCGCCAACATCTCCGAACTCTACGAGCCCCTGTGCGAGGACAAGGGCATCGACTTCGCCGCCGAGCTGCAGAACGACCTGCAGGCCCGCGGCAACCGCGAGTTCCTGGCCCAGGCGCTGGCCAACATCCTCGACAACGCCGTGAAGTACACTCCGTCCGGCGGCGCGATCATGCTGCGGGTGCGCCGCCGCTCCTCCGG
This sequence comes from Phenylobacterium sp., assembly GCF_004799395.1. Lineage (GTDB taxonomy): Bacteria > Pseudomonadota > Alphaproteobacteria > Caulobacterales > Caulobacteraceae > Phenylobacterium. The sequence continues at coordinate 6,894 of NZ_SSMZ01000108.1, forward strand.
CGAGATCGAGTTCTCGGTCACCGACACCGGCCCGGGCGTCCCCGACGGCGACCGCGAGCGGGTGGTGGAGCGCTTCGTGCGCCTGGAGAACAGCCGCAACGAACCCGGCGCGGGTCTGGGCCTGTCGCTGGTGGCGGCGGTGGCCGAGGCGCACGGCGGGCGGCTGGAGCTCGCCGAAGGCCCCGGCAAGGTCGGCGAGATGGGCCCGGGGCTGAGGGTGGCGCTGATCCTGCCGCGGGCTTGAGGGGCCAGGGACCTGGCGATGACGCCGACCGAGGGCTGGATTGATGCGTTGCGCGTCAACCGCTAACCTTCAGGCTCGCCTCTTGGCCTGGTGGTCATCCGATGACGCTTTCCTGCCTTTGCGGCCAAGTCCATGTCACGGTGGAAAGGCGGCCAGAGTACATCAATGAATGTAACTGCACGTTGTGCAGTAAAGCGGGTGCCCGCTGGGGATATTTTCTTCCATCGGAAGTGAGCGTTGCCGGCCCAACGAAAGGATATAGCCGGGCGGATAAGGAAGACCCGAATGCAGAAGTCCATTTCTGCGCCGAGTGCGGCTCGACGACCCATTTTGTCCTGACCGACGGCGCCGTGTCGAAGTTCGGAAACACGCTCATGGGCGTCAATATGTGGCTGGCGGATGAGCGCGACCTGTGCGGCGTCGAGGTGCGTTATCCCGACGGACAGGCCTGGTCCGGCGTCGGCGGCTTTGGCTATATCCGGGAGCCCCGGGTCATCGGTTGAGAAGCGGCGGGCGATTGACCGCCTTCACCCGAACCAGCCCTTCCCAAGTTCCGCTTTGCGGACGACCTCGCGACGACCGCTTTCGACCCAAGGCGGACCTTCTCTCGATCCGTGATACCCAAGCTCCAGGGCAGTTGGTCCGTCGGGGGGCGGCATGGACATCCACAAACCCAAGCCGTGGCGCGGTTGGCGCGAATTCCTGAAGGAGTACCTGATCATCGTGATCGGTGTCCTTACCGCGCTCAGCGCCGAACAGGCGGCCGAGACCGTCCACGAGCACAGGATCGCCAATGAAGCCCGCGAGTCGGTTCGAGCCGAGGTGCGGGAGAACCTTTGGTGGCTGGAGCGGCGGGAGAAAACCCAGCCCTGCACGCGCCAGCAGATGGCGGAGCTCGGCGATGTGCTCGCCAAAGCCCGGCATGGGCGGCCCTATCCCGTCCCGCGACAGCTCCAACGGGTCTACCACGCCAAGCTGACGAGCCTTCGGTGGGAAGCCAACGCCCAGGCCGGACGCGCAAGCCTGTTCTCCCCCCAGGAGCAGCAAAGCCTCGGCAACATGTACTACACGACGGAGCAATACGGCCGCGCTCAGGATGTTGAGGAAGAGGTCTGGTCCAAGCTGGACGCGATCGACGGGCTGGACCACCTGACGCCGCAGGAGGTTGACCAGTTCGCCACCCTCCTGGCGCAGGCGCGCTTTCAGAGCGGGCAGGTCGACCTGAACATCATGCGGGCGCATCAGTGGGCGCTGGCGTTGCGGCTGAAGGGGGAAAATCCCAACGTGCTTGAGGTGCCGGTGAGCTCCGTCATGACCGTGAGCTGCCCTTCGATCAGCGCCATTCCCGTGGGTGCGCCTGGGGGCGTTGTCCACTAAGGGCGAGCCCGCTATCGACCCATCTCGGACGTCCTGCCGGTCACCCCCCGAGACCTTGAACGCACCCGGAATTTTTGAGGGATCGGCGTCCAGTCAGCCTAACGGCGGTATGGCGCCAGGTTGCGGCGGATGCGGTCCAGCACCGGTTCGTCCGCGGCGGGGGGCTCAAAGGTCTGTCCGGTGATGGCCTCGAACGCCTGGATGTAGACCTTCGAGGTCTCCTCGATCATTCCGGCCGGTATCTCGGGGATCGCGTCGGCGTAGGGATCGCACCGCGCCGCCACCCAGCTGCGCACGAAGTCCTTGTCGAAGGAATCGGGGCGCTCGCCAGCTGCGAACCTTGCGGCATAGGTCTGGCCAATCCAGTAGCGGCTGGAGTCGGGCGTGTGGATTTCATCGGCCAGGAGAATCTGGCCGTCGGCGTCGGTTCCGAACTCGTATTTGGTGTCGACCAGGATCAGACCTCGCTCGGCGGCAATTCGCTGGCCGCGGGCGAAAAGCGCCAGCGCGTAGGTGGACACCGCCTCCCACTGCTCCGCCGTCAGCAGTCCCTGGGCCAGAATCTCGTCCGGCGTCAGCGGCTCGTCGTGGCCGCCGTCGAAGGCCTTGCTGGAGGGTGTGATGATCGGCTGCGGCAGGCGCTGATTGTCGCGCAGGCCATCGGGCAGGGTGTGCCCGTACATGCTGCGCTGGCCTTGCTTGTACAGGGTCAGGATCGAGGTGCCGGTCGTCCCAGCGAGGTAATCTCGAACGACGATCTCAACCGGCAGGATGGTCAGGCGCCGCCCAATGACCACATTGGGGTCGGGGTACTCCAAAACGTGGTTCGGACAGATGTCGGCCGTCTGATCGAACCAATAACGCGCCGTCTGGGTCAGGACCTGACCCTTGTGGGGAATGACCGCCAGGATGCGATCAAAGGCGCTTAGCCGATCTGAAGCGATGATGATCCGACGCCCGTCGGGCAGGTCGTAGTTGTCCCTGACCTTGCCGCGGTAGTGGTTCGGCAAATCAGGAAAGGTGGCGTCGGCCAGAGCGTGCGCGGCGGTGGACTGCATGGGCTCGGTATTGGGGTCGAGTCGGGCCACGTCAAGGCGGAGTCGGTCGCCGCAGCTTGCCGAACGTCTGGTTCGTGGCGCTGAGCCAAGGACGACGTTCCACCCGCTGCTGACGTTCGGCGAGTCCGGTCGACCGCTACCGTCTAGGACCGAGTGGTTCTGCCAGTCCGATGAGAAGTCCTTCGGGGCCGCGCGTCGTCGAGGGATTCCACCGCGATGCCGACATTGTCCATTCGTAGCAATCTGCTTTTATTCATGATTTCGGTCGTATCCCGGGCGATGCTGTAGCTGGGCTGTAGCGGAGCCTCTCGCGAGGGCCCCCTCTATTGCTCGATATACTTGGCGGCCGACGCGAAGGTCCCTCAAGGCTGATCTATCTGGAGGTCTGCATTCCGGCGACAGGCCAGGGTCGCCGGAATCGGCGCAAAGCTGGTGAGGCTCGCGCGCCCTACGTCCCCCTCCCGCCATTGCCGCCGCAATGGGGGAGGTAGTCGGGACTCGCTTAGCGCGCGTGGAACCGTCTAATCCTCGTCCATGGCGCTCGCCGATCAGCTCAAACCGTGCGGACCCGTGGTCGACGCCAAGGCGGCCGAGCGGCTCCGCGGGGTCATCGCCCAGGCCCTGTGGTCCGACCGGCTGGGGCAGGCCTGGCCGGCGCTGGCGCCGGTGTTCGCGGCCTCGCCCTATCTGACAGGACTCGCGC
>NZ_SSMZ01000109.1 GCF_004799395.1 Phenylobacterium sp.
CGATTTGCGCCACCTGATCCAGCAGGGCCTGTTCCGCGAGGACCTGTTCTTCCGCCTGAACGTGGCGCCGCTGCGCCTGCCGCCGTTGCGCGACCGGCCGGACGATATCCCGGACCTGGCGCGGGCCTTCCTGCTGCGCGCCAACCGCGAGGGCTTGCCGTCCAAGACCATCGACGCCGCGGCCCTCGACCGGCTGAAGCAGCACCCCTGGCCTGGCAACGTCCGCGAACTCGAAAACCTGGTCCGCCGGATCTGCGCGCTCTACGGCGAGGACCTGATCACCGCGCGAATCATCGAGCGCGAGCTGGCCGACCAGCAACCCGTCGTGCAGGGCGAGGACGGGCCGGCCACCCTGGCTCAACTCGTCGAGCGCAAGCTCTCCAGCTATTTCGCCGACCAGCCCGACGGCCTGCCGCCGGCCGGCCTCTACGACCGGGTGCTTGAGGAGGTGGAACGGCCGCTGATCCAGCTGACGCTCTCGGCCACCCGCGGCAATCAGGTTCGCGCAGCCGAGATCCTCGGCCTCAACCGCAACACGCTGCGCAAGAAGATCTCCGACCTCGGCGTGGAAATGCAGCGCGGCCGGCGCTGAGGCCCCCCGCGGCTTCCTGACGCTTCCATGCAACAAGGCTGTTGAGTTTAGGGCACAGTCGCTTAGGCTCCGCCCTCAATGGCGTTCGATATTCGACAGTGGTTCGCCCGGGCCGGCGCAGGACGCGTTTGGCAGGCGATGCAGTCCCGCCTGGTGCTGGGCATCAGCTACGGGATCGCCGCGGCCCTGACCGGCCTGGCTATTCTGCTCGCCGCCTCGCCGCCATCGACGGGCCCCCTCGGGCCGGCCAGTCAGCTGATCCTGACCGTGCTCGGCCTCAACCTGATTCTGATCCTGGCGCTGACGATCGTCCTCTTCCTGAGGTTCGCAGCCCTGTTCGACGCCCGCGAACGCGACGCCGGCGCGCGGCTGCAGGTGAAATTCGTCTTGTGGTTCGCCACCGCCGCCGTCGCCCCGGCGCTGGTGGTCTTCCTGTTTTATGGCGTGCTGGTCACCCGCGGTGTCGACAGCTGGTTCAGCAAGCGGGTCAACACGGTCGTCGAGAACTCCGCCACCATGGCGCGCTCCTACGTGGATGAGCAGAAGCAATACATCAACGACCACGTCATCCCTATGGGCCAGGACCTGAACCACGCCGAACCGGCGTTCGAGGCCAGCCCCATCACCTTCAGCCACTTCCTGGGTAACCTGGCCAACTTCCACGGCTTTTCGGCGGGCTACCTGATCGACCGCGATGGACGCGTTCTGGCCCGGGCCGAGGCGTCGGATGCGCCACCGCTGACCTTGCCGCCCGCCTCCAGCTTCAGGGCCGCCGACCAGGGCGATATCTGGGTGTGCAACGTCAACTGCGGCGACGTGATGACGGCGGTCTACAAGCTGCGCGCCTACCCCGACGCCTACCTCTACATCGTGCGCCCGGTGGAGAAGGGGATCGTGCGCCATCTGGTGGAGGCCGACGCCAGCGTGGCCGCCTATCGCGACGCCGCCCGGAACCGGGAGCGTATCCAGACGATCTTCGCGCTCAGCTACGCCGAGACGGCCCTGCTGGTGCTGGTGGGCGCGATCTGGCTGGGGTTGAGCGCGGCCAATGCGATTTCGGGGCCGGTGGCGCGGCTGGTGCAGGCGGCGGGCAAGGTTGCTGGCGGGGATCTCAGCGCCCGGGTCGATGCCGAAAGCGACCCTGAGGAAATCGCAGTCTTATCTCGTGCTTTCAATAGCATGACGCATGATCTTCAGGCACAGCAGGAAGCCATCCGAACGGCCCACGAGGAGGCTGAGCGCCGCAGGCAGTTCATCGAGACCGTGCTGGCCGAGGTGAGCGCAGGCGTGATCAGCCTGGACGCCAAGGGTCGGATCTCCGCCGCCAACCGCCAAGCCGAGCTGTTGCTGGGTCAGGGCGATACTCCCAGCAGCGGCCGCAAGCTCTCCGATGTCGCTCCCGAGATCGCCGCCATCGTCGCCCAGGCCGGCCGCGGCGAGGCCGAAGAGGAGGTCGACCTGGCGCGCGGCCGCGAGACGCGGCGCCTGCGCGTGCGGGTCAGCCGCATCGAGGGCGGCCTGGTGCTGACCTTCGACGACATCACCCGGCTGATGAACGCCCAGCGCAACGCCGCCTGGCGCGACGTGGCCCGCCGCATCGCCCACGAGATCAAGAACCCTCTGACCCCGATCCAGCTGTCGGCCGAGCGGCTTCGCAAGAAGTACCGCAAGGACATTGCGCCTTCGGAGCTCGAGACCTTCGACCGCTGCAACGACACTATCGTGCGTCAGGTCGACGCCATCCGGCAGATGGTCGACGAGTTCTCGACCTTCGCGCGCATGCCGGCCCCGAAGTTCGCGGAGCAGGACGCCTCGGAGCTGATCCGCGCGGCGGTCTTCGCCCAGCGGGTGGCGAGCCCCGACATCGACGTCGAATTGGTCGAGCCGGTGCCCGAGGTCCGCCTGCTGGCCGACGAGCGGATGCTGACCCAGGCGCTGACCAACATCCTGAAGAACGCCGCCGAGGCGGTGACAGCGCGGCGCACCGACAAGCCCAAAGGGCGGATACATGCGCGCCTGGTCTGCGACGACAACGGCGTGGCTTTCGAGATCGAGGACAATGGCGTGGGCTTGCCCGCCAAGGACCGCGACCGGCTCACCGAACCCTATGTGACGACGCGCGAGAAAGGCACGGGACTCGGCCTCGCCATCGTCAAACGAATCCTGGAAGACCATGGCGGCGAGCTGGAGCTTACCGACGCCCGCGAGGGCTCAGGCGCGCTGGCCACCTTGCGTTTTCCGCCCTCGGCGCGGGCGCGGCCCGCATCGAAATCCGCAACTGTGACGGCGTGAAGGACTAGAGAATGGCGTCTGACGTTCTGGTGGTCGACGACGAGGCCGACATCCGCGACCTCGTGGCGGGAATCCTCTCCGACGAGGGCTATGCGGTGCGCACGGCCAACGACTCCGAGTCGGCCCTGGCCGCGGTGCGTGCGCGCAAGCCCGCGCTGTTGATCCTCGACATCTGGATGGCGGGCGGCGGGATGGACGGGCTGGAGCTGCTCGACCTGGTCAAAGACCTCGACGGCGACCTGCCGGTGATCATGATCTCCGGCCACGGCAATATCGAAACCGCCGTGAGCGCCATCAAGCGCGGCGCCTATGAGTTCCTGGAGAAGCCCTTCAAGTCCGACCGGCTGCTGCTGGTGGTCGAGCGCGCGCTGGAGGCCGCGGGCCTGCGCCGCGAAAACCGCCGCCTGCGCACCCAGGCGATCACGCCGGAGGGCATGACCGGCAAGTCCATGGCCGCCCAGCAGTTGCGCCAGATGATCTCCAAACTCGCGACCGCCAACAGCCGCGTGCTGATCTCCGGTCCGCCGGGCTCCGGCAAGGAAACGGTGGCGCGGCTGATCCACGGCGCCTCGGCCCGCACGCGCAACGAGTTCGTGCCGATCAGCGCCGCCGGCATGACCCCGGAACGAATGGACGTGGAGCTGTTCGGCCAGGAGGGCGACGACGGCCGACCGGCCAAGATCGGTGTCTTCGAGCGCGCCCACTCAGGCACCCTCTACCTCGACGAGGTGGCCGACATGCCCCGCGAGACGCAAGGGCGCATCCTGCGGGTGCTGGTGGACCAGAGCTTCCGGCGCGTGGGCGGCGACCAGGACGTGCATGTGGATGTGCGCGTGGTCTCCTCGACGTCCCGCGATCTGCGCGAGGAGATCGCCGCCGGGCGCTTCCGCGAGGATCTTTTCCATCGCCTCAACGTGGTGCCGGTCAACGTGCCGGGACTGTCGGAGCGGCGCGAGGACATTCCTGAACTGGTCGAGTACTTCATCGACAGGATCAGCGACGCCACCGGCATGCCGCGCCGCAGGCTGGCCGACGATGCCTTGGCCACGCTGCAGGTCCGCGCTTGGCCAGGAAACCTGCGCCAGCTGCGCAACAACGTGGAGCGGATGCTGATCCTGGCGTCCGGCGCGCCGTCGGACCCGATCACCGCCAACATGCTGCCGGCCGAGGCCATGGTGACCGACCAGGCGGTCAGCCTGGGCGCCGAGCGGATGATCGCGCTGCCGCTGCGCGAGGCGCGCGAGGTGTTCGAGCGGGAATACCTCAACGCCCAGATGTTGCGCTTCTCCGGCAACATCTCGCGCACGGCGGCCTTCATCGGTATGGAGCGCTCGGCCTTGCATCGGAAGCTCAAGTCCCTCGGTCTCTCCGGCGCGCGGGCGCTGGAGGAGGAGGTCGGCTGATGGGCCGGATCGCCTACGTCAATGGCCGCTACGTTCCGCACGGCGAGGCCGTCGTGCACATCGAGGACCGCGGCTACCAGCTGGCGGACGCCGTCTATGAGGTCTGGGCGTTGTTCGGCGGCAAGCTGGCCGATCCGGAGGGCCATTTCGCCCGCCTGGAACGATCGCTGGGCGAGCTTTCCATCGCCATGCCCATGAGCCGCGCGGCGCTGACCATGGTGCTGAAGGAGGCGGTGCGCCGCAACCGCGTCTCCGAAGGATCGGTCTATCTGCAGGTAAGCCGGGGCGTGGCGCCGCGCGACCACGCCTTCCCCAACCCTGAAGTGCGGCCGGCCATGGTCGTCACCGTCAGCCGTGTGGACCGCGCCGCCTCCGACGCCCGGGCCGCCAAGGGAATCGCCGTCGTCACCACGCCGGAGAACCGCTGGGGCCGCTGCGACATCAAAACGGTGGGCCTTCTGCCCAACGCACTCGCCAAGCAGAAGGCAAGGGCGGTCGGCGCTGTGGAAGCCTGGTTCGTCGACGAACTCGGCTTCGTCACCGAGGGCGCTTCGTCAAACGCCTGGATCGTGGACGGCGATGGGCGCCTGCGGACCCGCGACACCAACGCCAATATCCTGCGCGGCGTGACCCGCCACACCCTCCTGGACCTGATCCGCAACGAGGGATTGGAGGTCGACGAGCGGCCCTTCACCCCCGCCGACGCGGTGGCCGCGAAGGAGGCTTTCATCACCGGCGCAGGCTCCCTGGTGCTGCCCGTCGTCGCCGTGGACGGCAAACCGGTAGGCGATGGCAAGGTCGGACCGCTGGCGATGAGGCTCCGGCGTCTCTATATCGAGCAGGCGAAGGCTGCGGCCGTCTGAGCCGCGTCCGCGCGATTGCGCCTGTCGCAAATCCGGGTCTAGCTAACTTCCGTGTGTGGGCGGCGCCTTGGTCGCCCGATCAAAATAAAAGGGCGAAAAGCCGTGAGCGAAAAGAAACAGAACCTTCAGGACACGTTCCTGAACAGCGTCCGCAAGTCGAAAACCCCTCTCACCATCTTCCTGGTCAATGGCGTGAAGCTGCAGGGCGTCGTGAGCTGGTTCGACAATTTCTGCGTGTTGCTCCGCCGCGATGGCCAATCGCAGCTGGTCTACAAGCACGCCATCTCCACCATCATGCCGGCTCAGCCCGTCCAGCTGTATGAGCCCGGCGAAGACGAGAGCGATTGAAGTCCTCCAAATCCGTTGACCGCGAGGCGCCCGTGCAGGGCGCCATCGTCATCCACCCCGACCGCGACGGCAAAGGCGTCTCGCGGAGCGCGCAGGCGCGCCTGGAGGAGGCCGTCGGCCTGGCTCTGGCCCTCGACCTCGAGGTCCGCGAAACGCTCATCGCCAACCTGCGCCAGATCACGCCCGCCACCCTGTTCGGCAAGGGCAAGGTGGCGGAGATCGGCGGGATGATCGAGCTGGCGGAGGCCGATGTCGCGATCGTCGATGACGCGCTCACGCCCGTGCAACAGCGTAACCTGGAGAAGGCCTGGAACTGCAAGGTCATCGACCGCACCGGCCTGATCCTGGAGATCTTCGCCCGCCGCGCGCGGACCCGCGAAGGTCGGCTGCAGGTGGAACTGGCCAGGTTGTCCTACGAGCGTTCTCGCCTGGTGCGCACCTGGACCCACCTGGAGCGCCAGCGCGGCGGCTTTGGCGTCATGGGCGGGCCGGGCGAAACCCAGATCGAGACCGACCGGCGGCTGATCGCCGAGAAGATCCGCAAGCTGAAGGCCGAGCTGGACGAGGTGCGCCGTACGCGCACCCTGCAGCGTTCGGCCCGCAAGCGGCATCCGTACCCGACGGTGGCGCTGGTCGGCTATACCAACGCCGGCAAGTCGACGCTGTTCAACCGCCTGACGCGAGCCGAGGTGATGGCGGAGGACATGCTGTTCGCCACCCTGGACCCGACGTTGCGGATGTTGAAGCTGCCCGATGGCCGGCCGGCGATCATGTCCGACACCGTGGGCTTCATCTCCGACCTGCCGCATGAACTGGTCGAGGCCTTCCGCGCCACCCTGGAGGAGGTCAAGGAGGCCGATGTCGTGCTGCACGTGCGCGATATCGCCAGCGCCGAGAGCAACGCCCAGGCCGGCGACGTCCGCGAGGTGCTGAGTCGTCTGGGCGTCGACATGGAAGACCGCTCCATCCTCGAGGTATGGAACAAGCTCGACCTGCTTCCGGCCGACGACCGCGCGATCGTGATCGGCGACGCGCGGCGGGCCCATCCGCCGGCGATCCCATTGTCGGCGGTGACCGGCGAAGGCTGCGACGCCCTGCTGGACACCGTCGCCTCGCTGGTCGACGAGGCCCCGCCGGTGGACGTCTACACGCCTGTCGGCGAGGGCGCTGCGATCGCCTGGCTCTATCGCCACGGCAGGGTCCTGGAGCGCCACGAGGGCAAGGACGGCTCCGTGCGCCTGGCGGTCAGCCTCTCACCCCAGGCGCTCGGCCAGTTTGAGCAACAGTTCCCGGGCGCCGAGGTCCGCGCGCACTAGCGCCCGCGACGAAGGCGGCCGCCTCGCGCGCGAGCGCCTCCCAGTCGGCGCTCATCGCGGCCAGCACCCACTCCTTCATGGGCTTGCCCTTGTTGGCGTCGAAGGGCGCGCCATCGCCGGTGGCGATAAGGGCCGCGACGCGCTCGGCGGGCAGTTTCAGCATCAGCACCTCGCCTCGCACGGCGGCGAACAGCTTGCCCCTGACCATCAGCGAGTCGCGGGTAAAGCCGCGGCTCTCCGACAGGGCTACCCCGGGCTCGCCCGACAGCGCCCTCGCCGAGGCGCCGAAGCGTTCGGCCGGCGTGGTCACTGGGCCGCCTTGGCGCGCTCGGCGGCCTTCGCCTCGTCCCAGAGAGCATCCATTTCCGCGAGGTCCGACTGGTCCGGGGTCTTGCCGCGTTCCGCCAGCACCTTCTCGACGTATTGGAAACGGCGCACGAACTTGGCGTTGGTGAAACGCAGGGCGTCTTCCGGATCGACGTCCAGGGTGCGGGCCAGGTTGGCGACCACGAACAGCACATCGCCCATTTCCTGGCGGGCCTTCTCCAGGTCGCCGTCAGCGATCTCGGCTTTCAGCTCGGCGAGCTCCTCGTCCAGCTTGTCGACCACATGGCTGATGTCCGGCCAGACGAAACCGACACCCGCGGCGCGCTTGGAGAGCTTCACCGCGCGGGTGAGGGCAGGCAGGCCGACGGGCACGTCGTCAAGGAGGCTGCTGACGCGCCCCTGGCCTTTGCGCTCGCGTTCGGCCGCCTTCAACGCCTCCCAGCCTTGCTTCTGGTGGGCGAGGGAGGCGTAGGTTTCCTCTGCGAAAACATGCGGATGGCGGCGGACCATCTTGTCGTTGATGGCCTCGGCCACGTCGTCGAAGGCGAAGGCGCCTTGCTCCTCGGCCATGCGGGCGTGGAACACCACCTGCAGCAGCAGGTCGCCGAGTTCTTCCTTAAGGTCTGAAAGATTGTTGCGCTCGATGGCGTCGGCGACCTCATAGGCCTCTTCCACCGTATAGGGCGCGACGGTGGCGAAGGTCTGTTCCTGGTCCCACGGACAGCCGTCGGCTGGATCGCGCAGCCGCGCCATGATCGCCAGCAACCGGTCGATGGGCGGCATGGTGTCGGGTGGGGCAGGGCGCGTCATGGACGAATGAGACCCTGCGCCGCCGCGGCGCGCAAGCCGGGTGCAGCGTCTTTCAGGCCGGCTTCGGCTGAGCCGACGCGACCGGTCCAGCCTGTGGCTTCGCCAGCAGCATCAGGGACGGCAGGCCCGCGTGGATCACCATCAACCACCACAGGCTATGAGTGCCCACATAGGCCAGGGTGAAGGCCAGCGCCGAGGCCAGGCTGCCGGTGAATTGCTTGGCGTCCTTGTAGCCGTGGGCGACGCCGTAGGCCGCCGCAGCCACCAGCACGGCCAGGGGCGTTCCGAGCGACAGCGAGAGCGCCCACAGCAGATAGCCGCGATAGAGCACCTCCCAGGAAAAGCCGATCAGCAAGTTCCTGATCACGAACCCCGCGAGTTCGGTCCGCGTCGCCGGCAGCAGATCGAGGATGGCCTGTACGCGGCTATCGGCGGCCTTCATCGGCCCTCGCATCCCCGGCGCCATGGCGGCAAGGCCGATGACTGCGACGCCCAGCCCGATCTTTCCGGCCAACGGCAGGCCAAGACCCAGCGCGGCCCAGGGCCGGCCCCGATAGATCCACACCGCCAGAACCGGTACGATCAGCAGAAGCGCCATCGTGATGGTGCGCAGGTAACTTCTCAGCTTGAGGGCCTTCGGCGCGCCGCGCCGCTTCAGGCTGCGCCAGAGCTGGTAGGTGGGTACGAGGCCGACCAGCACGGCGACCAGCACGAGATCCAGCACAATGACGCTCCCCGCTTACAGCACGGCTAGGGAGCCTGAACCTCCGGCTCCCCTCAAGCGACGAAAACGGACGGCCTCAGTGCTCTGACGGCGCCTTGCCGCGGCTGAGCTCGTAGGCGAACTGGTCGAAGGTGTCCTCTGCGTCGGTCCAGATGCCGCCGCGTTGCGACCAACGGATGTCCGGCTCAGTATAGCTGTAATGGAGGGGGATCACCTTGCCATCGGGGCTCACCGCACGGCCCTCGATGGCCGCGCCGCCGATGCCGAAGCTGCGCATCGACAGGCCGGGTTTGTCGCTGAGCTGCTTGAAGGTCGGATGGTTCGGCGTGGCGTCGGTCAGGACCAGCTCGATCCGCGCGCCGTCATAGGCGCTGGTCTTGGCCAGCTTCTTCTCCACCGTGGTCTGCAGGGTCTTGGCCAGGTCGTCCACCTCGCGCACGCCAAGCGTCTCCTCGGCCTTGGTCTGGAGCTTGGGTCCGATGCTGACGCTCACTGAGGCGGGCGTCGCCAGTGCGGCCGTGGCGCTAGCCAGGACGGCGGCTGTGGCAAGGATCAGGGTTCGCATGGTCACCTCTCGCATCTCGCCCTCTTACCTAAGGTAAGTCTGCCACGCCCGGGCACAAGGCCACGCCTGTCGCTTAGTTCGTGCGGCGGAAGCCGACGCTGCGGCCGAGCGCCAGGCTGTCGTAGAGCTCGCCCGCGCGCACCACCTTGGTCACCCGCCGCAGGTCGCTGATATTGGCCAGCGGATCGCCATTCACCAGCATCAGGTCGGCGCGCTTGCCGACCTCGACGGACCCGGATTCGTGGTCGAGCTTCATAGCCCGAGCGGCGCCCAGGGTCGCGGTCTGGATCGCGGCGATGGGCGGCAAGCCGGCCTGGACATAGAGCTCCAGCTCGCGGTCGACGCCGTAGCCGATCAGGCCGGTGTCGCTGCCGGCGACGATCGGCACGCCGGCGTCGTAGAGCGCCTTGATGACCCGCCCGTTGGCCGCCATCCGCTCGCGGAATCGGCCCTCGTCGACCGGCCCGCCGAGCGCTTCGAACTTCGACGCGAGCACGAAGGGCGCAGCGCGCAGGCCGGGTTCGAACGACGCGGCGCTGACGCTCTTGGGATGCCCCGCCATCTCACCCCAGCCCTCCGTCGGGTCGACCACGATCTGGCGCTCTTTCATCAAGGTGATCAAATGCTTGGCGCGATCCGATGAAAGGTCGACCGGACCGTTGCTTCCCTCGGGCAGCATGGCGCGGGTGACGAACTGCAGGTGGTTGATCTGGTCCATGCCGTCGGCGATGCCGCCAAAGGCGTCCACGGCCGCGGGCACGTGACCGGTGACGGTTATTCCTCGCCGGTGCGCCTCGGCGCTGATCGCGGTCAGCACGTCGGGCTTCAGCTGGGTGTAGACCTTGATCTGGTTGAAGCCGGCGTCGGCGTAGCGGTCGACGGCCGCGACACCCTGCGCCGGCGTCTCGGCGTCGACGGCGCCGAAGCCGAGGGGACCGCCGGCGTCGATCAGGCCGGCCAGCAACAGCCGAGGACCCAGGGCGTGCTCCCGCTCGATCTTCGCGCGCACGGCGGTCAGGAAGCCGAACTCGCCGCCACAGTCGCGCGCCGTCGTGACCCCCGCCGCCAAAAGGGCGGGCCCGAACTCCACGCCGGAATAGTGCGAGTGCATCTCCCACAGGCCGGGCAGCAGCGACTGGCCCTCGGCGTGGATCACCTTGATCCCAGACGGCAGGGGTGTCGTCGCCCGTGCGCCCGCCGCCACGATCCGACCGTCGCGCACAATCACGACCGAGTCCGGAACCGCCGGAGCGCCCGTGCCATCGATCAACCTCGCACCGACGATGGCGAAGGCGCCGGTCGCCTCCGGCCGCACCTGACGATCGAGTTCGTCCAGGTCCGCCATCTCCTGGCGCACGCCGCTTACCACCAGATGATCAAAGGCTGGCCGATAGGCCTCAAGCACCTGCTCCTGCGGCAAGCCACCGGCGAAGGTCATAACCGCGGCGAGGCGGCCCTGGGCGTCCATCCAGAGCACCTCGCGGCCGAACAGCAGGTTGGCCACCGTGTAGCGGGTGAGCTTCGCTGGTCCGGTCGGCAGGGTGACGCTCTCGGCGCCCACCCGGCGGATCTCAAGCGGGGGCGCCTGGTCGCTGGCGCGCAACAGGGGCAGGGCGGCCGGTTCTCCGTGCGCCAGCCAGTAGCGCATCATCGCCATCTGCAGGGCCGCCGGCATGCCGGGAAAACCCACATAGGCGAGCGGCGGCTGGGCGAGGGTCCGGCGTCCGCCCGGCTCCTCGACTGTGACGGTGTCCGCAGCGATCTGGGTGCGCCAGACCTCGTCGGCCGCGGCGCCGGCGCGCTTCTCCTCGAGGAACGTCGGCGCAAACCCGCCGCCGGTCTTCAAGGTCCAGGTGCTAGCCCGGGTCGAGCCGCGGTCGGAGAGGGTGGCCGCGATGGTCGTGACCGAACCGCCGGAGGCCGCGGGACTTGCGGAATAGGTCTCCGACCCGATCTCGTGCAGCAGCGAAAATGTCGCGTAGCGCCCCTGCTCCCCGCCCGGAGTCGGGGCCGCTGGCTGGCCGCGCCCTGAGACCGCCAGCGCCGTCGTCAGGCTGAGAACGATGGCGAAGGCGGCAGGGCGCATGGCGTCTCGGTATCTGGAGCAACGGGGCAGGGGCCCGGTTTAGCCAGGGCCCGGACAAAAAACAGCCGCCCTAGACGCCCGGCGCGAGTTTCGTCTCCGAATCCTCGCCGAGGGCCTCGCGCACCGTCTGCACCATTGGCTGGGACGAGGTGGTGAAGGTCAGGCGATAACGCTCGAGGCGCCAGCCGGTCATGCTGACAAATTGCGCCGGCGTGAGACTGCCAAGCGGGTCGGGGACCTGTTGGTTCATCCAGAGGCTGTAGCGGGTGTTGGGCAGGATGAGGCAGGGTGTGCGGACAGTGCGCCGGTCAAAGGTCATCAGCATGTGCTGCAGATCGCCGGAATCCCCGCACGGGTTCGGCGTGCCTTGGTCGAAAACGAAATATCCGGCGCAGCTCATCGGCTGGTCGAAGGTGATGCGAAGGATCATCAGCCCCGGCCGCACCACGCCGCCCTCTCGGGGATAGGTGCTGAGGATCCGGGGCGCTCGCCCGCGCCATTCGCGCTGCGGCGGCACGCATTTGACCTTGGCGGTCACGTCCATTTCCGAGACCGTCTTGGGCTTCGGCGGCGCCAGCACCTCGAGTTCCGAGACGCTGGGCGGCTTCGGAGGGGCAAGCACCAGCAGCTCAGAAACCGCAGCGCCGGTCGCAGCGCCGACGGAGGCGGCCGTGCCGGCTTCCGGCTTGCCCGCGGCGAACCCGGGCCGATCGGCGGCGGGCCAGGCCGCTCCTGCCGGGAGGCCTACGAGAACGAGACTGACAAACAGGATCCGAGTGAACGACATCGCCGCCATCGCCACGCTTTCCCGCACCATCGGGACCCTTCTGTGTTTCGCCGTTATTTCGGCGCTGGCCGCTCGAAGTGCAGGTCCTTGATCGGGATTGGCGCGAATTCCGGCGGCGGCGGGTTCACCAGCGGATCATCGTTGAGGGACTCGCTGGCCGTGAGGATCTCGGCGCCCTCCGAGGTGCTGAAGCTGAACTCGTAGATATCCAGCGGCTTGCCCCGCAGGCTGTAGAATCGGCTGTCGGGTTGATCGCTCATGCGCACGCCGTAGTGGCCGTCAGCGTCGACGTGGCAGATGGCGCGGATGGTGCGCCGGTCGAAGCTGACCACCCAATGCTGGCGCGCGTCCGGGCACGGGGCTTGGAACGGCGGCCGGGCGGTGAAGAATCCGCGGCAGCTCATCGGCACGTCGAAGGTCACACGCAGGACCAGGACGCCAGGCCGGATCGTCGCGCCATTTGCCGGAAAGGTGCTGACCACCTTGGGCCACGGCGCCGTTGGATCGGCTTTGGGCTGAATGCACTTGGCGACCGGGGTGACTGTGAATTCGTCGACCGCGGCCGCGGGCGCGGCGACCGTAGCGTCCGGCGCAATCGGCTGGGCGACTGCGGTCAGCGGCGCACCAAGGACGACAAGGGCCAGGAGGATTTTCATCCCAACTCCACGGCGGCTGAAGCTCTTGGCGCTTCGAGGGTGGAGGGGGCGACGCCAGCCACGCCGCGCCGCCCGCTCAGGTGATCCATTGTCTACGCCGGATAGAGATGTCGCGGATTGAGCAAAATAGAGATGTCAGGCGCTGGCCTCTCAGGAGGGCGGCGGGCGGGCGCGTAGCCCTCACATCGCGCAGAGCCCGGCCGCCGGCCGATGCACGGGCGGGGCAGCTGGGTCTTTGTTTTCCGAGTGCGCCGTCAGGCGCGCGAGGCACGTAGGATTCCGCGCGCCTTGAGAACCTAATCGCTGTCCAAGCTGAAGGGCACCTTTCTAGCTTCATCGACCGTCGGTATAGACGAGCATCGAAATGCCCGAGGGTTGAGTTGTCCGAAACGCCTGAAACGCTGCACGTCGTACTGTCCATCAGCGCGCCTGGGCTGTTGAGGCAGGCCCTCAAGCTGGCTGGTCGAAAGGAAAGGGTCATCGGTTTCTCCGATTGCCTGGCGTGTGGTCCGATCAATCCTCCTGCGCCAGCCGCGCGCGTTCGTTGGATGGTCGATCAGCTGGGAAGTCTCCGGGAGGATTGGGCATGGCTGCCGCGAAGCGTTAATGCGTTTTGGAAGAGCGCTTCTGAGCCGGGGAGGCGTCGTGTTGTTTGGACGTCAAGCAGGTCTTCGAACGAACATTCTGCGTTCCTTGCTTGGGCGCATCGGATCGGCGATCAATCCTATGAGGTTATCGATCTCGCTGACGTCGAGGTCGAGCACGAGGCGACCGACGGAAGACGTTGGCGCGACAAGGCACTCAGTCTCGGCATGCTTGGTCCTGAACTGATTGCGAGGGAGGCTCTGTGGGACCAAGCCAAGCCTATCGATCCTGCCCAGCGTCGCGTCCACGGGGAGACCTGGCGTGGTCTGCAAATGGAAAATGCCCCCCTGAGGCTCATCGGTCCGGACGGGCTCGTTTCAGCGCCGATCACCGCGTTTGATCAAAGCCTGATCGGCCAGGCCAATGACCAATGGAAACGCGTGGCCTGGCTGATCGGTGGGGTGCTGGCGGAAGGAGATGGGCTCTACTTTCAAGTGGGCGATCACATCCTCGCGTCCCGGCTCGCCTATCTGATTCAAGCCGGTCATCTCGAATGTCGTCTACCTCCGCCAGGAGAAGCCGATCAGAGGGGATATAGATTCGGCACGTCATCCTTGCCGGTTGGTGCGGAGGTCCGGCTTCCGCAAGCGAGCACTACTCGACGCTGAACATATGCCCGCTCTGATCTCGCCGCTTCGGCGCTCTGATGCTCCGCTTGTCAGGCTCGTGCATGTCCTGGCTTTGCCGGATCAGGTCGAGCAGCGATCCCAGCCGCTTGTTCTCGGTGACGGCGGCCTGGTTGACCTTCCTGATCTTGTCGAAGGTGCGGTAGGGGAGGTCGACG
Source organism: Phenylobacterium sp. (assembly GCF_004799395.1). Classification (GTDB taxonomy): domain Bacteria; phylum Pseudomonadota; class Alphaproteobacteria; order Caulobacterales; family Caulobacteraceae; genus Phenylobacterium. The sequence goes on from NZ_SSMZ01000109.1 coordinate 14,199, forward strand.
CCGTCGTGGCGGATCACCAGGCGCCCGTTGGGATAGTCGTAGACGGTGACGCGCTTGCCGATCGCCGCCTGGGCGGCTTCGGTCGGCTCCAGAATGAACATCACCTTGTCGTACTGCAGGGTCAGCGCTTGCGAGAGGGTGCGCTCAACGCGCCAGGTGAAGGACTCATCGAGGTTGTCGCGGTCGGTCATGGGCCTATGCAGATCCTTGGGGTTGGCGGCGGGCTTGGCGAAGCGGGCGTTGTAGTCGGCCACAAAACCGGGGAGGAAGATGTTGCCGTCGGTGATCGAGCTGACGCTGGCGAGCCGGAGCTCCTTCACCAAGCGATCCTGCAGGGTCTTGTTGGCGCGCTCGACACGGCCCTTGGCTTGGCTAGAGTTGGCGCAGATGATCTCGATGCTGAGATCGTGCAGGGCGCGGCCAAACTGGGTCATGCCATCCGTGGTCGCGCCGGCGGCCCG
>NZ_SSMZ01000011.1 GCF_004799395.1 Phenylobacterium sp.
GCTCGTCCCAGCATCGAACTTGCGACTTCACCCCCATCCGATCCCGTTGGGGCAATTTTCTACCCTTGGATTTTCTCGATTTTGACTACGGAGTCAGGCTCCTAGGTTTCACTACTTAGCGTGGCACTCGATGAGCCGTCGGTTGAACCCGATAGATGGCGAAAGGTCGAAAAATATTTCGCGTCAATTTTGCTAATAAAAACAATAGACCTTCGGATTGTCGGGCTGCCGGTCGGGAATGTGCCCGAATCGCGCGAGAAAGTGTTGTGAATTCAATAACCTAACAACATTTGGAATGATCGAGTGGGAGTAAGCGTTGCTTTATAAGTGCAATAATATCAATAAGTTACGAACTCTCATTGATCATTCGGTCTGCATAGTCAATTGGCCGGCGCCGTGTCGGGACCTATCGCCACCTATCGGTTCACGGGGGGCGGAGACAGGCAAAGGCGCGGTTCCGTCGGAAAGGCAGACGGTATTTTTCCGGCCAAGGGCGCAGCTTCGCGGTAGCTCAGAAATCAGCTGTTCCGGATAGTCAACGAGCAGCCCGTGTCGCAAGTACGCGCCGCCGCGAAAACCACCCAGGTGCGGCGGAGGGTTCCTTCTGCAGCGTGAAATCCGGGTGTAGCATCGCCATGGATACAGCGCCCAGCCTGGGCACGTCGCGCGAGCGCCCTGCAGCCTGCGTCCCAAATCTACGGGCTTAGCGAATTCGCCTGCTATCAAGGGAACGCTGGGCGTTTCCAATGATGTTCAGGGGTTTCGGAGTCCACGCAGGCCACGTCCTCCACGGGCTTGCCCGTGATGGCCGCAGCAAACCAATCGAGGAACCGAACGCCATTGGTCTTACGCGTGTAGAAGCGATCCAGCACGTGGGGGCGTCCGCGGTTGTCCAGCGCATTCACGGCGAGGACGGCGTCATAGTATCCTCCGATGATCGCTTCATCACGCCCCCAGCTGGTGTAGGTCCGGAAGTTGGGGACGCGCGCACGGATATAGGCGTGCCCCTCGTCCAGCTTCGCCGGAACGTCGGGGCGCTTTTCTCCCATCAGCTGCATGAACATCGCCTGCACGGCGTCATGCCGTTCGTTGTACTGATGGAACACGATGTCGGGATTTAGCTGAGCCGCGCGGACGTAGAGGTCATCGGCGGTCAACCCCTCGATCGGCACGTCCTCGAAACCTTCGACGCGCTTCAGGACGCTTTCCGTTCCCCACGACTTGAAGAGGGGCGCGAGCTTTTCGCTCAGATGGTAGGCGCCGCCGCCGTCGGCGAAGTGGGTGACCTGGGCGCCGGGATAGTGGTGGGCGACGATGTGCGTGTAGAGCGGCGAGGCCAGCGCGCCGGCGCTCCAGCCCATGACGGCGACGGTATTGGGCTCCGGGTAGGTCTTGAACATCCAGTCCAGCGCCGACAGAGCGTTGTCGAAACCCTTGTGCAGGATCGTCACCTGGCCTTCGGGGTGGCCGTTCATCGCCGGGGTGTCATAGACCGGCGTCGCGTCGCCCAGAAAGACGTCCCCGTTGGCGGTGGGAAGGTAGACGAGGGTGTAGTCGGCGAGCGGATTTTCGGGGTTGTCCGTGTCGAAGACCCCACCCAATCCGGTGGGATCGAGCTCGAGGCCCGCGAACGGCCGGTAGTGCGGGCGACAGTGCAGGGCGCAGGTCTCGCCCGTCCAGCACGCCCCGCCACCGGCCAGGATGACGGCGAGCTTCTTCGGGTCGCCTTCCTTCACCCAGAAGGAATAGGGCGTGCCCTGTGAGCATCCGGGCGCCGCCGCCGGCAGCACGTTGCGCCAGTCACGTCTTGTGGATTGAGCAGGTTGGGCCGGCACGGTGATCTCCTGGACGATGGGGCTGTCAGCGATCTTCGGTTGCCGACCACTCGAAGGGCAGGGGCGCCTCCCGAAACGCGAAGCGGTCGAGATGTCTGGCGACGGTCTCTTTGAGCCGCTCGACCGCTTCGGCGTCCTCGGTCTCGAGCGTGACGAGCAGCGCATCCGCGCTCGCCTCCAGGGTCGCGACGGCGGACGGAAAGCGGACCTGTCCTGCGGCCTCCGAGAACTCGGCGTCGAACTTGTGGCCCCAGTGTTTGCAGAGCTGCTGGAGGTATTTTGAACCGTTGGCCGTCTTCGCACGGCCCCTGACGATGGCCATCGCTACGCCCTGCTGCTCGGGCGGGGGCTGACGCAGCGCGGGCGAGCGTTCACCATGGAACCCCGCGCCCCTCACGGTCGAGAAACTGCAGACCGGGCTTGCCCTGCTGCGCGAGCAAGACGTCCACGACTTTCGGAATGGCCTCCTCGATCGTGAACGGCGCGCCCGGCCCGCCCAGGTCGGTGCGGATCCAGCCTGGAGCCATCAGCACCAGGGCGCGCGGCTCTGAGGCATGGCGCGCGGCGTAG
>NZ_SSMZ01000110.1 GCF_004799395.1 Phenylobacterium sp.
CATGTGTTTGATGGATTCCTTGAAGGCGTAGAGCGGGCTGGTGCCGATGTCGCCGTAGACCACACCCGCAGAGCCCAGGGCCAGGCCAAGGAAGCCGCGCAGGCTGGGCGCCGGCTGTGCGGCCGTCTCCTCGGCGGATTCGACGGCGGCGGCGGAGGTGTTCAAGGCGTGATCCTGCACGGCGGACGGGGCCGGCTTGTCGCGCCGAACCACATAAAAATCCCATGCTGTTGTGACGGTTGGGGTGCGGCAAATGCTTGCACCCAGGCTTTCGAGAGGCCCTTTTGACGCCGTTCGATGCGCCAAGGAGGCGCGCCATGAGCCTGTCCGCCGAAATCGCCCCGCCCCGCAATCTCGGGGCCGATCAGCACACCGAGCGGCTGCATCCCGCGGCGGCCTATTCGATGTCGCTTTTGCTGGTCGCTGCAGCGACCCTGGCGGCGATCGTCGTGGACCAGGTCCAGACCATCCCCAACCTGTCGCTGATTTTCGTCCTGCCGGTGGTGATCGCCGCGGTCAGCTTCGGCTGGGGCCCGTCGCTGGCGGCCGCCGTCGCGGCGGTAATGGCGTTCAACTTCTTCCTGGTGGCCCCCCGCTACAGCCTGCACGTGGCCGATCCGGCCAATGGCTGGGCGTTGATCCTGCTGTTGATCACCGCGGCCATCGTCAGCGCCGTGGCCGCCCAGTCGCGCCGCCGCGCCGTCGAAGCCTGGAAGGCCGCCGACCAGGCGACCGCCCTGCAGGCGCTGGCGCGCAGCCTCGTGGCGGCCACCGGCGGCGCCAGCGCGGCCGAAGCCAGCGCCGCGGCCCTGGCGCGTCTGTTCCAGGCCCCGGCGGTGGTGCTGCTGCAGGGCGAGGCTGGGCTGCAGGTGGCCGGCCGGGCCGGCGGCGGCGGGCTGTCGGCCCTGGACCGCGAGGCGGCAGGCTGGGTGCTGGCCGCGCGGATGCCGACCCGCGGCGGGGCCTACCCGATCGAGGGCGCGAGCTACGACTTCTGGCCGGTGGTGACACCGCAGCGCCAGCAGGCGGTGATCGGCGTCCAGATATCGCTGGACGAGGCGGGCCGGCCCGCCGAACCCGAGCGGCTGGTGGAGATCGTCAGCGGCTACCTGGCCGTGGCCCTCGACCGCGAAGCCTACGCATCCCAGGTGCTGGAGAGCCGGGTCGAGGTGGCGAGCGAGAGGCTGAAAGCCGACTTGCTGGCCGCGGTCAGCCATGACCTGAAGACCCCGCTCTCCACCGTGCTCTTCACCCTGCAGAGCCTGCAGAAGTTCGGCCGCACCCACGACGCCAAGACCCGAAAGGAGCTCTTGACCCTGGCGGAGACCGAGACTGCCCGGCTGTCGGCGATGGTGGCCAACCTGCTGGACATGAACCGGCTCGACGCCGGCGCCGTGGTGGTGAAAACCGCCCCGGTCGAGCCGGCCGTACTCGCCGCCGAGGCCCTGCGCAGCGCCTCGGTGGCCCTGGCCGGGCGCCGCGTGCTGAACGAGGTGAGCGCCAGGTCCGCCCCGATGGAGGTTGACGCCTCGCTGTTCGAGACCGCCTTGGCCAACGTGCTGGAAAACGCCGCCAAATACGCCCCCGACGGCTCGGCCATCCGGATCCGCAGCGGCGAGGCCGAGGGCGCCGGCTGGATCGAAGTGTTGGACGAAGGGCCCGGCTTCGCGGGGGCCATCGAGCCGATGTTCGAGAAGTTCTCCCGCGGCGTCAGTGGCGACGGCCGGCCGCCGGGCACGGGCCTGGGCCTTTCCATCGCCCGCGGCTTCCTGGAGGCCCAGGGCGGGCGCGTGGAGGCGGAGAACTTGGCCGGCGGCAAGGGCGCCCGCGTGCGGCTTTCCGCGCCGCTCGCCAAGGTGCATGCCTAGCGTCGAATGAGCCCCGCCGCCGATCCCGCCACCATCCTTGTCGTCGAGGACGACGCCAGCCTGAACGCCGCGCTTGCCGCAACGCTCAAGGCGGCCGGCTTCCGGCCGATCACGGCGCGGACCGCCGCCGAGGGCCTGCGCTGGCTTGTCCACTATGCGCCGGACCTGGTGCTGCTGGACCTTGGCTTGCCCGACCGCGATGGCCTGGGCGTCATCGCCGAAATCCGAGCCAGGGGCCAGACGCCCATTGTGGTGCTCTCCGCCCGCGACGCAGAGGCGATGAAGGTCCAGGCGCTGGACCTGGGCGCCGACGACTATGTGCAAAAGCCGTTCGGGGTGGAGGAGTTGCTGGCGCGCCTGCGCGCGGCGCTGCGGCACGGCGTGCAGGCGCGGGGTTCGGCGCCGGTGGTGCGCACCGGCGACCTGACGATCGACCTGGGCATGCGGCAGGTGAGCAAGGGGCCCGCGGCGCTGAAGCTGTCGCCCAAGGAATATGACCTGCTGGCGGAGCTGGCGCTGAACCTTGGCCGCACCGTCAGTCATAAGGACTTGCTGGCGGCAGTCTGGGGCAGCGACCGGGCGGAGATCCAATACCTGCGGGTCTATGTCGGACAGCTGCGCCAGAAGCTGGGGACCTTTGGCGCAGAGCCGCTGTTGGTCAGCGACCCCGGCGTCGGCTACCGCCTGGCGGCGATGACCGCCTGAGGCCGGATGCAGCAAGGGCCGCGCTTCGCAGCGCGGCCCCTGGCCTCGGGAACCGCCCCCGCAAGACGGCGGGCATAGCGCACCGTTGGGGACGCCTGCTCCGCGCCGTCCGGGGAACGGGGGCGATCCTGAGCTTGATCGGAAGCTAGTTCTTCAGCGCTTGGCGCGCGGCGTCCTTCAGGCCGCCGACGCCCTTCTGCACCTTGCCAGCGACGCGTTCCGAGGCGCCTTCCGCGGCCATGCGGTCGTTGCCCGTGGCCTTGCCGACGCCTTCTTTGACGGAGCCGGCCGCATCCTTGGCCGCGCCCTTGATCTGATCCTTGTGCATGGGAGTGCTCCTTCCACGTGTCACAGGGCCGGGATGGCCCGTTGCGGTGAGTACGCGGAGCCGTGCTCAAGGTTCCGAGCGAGATTGCGCGCGAGCCCTCGCACCGCTATCTGCACGCCTCAAATCCCAGTCATTCCAGTCGAGCGGTGCGGACGCCCCATGGCGCAGCAATACATTTATCAGATGCAGGGCCTGACCAAGGCCTTCCCCGGGGCTCCGAAGAAGACTTTCTCGGACATCTGGCTGTCGTTCTACCCGGACGCAAAGATCGGCGTGGTCGGCGTCAACGGCTCCGGCAAATCGACCCTGCTGAAGATCATGGCCGGCATCGACAAGGATTTCCAGGGCGAGGCCTTCGCCGCCGAGGGCGTCAAGCGCGGGTACCTGGAGCAGGAGCCCAAGCTCGACGACAAGCTCGACGTCTGGGCCAACGTCATCGCCTGGTGCGAGGAGAAGAAGCTCTTCGACGAATACAACGCCATCGCGACCCGGCTGGGCGAGGAGTACACCGACGAACTGATGGAGGAGATGACCGCGCTCCAGGAAAAGCTGGACGCCGGCGACCTCTGGGACATCGACAGCCGCATCGAGATGGCCATGGGCGCGCTGCGCTGCCCGCCTAACGACTGGCCGGTGGACAAGCTCAGCGGCGGCGAGCGCCGCCGCGTGGCGCTCGCTCGCCTGCTGCTTTCGAAGCCCGACATGATGCTGCTCGACGAGCCCACCAACCACCTGGACGCCGAGAGCGTGGCCTGGCTGCAGCACCACCTGGAGGACTTCCCGGGCTGCGTCATCCTGGTGACCCACGACCGCTACTTCCTCGACCAGGTGACCAAGTGGACCCTGGAGCTCGACCGCGGGAAGGGCCTTCCCTACGAGGGCAACTACTCCGCCTGGCTGGAACAGAAGACCAAGCGGATCGCCCAGGAGGAGCGCGAGGAGGCCGGCAAGAAGCGGGCGATCGACCGGGAGCTGGCTTGGGTGCGCTCCTCGCCCAGCGCGCGGCGCACCAAGTCCAAGGCCCGCCTAGCCGCGTTCCACGACCTGCAGAACGAGGCCGAGAACGCCAAGCAGACCTTCGCCCAGATCCAGATTCCGCCGGGCCCGCGGCTGGGCCAGATGGTCATCGAGGTGAACGGCGTCGAGAAGGCCTATGGCGACAAGCTCTTGTTCAAGGACCTGACCTTCAAGCTGCCGCCCGGCGGCATCGTCGGCGTGATCGGCCCGAACGGCGCGGGCAAGTCGACTCTGTTCAAGATCATCACCGGCCAGGAAGCACCGGACGAGGGCTCCATCCGCCTGGGCGAGACCGTGAAGCTGGCCTACGTCGACCAGAGCCGCGACAGCCTCGATCCCAACAAGAACGTCTGGGAGGAGACCTCCGGCGGCCTGGACATCATGAAGGTGGGCGGGCGCGAAATCCCCAGCCGCGCCTATGTGGGCTCGTTCAACTTCAAGGGCGCCGATCAGCAGAAAAAGGTTGGCTTGCTGTCCGGCGGGGAGCGCAACCGGGTGCACCTGGCCAAGACGCTGTCAGCCGGCGGCAACGTCCTGATGCTCGACGAACCGACCAACGACCTGGACGTGGAAACGCTCGGCGCCCTGGAAAGCGCGCTGGAGGATTTCCCCGGGTGCGCCGTGGTGATCAGCCATGACCGCTTCTTCCTGGACCGGCTGGCCACCCACATCCTGGCCTTTGAAGGCGACAGCCAGGTCGACTGGTTCGAGGGCAACTTCGAAGCCTACGAAGAGGACAAGAAGCGCCGACTGGGCGCCGACAGCCTGATCCCCCACCGCATCAAGTTCCAGAAGTTCACGCGGTAGGAGCCGTCAATTCGCCCTTGACGCGCGCCACGGTGTCCCGCGACTTGGACCACCTACACGCTGAACCAGGTGGGCGCCGACACTGTCATCGACATGGCAAGCGGCAACCAGATGATCCTGGTCGCGTGCAGCTTTCGACCCTCAAAGACGGCTGGATCTCCGAGGGCTGAAGGCCTGGACGAGGGCTATTTCGGCGGCGTGGCCGAAGGTGGCGCGCCCGGCGCAGCGCTAGGGGACGGATTGACGGCTCCGGGCGGCGTCGTGTCGAGGGGCGATGTCGAGGGGCTCGACGGCGCGGCGCCGGTCTCGCCGCCCAAGGACGGCGGATTGACGCTGGTCGCCGGGCTGCTCGTCCCGGGTGTGGCGTCGGGGGTCGAGCGCAGGTCGGCGCCGGCGCTGGTCACGGCCGACGTGTTGGACGCCGCGCCCGTCGAGGCGGACGCCGTCTGTCCGGACCACCAGTCCTTCGACGTGCGCGCCTTGGGCGAGGCCTTCATGTACGCGTTCAGCTGCGAATAGGGGATGGGCTGTTTCGGCCCGGCGACGGTCTGAGCCAGCGTCGCGCCGGCCGATAAGACGATGGCGGCCGCTCCGGCGGCCAACAGGATGGTCTTCATCGAAGTCTCCCTCAAGCGGAATGCCGTCCGTACGGTGCAGGGCTAACCGCCGAAGGCGGCCTAAGGTTTCGCGGCCGGCGCTGGAACCGCCGCCGGCCCAGGCAGGTTCACCGGCCAATCCCGTTCCCATGCCCAAAGGAGATCGCCATGCCCAACGAGCTGCGCGGCAAGAGGGTCGCTGTCCTCGCCACCGACGGCTTCGAACAGTCCGAGTTGGAAAAGCCGGTCGAGGCCCTGAAGGCGGCCGGCGCCGAGGTGGAGGTGGTCGCACCCAAGGGCGGCCAGATCCAGGGGTACGAGCACAACGACAAGGGCCGGATGGTCGCGGTCGACCGCGAGCTCGCCCGGGCCGCGCCCGAGGACTACGACTCGATCGTCCTGCCGGGCGGGGTGATGAATCCCGATGCGCTGCGCCTCGAGCCCAAGGCCATCGCCTTCGTCCGCGCCTTCGCCGAAGCGGGCAAGCCGATCGCCGCGATCTGCCACGGCCCGTGGACGCTGATCAACGCCGAGGCCGTGGAGGGCAAGCGCATGACCTCGTGGCCGTCACTGGAGGCCGACCTGAAGAACGCCGGCGCCGAGTGGGTGGACGAGGAGGTGGTGGTCGACGAGGGGCTGGTCACCTCGCGCAAGCCCGACGACCTGCCGGCCTTCTGCGCCAGGATGATCGAGGAGTTCGCCGAAGGCCCGCACTAGGCTTCTGCCGCGTCGCCGGCCGGCATGTCCCTGACGTCGCGAAGCGGAGACAGCGCGCCGATCAGCGGCCCGATGAGCAGGCCGGCGATGGCGATCAGCAGGGTGTGACGCATGCCCAGCGCCTGACCGAGCCCACCCCCGACCAGGGCTCCGACCACCGCCGCCCCGCCGCCGGCGGCGCGGAAGGTGGCGCCAACCCGGCCCAGCACGCTCTGCGGCAGCAAGGTCTGGCGCAGACTGGCGCCCAGGACGATGGGGACGACGCCAAAGGCGTCGCCCAGGAACTGCGAGATCATCAGGCAGGTCATGCCGCCCGCCGGCGTGGCCGGCGCCATGAGCACGATCATGGTGCCCAGCGCCGCCAGCCCGCCGGCGAGGCAGATTGCCGGTCCGACGCCGAACCGCCGCGCCATGGGTTGGGCGAGCAGGGAACCGGTCAGTGCGCCCAGCCCTCCGGTGGCGACGCCAAAGCCGAGCAGGATCGGACCCAGCCCCAGTCCGCGCAGCACGAAGGCGATGTAGAGGGCGCCGAAGAAACCGCCGAACAGGCCGCCGGTCGCGGTCATGATCAACAGGATCCGCATCCGCGGCTCTTGCCAGGACGTCCGCGCGCCGGTGACGACGCCGTCGACCCAGCCCCGGCGGCGCGTGCCGGGTGCGAGCGGCGGCTCGTCCGTGCGGATGCCCGCCAGCATGATCGCCGACACCACATAGGTCGCCGCGTTCGCCGCCACAGCGATCGGCGCGGTCAACCACTGGAAGA
>NZ_SSMZ01000111.1 GCF_004799395.1 Phenylobacterium sp.
GCTGGGCGGCGGCGTGGAAGCGGCGCAGTGGATCATGAACGCCTACGCCCTGCTGCTCAGCGCCCTGGTGCTGGCCGGCGGGGCGGCGGCGGACCGTTATGGGCGCAAGCGGGTGTTCGTGGCGGGCGTCCTGCTCTTCACCGCCGCTTCCGCGGGTTGCGGCCTGGCCCCTAGCCTTCCGGTGCTGATCGCCGCGCGAGCTGTGCAGGGCATGGGCGCGGCCCTCCTGACGCCCGCCAGCCTGGCGCTGCTGGGCGCGGCCTACGACGCCAAGGGGCGAGGACAGGCGGTGGGGATCTGGGCGGGCGCCAGCGGCCTCACCAGCGCAGCAGGCCCGGTTGTGGGCGGCTGGCTGACCCAGGCGATCTCCTGGCGGGCGGTGTTCTTCATCAACCTGCCGGTGGCGGCGATCGCAGTCTGGCTGGTGATGCGCTACGCCAAGGAGAGCAAGAAGGCCCGGTGCGGTGCAGTGGACTACGCCGGCGCCGCGGCGGTGACCGCCGGCCTCGCCGCCGTGACCTGGGCCCTGACCGTTGCGCCGAAGCAGGGCGCCGATCTGGCCGTCCTCGGCGTCGGCGGGCTGGGCGTCGTCGCGCTCGCCGGGTTCCTGTTCATCGAAAGACGCGCCGCCAACCCCATGATGCCGCTGGTGCTTTTCAAATCCGCGACCTTCTCCGGCGTCAACGCCCTTACCCTGGTGCTCTATGCAGCACTCGGCGGGGCGTTCTTCCTGTTGCCCTTCGAGCTGATCCGCGCGCACGGCTACGCCCCGTCGCTGGCCGGAGCCGCACTGCTGCCTATGTCCGTAGGTTTGGCGGTGCTGTCGCCGATCTCCGGGCGCCTGGCGTCCCGGCTGGGGCCGCGGCCGCTGCTGATCGCGGGGTCGTTGCTGGTGGCCGCCGGCTTCGTTCTGCTGGCGCTGCTCAGCGACCGGCCCAGCTACTGGACCGGCGTCCTTCCGGGTCTCGCCGTCCTGGCCGTCGGGGCAGGGGTCGCGGTCGCGCCCCTGACAGACGCGGTGCTCGGCGCAGTGGCTGACGAGTACGAGGGCGCCGCCGCCGGCATCAACAACGCCGTGGCGCGCGTCGCCGGCCTGCTGGCCGTGGCCCTCGTGGGTTTCATGATCGGCGGGTCTGATCCGCAGTCTGTCGCAGCGGGCTACCGGGAGGCGATGGTCGCTGCGGCTGTCGCCTCGGCGGTGGCGGCGCTGGTTGCGGCGCTCACGGTGCGCGGGCCGGGCAAGTCGAAGTCCCGCTGAGGTTGCTTGCTAACATATGATGATCGTCATCTAATGTCTGGATGGCGGACAAGGCGATCATTGTCATCGGAGCCGGGGACGCCCTCGGCGGCGCCATCGCCCGGCGCTTCGCCCGAGAGGGCTATGCGGCCGTCATCGTCCGCCGCCACGCCGACCAGCTGGAACCCCTGGCCGCAACGATCCGGGAGACGGGCGGAGAGGCCCACCCGTTTGGCGTGGACGCGCGTCAGGAAGACCAGATGGTCGCCCTGTTCGCAAAGGTCGAAGCCGAGATCGCGCCCGTGGAAGTCTGCGTCTTCAACATCGGCGCGAACGTCCGCTTTCCCATCGCCGAGACGACCAGCCGTGTCTTCCTGAAGGTCTGGGAGATGGCCTGCTTCTCCGGGTTCCTGGCTGGTCGGGAAGCCGCCAGGCTGATGACGCCAAGAGGGCGCGGCACGGTGATCTTCACCGGCGCCACGGCGAGTGTCCGCGGCCGCGATGGGTTCGCCGCCTTCGCCGCGGCCAAACACGGTCTGCGCGCGGTCGCCCAGAGCATGGCGCGCGAGCTCGGACCCAGGGGCGTCCATGTGGCTCACACCATCATCGATGGGGCCATCGACACCGCCTGGATCGCCGAGAACTTCCCCGACCGCTACGCCATGAAAGCCCAGGACGGCATCCTCAACCCGGAGCACATTGCCGACGCCTATTGGACGCTACACGCCCAGCCCCGCGACGCCTGGACCCACGAGCTGGACCTTCGCCCCTGGATGGAGGCTTGGTGATCATGCCCAAGACAGTCGAGTTCCTGTTCGATTTCGGCAGCCCCGCCAGCTATCTGGCCTACAAGCGCCTACCGCTGCTGGCTGAGCGCGTCGGCGCACGGGTGGACTATGTGCCGATGCTGCTGGGCGGCGTCTTCAAGGCCACCGGCAATGCGTCGCCGGCCACCGTCCCGGCCAAGGGCCGCTGGATGAACGCCGACCTAGCCCGCTGGGCCAAGCGCTTCGGGACGCCCTTCAACCGCAACCCGTTCTTCCCGATCAACACCCTACACCTGATGCGCGGCGCCACCGGCCTGATCGAGGACACTCGCTTTTTCGCCTATCTGGAGGCCGTGTTCGACGCCATGTGGCGCGAGCCGAAGAACCTGGGGGAGCCCGCCGAACTGGTCCCGGTCCTGCGGCGCGCCGGCCTGGAGGCCGACGAGTTCCGCGCGCTGACCGAGCGTGACGAGGTGAAGGACCGTCTGAAGGCCACCACCGAGCGGGCCGTCGAGCGCGGCGCGTTCGGCGCGCCGACCTTCTTCGTGGGCGAGGAGATGTTCTTCGGCCAGGACCGCATGGACTTCGTGGAAGAGGCGCTGGCGGCCTGAAGCGCATCCTTGCCGATCTTTACCCTCGCACCCACATCTTGTGGCAAGGGTTGGGGCATAGAGTTGCTGTCACGGCCCCGCCATTTCCGCACAAGCCAGCTAGGAACGTGGTGGGACGCAGTGTCGCGCAAAGGTATCGCCCCGCTTGAACCATGGGCCAAACGGTCCACATAAATCACCGAAAGCCGTCGCCTACGGGGACGGACGGGTCGTCCGACTCAGACGCATCGTCTGAGTGACTGCGATCCGACAGGCCGGGCTGCGAGACAAACGCGGCCGGTCAGGAGTTTAGAGCATCATGTCCGAGATCAAGATTCTCCCCATCCTGCCCTTGCGGGACATCGTCATCTTCCCGCACCAGCCGGCGCCGCTCTTCGTGGGCCGGGAAAAGTCGGTGCGCGCGCTGGAAGAGGCGATGAAGAAGGAAGGCAAGCAGATCCTGCTCGCCACCCAGAAAGACAAGGACGACGACGATCCGTCGCCCGACGGTATCTACGACGTCGGCATCGTGGCCACCGTGCTGCAACTGCTCAAGCTGCCCGACGGCACGGTCAAGGTGCTGGTCGAAGGCCGCGCGCGGGCGGGCATCACCCGCTTCACCAGCGAGAGCGAGTTCTACGAAGCCGAGATCGCCTATGTGGCGGAGGACGGCGCGGCGTCGGCCGAGGCTGAAGCGTTGAGCCGCGCGGTCGTCGAGCAGTTCGAAAATTATGTGAAGCTGAACAAGAAGGTCCCGCCGGAAGCCCTGGCCTCGATCCCGCAGATCGAGAACCCCGGCGAGCTGGCAGATCGCATCGCCAGCCACCTGTCGGTGAAGATCGCCGAGAAGCAGCAGCTGCTGGAAATCTTCAACGTCGTGAAGCGTCTGGAGAAGGTCTACGCTCTGATGGAGGGCGAGATTTCGGTCATGCAGACCGAGAAGAAGATTCGCAACCGCGTGAAGCGGCAGATGGAGAAGACCCAGCGCGAGTACTATCTGAACGAGCAGATGAAGGCGATCCAGCGCGAGCTGGGCGAGCAGGACGACCAGCGCGATGAGCTGCTGGAACTCGAAAAGCGCATCAAGAAGGTCAAACTCTCCAAGGAGGCCCGCGCGAAGGCCGAGAGCGAGCTGAAGAAGCTGCGCAACATGAGCCCGATGTCGGCGGAATCTACCGTCGTGCGGAACTATCTCGACTGGCTGCTGTCGATCCCGTGGGGCAAGGCGAAGATCAAGCCCATCGACCTGCAGAAGGCCGAGGACATCCTCGAAGGCGATCACTACGGCCTGGAAAAGGTCAAGGAACGGATCTTGGAGTACCTGGCGGTCCAGAGCCGCGTGGGTTCCCTGAAGGGCCCGATCCTCTGCCTCGTCGGGCCTCCCGGCGTCGGCAAGACCTCGCTTGGCCGCTCGATCGCCAAGGCCACCGGGCGTGAGTTCGTCCGGGTCTCCCTGGGCGGCGTGCGCGACGAGGCCGAGATCCGTGGCCACCGCCGGACCTACATCGGCTCCATGCCCGGCAAGATCATCCAGTCGATGAAGAAGGCCAAATCGACCAACGCCTTCTTCCTGCTGGACGAGATCGACAAGATGGGCAGCGACTGGCGGGGCGACCCGTCCTCGGCATTGCTCGAAGTGCTGGATCCGGCGCAGAACTCGACCTTCGGCGACCACTATCTGGAAGTCGACTACGACCTGTCGCCGGTGATGTTCGTCACCACCGCCAACAGCCTGAACATGCCCCAGCCGCTGCTGGACCGCATGGAGATCATCCGCATCCCCGGCTACACCGAGGACGAGAAGCTGGAGATCGCCAAGCGGCACATCCTGGCCAAGCTGACCAAGGACCATGGGCTGAAGCCGGAAGAGTTCATCGTTCCGGACGCCTCGATCCGCGACCTGATCCGCTACTACACCCGTGAAAGCGGCGTGCGGTCGCTGGAGCGGGAACTGGGCAATCTGGCCCGCAAGACGGTGCGCGACCTGGCGCGTGAGAACGTGCTGACGATCACCATCGATGCCGAGCGGCTGGCCAAGTACGCCGGCGTGCGGAAGTACAAGTACGGCGAGATGGACACCGAAGATCAGGTCGGGATCATCACCGGCCTGGCCTACACCGACTTCGGCGGCGACATCCTGACCATCGAAGCGGTCAAGATGCCCGGCAAGGGCCGCATGACGGTCACCGGCAACCTGAAGGATGTGATGAAGGAGTCGATCTCGGCGGCGAACAGCTACGTCCGCAGCCGGGCCACCAAGTTCGGCCTCGAACCGCCGAGCTTCGAGCGGACCGACGTCCACATCCACGTGCCGGACGGCGCCACGCCCAAGGACGGCCCGTCCGCCGGCGCGGCCATGGCCACCGCCATCGTGTCGGTGCTGACCGGCATCCCGATCAAGAAGGACATCGCCATGACCGGCGAAGTCACCTTGCGGGGCAGGGTCACCGCCATCGGCGGCCTGAAGGAAAAGCTGCTCGCGGCCCTGCGCTCCGGCGTGAAGACCGTGCTGATCCCTTCGGAGAACGAGAAGGACCTGGCCGATATCCCGGACAACGTGAAGTCCGAGATGACCATCATCCCGGTCTCGACCATGGATGAGGTGCTGGCCCAGGCCCTGATCCGGCAACCGGTGGCGATCGAATGGTCGGAGGCCGACGCGCCGCCGGTCTCGATCCCCGACGATCCGGATGTGGAGTCGATCCTGACCCACTGACTGGCGATGACAGGTCTTCGCCGATCAATTCTTATGTCATCGGGCGGCGCGGGAGCATTTCCCGCGCCGCTCTCGTTTGACGGCCACGCTCGGACAGGCCTTAATTCAAAAAAGGGATGAGGGGCTTTGGGGAGCCCTTGCGCCTGAAACAAGAATGGGTGGGAGAGACTGAAGATGACGAAGGCGGAACTCGTCGAGCAGATGGCCGACAAGGCTGGGCTGAACAAGGTCCAGGCCAAGGACGCCCTGGACGCCTTCATCGCCTCGGTTTCCATCTCGCTGAAGGCGGGCAAGGAAGTGCGCCTGGTGGGCTTCGGCAGCTTCGTGCCGATCAAGCGGCCTGCCGGCACGGCTCGCAACCCGCGCACCGGCGAGACCGTGAAGCGCAAAGCCTCCCAGTCCTGCCGCTTCCGCGTCGGCGATGCGCTGAAGAGCACGCTGAACGGCTGAGCTGGCTTCCAGCCTATGCCGCAACTGGTCTAGAAGCGGCCCGAAGGGCGGCTAGCTCAGCTGGTTAGAGCATCTCGTTTACACCGAGAGGGTCGGGGGTTCGAATCCCTCGCCGCCCACCAGCCTTCGCAAGGAGACGCCGCGTGCTGAAGGCCGTGCTGATCCTGGCGATGATGATGGGTCCGACCATGGCCGCCGCCGAACCCGCCTCGATCGACGCCTATATGAGCCAGCCGCGGCATTTGGCTGACGACGTCGTTCACTACGGCCCCGCGCCCTCGCAGGTCGCGGAGCTGTTCCTGCCGAAGACCAGAGATCCACACCCGGTTGTGATCCTGCTGCACGGCGGGTGTTTCCTGAAGCAATACGAGGGCTTTGCCCAGACCAGCGCCATCGCCGCCGACCTCGCGGGCCACGGCTATGCGGTCTGGAACGTCGAATATCGCAAGCTGGGCGAGGCCGGCGCCGGCTATCCGGGCACCTTCCAGGACGTGGCGACCGCCATCGACCGCCTGCGCGAGGAAGCGCCGAAGCACGATCTGGATCTGTCCCGGGTGATCGCGATCGGCCATTCGGCCGGCGGGCACCTGGCGCTCTGGGCCGCCGCCCGCAGCCGCATCCCGGCCACGAGCCCACTGCATGCGGCCCATCCCTTGAAGATCGGCGCGGTGATCAGCTTGGCAGGGATTGGGGACTTGAAGGGGCAGGGCCCGGTCTTTGCTCTGCCCTGCGGCGACGACACCATCGCGCGCCTGGTCGACAGCGCCCATCGCGCGGCGCCGTTTGCGGACACCTCTCCCGCCGAGCTGCTGCCGAGCGGCGCCAAAGTGGTGATGGTGCACGGTGTCTTCGATCCCGTCATGCCGCCGTACACCGGCCGTGACTACGCCGCGAAGGTCAGAGCGGCCGGCGGTCGCGCCGAGGTCGAGACGATCCCGGGCGCCGCCCATTTCGACCTGGTGATCCCGACCACAGCGGCCTGGTCTGCGATCGTAGATGTGCTTGACCGCGAGATGGCCGCTCTCGCGCACGGGTCGTGAAGGCGTCTTCCATCGCGGCGATCTTTCGTGCCTAACTCCCCGGCTTGCGTAAGGATTCTGTGCCTGTGACGACGACAGCTGACGCCGACGATCGCGCGTTCATAGGGCACCCCAA
>NZ_SSMZ01000112.1 GCF_004799395.1 Phenylobacterium sp.
CCTGCACCGCGATGCGGGTGCGCAGGCCGTTGAGCAGCAGGGTCTGCTGGGTCTCGGCCAAGCCGATCTCCCAGGGTGAGCCGGCATGGGTCAAGGAGGTCAGCGGCGAGGCGCCCGTCCCGCCCTCGAAGCCCGAGATGGTGACGTGATCGGCGCGCGCCTTGGCGACGCCCGCCGCCACCGTGCCGACACCGACCTCGGAAACCAGTTTCACTGAAATCCTGGCCTGTTGGTTGACGTTCTTCAGATCGTGGATGAGTTGCGCCAGGTCCTCGATGGAATAGATGTCATGGTGCGGCGGCGGGCTGATCAGGCCCACGCCCGGCGTCGAATGGCGCACGCGCGCGATGTTCTTGTCGACCTTGTGGCCGGGCAGCTGGCCGCCCTCCCCGGGCTTGGCGCCCTGGGCCATCTTGATCTGGATGTCGTCGGCGTTGACCAGGTATTCCGCGGTCACTCCGAACCGGCCCGAGGCCACCTGCTTGATGGCCGAGCGCATGGAATCGCCATTGGGCAGGGTCTTGTAGCGATCGCTTTCCTCGCCGCCCTCGCCGGTGTTCGAACGTCCGCCAATGCGGTTCATGGCGATGGCAAGCGTGGTGTGCGCCTCGCGGCTGATCGAGCCGAAGCTCATGGCGCCGGTGGAGAAGCGCTTGACGATCTCGGCCGCCGGCTCGACGTCCTCGATGGGGATCGGGCCGCCCTCGCCGGGCTTCAGCCGCATCAGCCCGCGCAGGGTGAGCAGGCGCTCGGACTGCTCGTTGATACTCTGGGCGAAGGTCTTGTAGGCGTCCGGCAGGTTGCCGCGCACGGCGTGCTGCAGGTTGCCGATGGATTCCGGCGTCCAGGCATGGGTCTCGCCGCGCAGACGCCAAGCGTACTGGCCGCCGACATCGAGCATGGAGGCGTAGATCGGATTGTCGCCGTAGGCGTCGCGGTGGCGGCGCACGGCCTCCCCGGCGATCTCCGCCAGTCCAACGCCCTCGATGGTCGAGGCGGTGCCGGTGAAGTACTTCTCGATCAGCGCCGTCGACAGGCCGACAGCGTCGAAGATCTGGGCCCCGCAATAGGACTGGTAGGTGGAGATGCCCATCTTGGACATCACCTTCAACACGCCCTTGCCGATGGCCTTGATGTAGTTCTTGCGGACCTCATAGGCGGTCTGGCTGAGGCCGTTCTGGGTGCGCAGCGCTTCGATCGTCTGGAAGGCGAGGTAGGGGTTCACAGCTTCCGCGCCATAGCCCGCAAGCACGCAGAAGTGGTGCACCTCGCGCGCCTCGCCGGTCTCGATCACGAGGCCGGTCTGCATGCGCAGGCCCTGACGGATCAGGTGGTGGTGCACGGCCGCCGTGGCCAGCGCGGCGGGAATCGGCACCCGCTCCGGCCCCGTCGCCCGATCCGAAAGGATCAGGATGTTCATGTCGGCCAGCACGGCGTCCGTGGCCTCGCGGCACAGGCGTTGAAGCGCGCCCTCCAGGCCGTTGGCGCCTTCGCTCGCGGGCCAGGTGGTGTCGAGCGTGGCGGTGCGGAAGGCGCCGTCCAGGAGCTCGTTGATCGCCCGGATCTTGGCCAGGTCCTCGTCAGTGAGGATCGGCTGGGCCACCTCCAGGCGCTTGTGCGTGCCCGCCTGGCGACCGAGCAAGTTCGGCCTGGGCCCGATCATCGACACCAGGCTCATCACCAGCTCCTCGCGGATCGGGTCGATGGGCGGATTGGTGACCTGGGCGAAGTTCTGCTTGAAGTATTCGTAGAGCAGCTTCGGCCGGCGCGAGAGCACTGCGATCGGGGTGTCGAAACCCATCGAGCCCAGCGGATCGTCGCCCGACCTGGCCATGGGCTCGAGGAAGAACTGCAGATCCTCCTGGGTGTAGCCGAAGGCCTGCTGGCGATCGAGCAGGGTCGCCGGATCGTTGGAGGCGGCCGGGGTCTCCGGCATGGCGTCGAGGGACAGCTCCTCCAGCTTGAACTGGGTCTCGGCCAGCCACTCCTCGTAGGGCGCGGCCTCGGACAGGGAGCGCTTGATCTCCTCGTCCTCGATAATGCGGCCCTCTTCCATGTCGATGAGCAGCATCTTGCCAGGCTGCAGGCGCCACTTGCGCACGATCCGCTCTTCCGGAACGTCCAGCACGCCCACCTCGGACGCCATGATCACATGGTCCTGGTCGGTGATGATGAAGCGGGCGGGCCGCAGGCCGTTGCGGTCCAGCGTGGCCCCGATCTGCCGGCCGTCGGTGAAGGCCACGGCGGCGGGCCCGTCCCACGGCTCCATCAGGGCGGCATGGTACTCGTAGAAGGCGCGACGCCGGGCATCCATCAGCGGGTTGCCGGCCCAGGCCTCGGGCATCAGCATCATCACCGCCTGGGCCAGCGGATAGCCGCCGGCGACCAGCAGTTCGAGGGCGTTGTCGAGAGAGGCGGTGTCCGACTGCCCGTGCGGGATCAGCGGCCACATCTTGTTGAGGTCCGGCCCCAGTACGTCGCTTTCCAGCGTGCGCCGGCGCGCGTTCATCCAGTTCACATTGCCGCGCACCGTGTTGATCTCACCGTTGTGGGCGATGAACCGGTAGGGGTGCGCCAGGCGCCAGGACGGGAAGGTGTTGGTCGAGAACCGCTGGTGGACCAGGGCGAGCGCCGACTCCGTGCGCGGGTCGGTGAGGTCCTTGTAGAAGGTGCCGACCTGGTGGGCGAGCAGCAGGCCCTTGTAGACCACCGTGCGCGTCGACATCGACGGGATGTAGAGCTCGGTCAGCCCCGGCAGCTGGCGCTTGGCGGCCAGTTCCGCCAGGGGATTCTGGGTCTGCTTGCGGACGGCCAGCAGCTTGCGCTCATGGGCGTCCTGATCGCGGACATTGGGGCCGCGGCCGATGACCGCCTGGCGGATCACCGGCATCTGGGCCAGCACGGCCTCCCCAAGACCGGTCGTGTCGACCGGAACGTCGCGCCAGCCGATCAGCGGCTGCTTTTCGACGGTCAGGAAATGCTCGAGCTGTGACATCGCCATTTCGCGGGCGGCGACGTCGCGCGGCAGGAAGCACATCGCGACCGCGTATTCGCCCGCCGGCGGCAGGTCGACGCCCTCGTCCTGGGCCCAGGCGGCCAGCAGGCCGTGCGGAATCTGGATCAGGCAGCCCGCGCCGTCACCAACCAGGGGGTCCGCGCCGACAGCGCCGCGGTGGTCGAGGTTGACGAGGATCTGCAGGCCCGCCTCGATCACTTCGTGCGATTTGCGGCCCTTGATATTGGCCACAAAGCCCACGCCGCACGAGTCATGCTCGTTCGCCGGATCGTACAGTCCTTGCTTAGGGGGAAACCCCATCTCGTCCTCTTAGAACCCACGCCAAATACGCACGCTGAAACGCGGCCGAACCTCACATTCTTGAGAGGCTGGTCGTGTTCGCGGGCATTTACCCGGCAAGATCACCCCTTGTCGATGGCCGGAAAGCTGCGCCCGGGGAAGATTTTTCTAATGCCTGCCCCAGGGCGCCGGCCGCCGTTCAGGGCGCCGTGACCGTCGGCTTGCCCTGGCAACCGATCCAGCCGCCTTCCGCGCGGCGGTAGACCCACGGCGTGTAGGCCCCTGGCGGAAGCTTGGAGATGTAGAAGGTCTCGACAAAACCGCTCTGTTCGCCTGTCGGATTCTTGAAAAAGGCCGCGACGTCAGGCCGCGCCTTGTTCATGTCGAGCGAACCGACGAGGTCGCCGCCCGGCCCCTTCAGGGCAAGCAAGCCCCGGGGCGAGGTGACCTGGCGGCCGAGCTCGGACATCCATCCGGACGCCATGAAGGTGGCCTCCCCGCCAAGGCCCGGGGACAGCTTGACGATCTCGACGTTGCAGTTGGCCGTAAGCGCGGCCCCGGCCAGGATCGCTGCCGTCCGAGCGTCCGGCGCCGCCAGGGTCGGCACGACCGGCGCGGAGGGGGCCGGCTTCGTCCGCGGGGCGCTGCCCAGCATGCGATCGATCCGCGCCGTCGCCTCGGCGGAGGGGGCCGGCCCGTCGCCCATGGAGACCCGCAGGCCGTGCTCGACGATCTCGGCGACCACGATGTCGGGCTTGAACCGCTCGATCAGGTCCGGCCGCCAGAACCCGTCGTCGTTGTGCGCCAGGATGATCCGGCTGAAATGCGGATAGAGCAGCGGCAGGATCTCGTTGGAGAAGGAATCGCGGGTCATCAGCAGGACCGGCTTGCCCACCTCGCCAGTGTCGATGATCTGCGGCGCGGTCCAGTCATTGCGTGGCCCGAGAAAGGTCTTCTGGATCCTGGCTTCGCCCGCTGGGTTCTCGATGTGCGGGAAGCGCAGGTTCACGCTGTTGGCCACACCCAGCATCAAGGCCAGGTCCCGCGGGCGGTCGCCGCTGTCGCCCTTGGTGACCTCGAAATCCGACATCGGGTGCGGCGCGTCGGTAAAGCCCATCTCGTGCAGACGGCCGATGAGCGCGGCGTAGCCGGCGTAGGCGCCGTAGGCGTTCCAGTGGGTGTCGTGGCGGCTGTAGGTCATCGGGCCATGGCGCGTAGCCTCGGCGACCGCCGGATAGAGGTAGAGGATTTCGGCGAGGCCGGCCTGACGCACCAGCTTCGGTAGGATGACCGTGGCGCGATTCGGACTGGGGCCTGAGTACCAGGACGGGCCGTATTGCGGGTAGACCGCCTCCTTCGCCGGCCCGACGACGGTGAGATAGGCCGTCCCCCGGGCTCGCATATATTCCGTGCGGCCCGCGTAGGTCAGCAGCCAGGACCGGATCTCGGGCCCCAGCATCGGCGGATCGTTCCGCACTGCGCCCAGGTGAGTGTCGTTGTCGAAGAACAGCCAGCCGTCGCGCCCGACGATCACCCGGTTCGAGCCGCTTACGCCGGCCATCATCCGCAGCCGGTTCAAGGCCCCGATAAGATAGGGCCGCGCGGGGAAGTGATCGGCCACATAGGCATCGGCGGCCCTGCGGAAGCCGTCCAGGTCGCGCCAGCCCTTGGGCCAGGCCGGCGCCGGGGCCAGGATGCGGTTCTCATTGATGCCCGGCGGCTTCATGAACCGCGGAGCGATCCACGCCGCGGCCATCAGCACCGCGATGGTCGCGACCAGCAGTCTCCAGTGGAGGCGCGAGGCGAGGACCACCGTCAGAACCTGAAATAGAGGAAGGGGTTAAGCGTCGAGCCCACCAGCAGGGCGACCGACAGCACGAAGCCCGCCGCCAGCAGCGGGATCGGCAGGGCGTGCACGCTGCGCGTCTCCAGCCGCCCAGGCAGGTCCGGCCGTGGAGGCTCGGCGCGCGGCGCGCGCAGGCGCTGCATCAGGGCTGGCAGCAGGGGCGCGGCGAACAGGGTCCCCGCGACGAGGGCCGTCAGGGTCTGGGCGTCCAGGATGACGGAGAGCGCCGCGTCAGGCGGAAAGAACCGGGCCGGCTGGGCCATCTGGGCCAGATAGGCCAGCGCCCTGGGCAGGTCATCGGCCCGGAAGAACACCCAGCCGACCATCACCACCAGCAGGGCGTACAGGTGGCGCAGCACCCGCGGCGCCCGGTCGAGCAGGCGGCCCAGGCCGAACCGCTCCAGCATCAGGAAGCCGCCGTGATAAAGGCCCCAGACGATGAACCGCCACGCCGCCCCGTGCCAAAGGCCGGTGAGGAAGAAGACGATGAGCAGGTTCCTGACCGTCTGGCCCAGGCCGTTCCGGTTGCCGCCCAGGGGGATGTAGACGTAGTCGCGGAACCAGGACGACAGGCTCATGTGCCAGCGCCGCCAGAAGTCGGTGACCGACTGGGCGATGTAGGGGTAGTCGAAGTTCTTCGGGAAGGTGAAGCCCAGCAGGAAGGCCAGGCCGATGGCCATGTTCGAATAGCCGCAGAAATCGAAGTAGATCTGCAACGTATAGGCCCAGACGCCGAGCCAGGCCGTGGTGGCGTTAAGGCCCAGCAGGTCGGCGGAAAAAGCGTGATCGGCGAGCGGCGCCACCGCGTTGGCGATCAGCGCCTTCTGACAGAGGCCGACGATGAAATACTGCACGCCCAGCCCGATGTGACCGGTCTTGCGCCGGTCAGCGTGCATCTCGTCGCGGATGTCCGCGTAGCGTACGATCGGGCCGGCGATCAGGTGCGGGAACATCAGGATGTAGGCGGCGAAGCGCATCGGATCGCGCTCCACCTTCACCGAGCCGCGATGCACGTCGACGACGTAGCTGACCAGTTGGAAGGTGAAGAAGGAAATGCCCAGCGGCAGCCGCTGATGAACCTCGGGCAGCGGTGATCCCGGCAGGATGTGGTTCAGGTTCTGGGCCAGGAACGCGGAATATTTGAAGAAGCCGAGGACGGCGAAGTCGGCGACGATCAGGGCCGCCAGGATCGTCAGCCGTCGTCGCCTGGCAGCCGTCGCGTCGAGCCAGAGCGAGCCGGCGTAGTTCAGTCCGATCAGGCCCAGGAGCAGGAAGACGTAGCCGCCCTCGCCCCAGACGTAGAAGGCGGCGCTGCCCACCAGGAGCGCGCCGGCCCGCCAGCCCGAGACGTAGTAGCCGAGCAGGAAGACCGGCAGGAAATAGAAGATGAAGATAACCGAACTGAAGACCACGCTGCGGCGACCTCGAACCCGCGCGGGGCGTCAGAGTTTCGGCGCCGGCGCGCTCGGCGCAGGCGGCGCGCCGGCAGGCGCCAGCGCGGCGGGGTCCGGGTTCTCGGCGATAGCGATCTGACGGATCACAAAGGCGCCGCCGGGTTTGTCCTCCACGTCGAAGCGGATCTGGTTGATGGTCGATTGCATCCAGTCCGGGCCGCCCAGCGCCTGGTGTCTCATGTCGTAGACCAGGGTGGTGGTCTCGCCCACCTTGGGGTCGGCGCCGGAGACCGGCTTGCCGAGGAAGCTGATCGCCTCGCCGTGGATCGGCGTCGAATAGTAGAGCGCCCCGTCCCAGGCCGAGGCCGCCGCCGTGCGGGTCAGACGCACCAGGACCAGGGGATACTGGCCGCCGGGGACGTTCAGTCCCTTCGGCGAACGTATGGTCGGGTCGGCGATGGCCAGGTCGATCCCCTGCCCCACCGCCGGCGAGATGCGGCTGCCGACCGTCGTGAAACCCTCGGTCGAACCATCGAAGGTCCAGAGCTTGGCGGTCTTCAGCGGCTTGCCGCCCAGTTCGAAGCCGCCGGTCGTCGCGTTCCAATGGACAGGACCTGCGCGCTCCGGGCCGACCGGGACCTGCGCGACGGCGGTTTGATCCTTGATCGCCGGCCGATGGCAGGCGGCCAGCAGGACCGCCAGCGCGGCCAATCCGATCCAGGGCGATCGCTTCACTGGGTCGTCTCCATGCGGCGAGGCAGTCAAGGCCTCCGGATTCGCCCCAGGTTTAGCATGGCGAACAGCCCGGACCATGCGGCGCCGGCGATTTCCCCGGCCGGCGCCCACGTTGACACGCCGCCCGGTCGGCCCATCCTCGGCAAAACGAAGTCGGGGGAAACGTTGATGCCGGAGCCGGCCATGAGGGCGGAGGCGGACCGCCACATCTCCATAGACGCGGTGCGCGGATTCGCCGTGCTGGGCATCCTGCTGATGAATATCGTGGGCATGGGCCTGCCGGCCTTCGCCTATGTCGACCCGACCTACGCCGGCGGCTCCACGGGAGCGGATCTCTGGACCTGGGCGGTCAACAATGTGCTGACCGACGGCAAGATGCGGGCCCTCTTCACCATGCTGTTCGGGGCAAGTGCGGTGTTGATCGCCGAGCGCGCCGAAGGTGGGCGGCCCGGGCCCATGGCGACCCACTACCGCCGGATGTTCTGGCTGTTCGTGATCGGCATGATCCACGCCTATTTCCTGTGGTGGGGCGACATCCTGGTCACCTACGCCCTGGCCGGTCTGGTGATCTTCCCGTTCCGAAACCTCAGCGTGCGCTCGCAACTCGGCATCGGGGTGGCGGTCCTGGCGGCCCTGCTGGGCCTGAACCTGTTCGAGGCCCACGAACTCACCTTGCTGCACGCAGCCGCCATAGCCCCGGGCGCGACGCCGGACGCCATCAAGGCGTGGCAGGAAGCGTCGCAACTGGTGGCGCCGTCAGCCGATCTCGGCCGTCAGGAGATCGCCGGATACCGCGGCGGGTTCCTGGACGCCTTCCGGGTTCGATCGCTCGCCGCGCGGCTGATCCAGCTCTACCTGATGCCGACCAGTGAGATCCCCGAAGCGATCGGCCAGATGTTCGTGGGCATGGCGCTGTTCCGCAGCGGCTTCTTCACGCTTCGGTGGTCCAGCCGCGGCTACGTGGCGATGATCGCGGTGGGCTACCTCATGGCTGTGCCCGTGACCGCCTGGATCGCCTGGCGGATCTGGAAGGCCGGGTTCGAGCCCTTGACGCTCAACCGCCTGGAGGACTGGCAGCAGGTCACCCGCCCGCTGATCGGCCTGGCGCACGCGAGCGTGGTCCTGCTGCTGGTCCGCGCCGGCGCGGCCCAGGCCGCAGTCAACCGCCTGGCCGCCGCCGGGCGCATGGCCTTCAGCAACTACCTGATGACCTCGATCATCACGACCCTGGTGTTCTGCGGCTTCGGCCTGGGCCTCTACGGACAGCTGTCGCGGTTCCATGAACTCGCCGTGGTCGCCGGCGTGTGGGTGTTCATCCTGGCCTGGAGCAAGCCTTGGCTGGCGCGGTTCCACTACGGGCCGTTCGAGTGGGCCTGGCGCTCTCTTGTGCGGTGGAGCCCCCAACCCTTCGTGCGCGCACGTCCGCAACCCGCTGCGGCGGCGACCTGAGGGTCATGAATGACGTCGGCGATGGCGCGAGATCTCGGGCTCGAACCGAGGACCTCCAAATCCACAATCTATAGAATATTCATAAATTACAACAACTAAGAGAGTTTGAAGTGCAAATCGCCTCCCTAGAGGCAGCGCGCATCGCCTTCCAGCCCCGGTCGTCGCAAATACTCTCCGACGCCTTGGAAGCCATGACGACGTTTCGAACCCTGCCGCATTCGAAGCGCCCCGATCGGTGATCGAAACTCACCGAGTACCGGCATCTGCTTGCCACAGGATTGCTGAATGTACCAATAGGTGGTACATTGGGTCATTCGGAGTTTCGAATGATTGTCAGCTTTCGGGATGCTTGGCTGCAGACCTTCTTCGTTGACGATCAGCGGTCGAAAAACGTGCCGGCCGATCTGGAGAGCCGCCTTTTCCGCAAGCTGCAGATGATCGACGATGCAACGACCGACCAGGATTTACGCGTTCCACCGAGCAACCATTTCGAGAAGTTGCGCGGAAATCTCGACGGCTTCCATTCCATCCGCGTCAACAAGCAATGGCGGTTGATTTTTCGGTGGGATGGCGGACGCGGCCAAGCCATCGGCGTCTACCTTGATAATCACAGCTATCAGTGAGGTGAGCCATGTTGATGACCAAGCGCAAGCCCGCGACGGTCGCTGAAATTCTTGTGGAAGAATTCATGATGCCGATGGGCTTGACCCAGGCTGCCCTCGCGGAGGCGATGGGCGTCCAGCGCAAGCACGTCAACGAACTGTGCAACGACCGGAGAAGCGTGACGGCAGCCACAGCTTTGATTCTGGCCCGTGTGTTCGGCAACAGCCCTGACTTCTGGCTAAACGTCCAACGGCGGAGCGACCTTTGGAATGCAATGCACAGCCCTAAGGAGCGATCGCGGATTGAACGAGCCAAACCGTTGAAGAACGCAGCCTAGTGCATCCATTGATCTCGACAGCCTGGCCGCATTGCGGACAACCGGTCGAGGAACTGCGATCCGGAAGGGCGCGCCCATCGCTGAGCTGCAAACTGGATTGCAGGATTTCTGCAAAATCCGCCGGCGGCTGGTTGCAAAGCCGCCAATGTGAAATCCAAGCGGCATAGTGACTTGGCGATGGTACCAGCTCTCGGGCTCGAACCGAGGACCTCTAGATCCACAATCTAGCGCTCTAACCAACTGAGCTAAGCCGGCCCATCGCGAGGGGGGTTTCTAGTCGCGTGGCGGCCCGCGATCAAGCGGCGCAATTCCGGGACCGACCCATCGGCCTCAATCGGCGAGCAGCGGGCGGCGGTAGCGGCGGCTGCCAGCCAGTTCGCGCCCGTCGCGCAGGCGAACCACGAAGTCACCGGTGGGCTTGGAGTCCACCGCCGCCACGGCCTTTCGCCGCACCAGTCGCGAGCGGTGGATGCGCACGAAGCCCGCGGTCTGCAGCCTCTTCTCCATGGCCGACAGCGAGGCCCGATGCAGCAGGCCCGCGCCGCCGCGGTGCAGTTCCACATAGTTGCCGGCGGCCTCGACCCAGACGACGTCGTCCAGCGGCACGAAATGCCGGCGCGCGCCATCGCGGACCTCAAGCACCTCGGGCGCCGCCGAGACGCCCGGTGCCCGCCCCCTGATGGTCCGCCAGCCCGAATAGAGGGCAACTGAGGTGGCGTAGATCAGCAGGTCCTTGCGGCCTTCGTAGGCCCAGTCGTGCAGCGGGCCCCAGGGATCATAGCGCCCGCCCGCCATGGCGTAGACGCCGGCGCGCATCACGCCGATCAGGACCATGTGGGTCACAGAAAAGATCAATGCGCCTGCGGCGTGGGCCGCAAGCTTCGCCGCGCGCGGCGGCGCGCCCAGCCAGAACCGCCGGGTAAGCGCCATCACCAACGGAGAGACAGCGACGAGGTAGATCCCGCTGGACCCTTCCCAGACAAAGGGCTCCCAGAACACCAGCCTGCTTCCGGCCCGCAGGTGCTCGTCGTTGACATTCAGGGCGTTGACCATCAGCACCACGGCCAGCACAGCCGCAGTGACGGCGATGAACAGGCGATCGCCGGCCGGATCGGGCGCGATGCGCCCGGGCGCCGTGTCTTCACGGTCTTCGGCCTGGCTCACTGGCTCACCACGACGCCTCCCGGACCGCCAGCATGGGTCGCGCGCCGCCCTCTGTGAACCCGGCTTAGCGCAAAGAAAAGGCCCCGGAGCTCGCGCCACGGGGCCTGATCAAGTCCATCAGAGGAGCCCTAGTCTTTCGGCAGGTTCCACTTGATCGGGATGTTGATGTGCTGACCCTCGACGGGCGCGCCATCTTTCGTCGCCGGCTTCATCTTGAACAGCTTGCTCAAGCTGATCGCGGCGGTCGAGAAACCCATGTCGGCAGGGGTTTCCTCGGTCACCTGACAGCTGTCGAGCGTGCCACGCGCAGTGACGACGCAGCTCAAGGTCGTGTGACCGCTGACCCCCATCCGGGTCGCCCGGTCCGGATAGTACTTGGAGTACTCTTCGGGGCCCGGCTTGCGGATCCAGTCGGGGTTGGTGATCACCGACGGACGCGGCGCTTCAGGTGGCGGCGGGGCCGGCGGCTTCGGCTCCTCGATGTGCCGCTCGACCGGGGGAACCGGCAGAGGCGGGATCGACGGAACGTCGGGGACGGCGACCGGCGGCCTGGGCTGCAGCTTGGGCGGCGGCGGCGGCGGCGTGTTCGGCGGCGGAGGCGGCGGCGGCGGCGGGGGCGGGGGCGGCACTGGCTTGATCAGCGCCACATCCGTCACGTCGTCGGAGTACTCCTTGAAGTTCGGCTCGAACTTGCTCTTCCACAGATAGACGGCAAGTGCGGCGTGGACCACGATCGCGATGACGATGGCGATCCAGAAGCCCTTCTGGCGTCTCGGCCGCGGATCGTCGAACGGGTTATGGCTGCCGGTCAGATGGCTGGCGGCGCCGGGCGGTGATGTATCGGCCATGCGTCAGCGCCTCACTTGTTATTATCTTCGCCGACCAGGGCCACGCTGTAGAACCCGTTGTCCTGCAACATGTTCATCACGCCCATGAAGTCGCCGTACATCACGTCCTTGTCCCCGCGGATGAAAATCCGCTCGTGGGCCGGATCGCGTTTTGCGCCCACCTGCTTCCGTAGGTCATCGCCAAGCGAAGCGAGGTCCGTCGGGAAGTCCTGGATGAAGATCCGGCCGTTGGGCTGGATCGATATATAGACCGGCTTGGGCGGGTTGGTGCCCGGCTTGGCGACGGCGGGAGGAAGTTCGACCTTCACCGTGACGGCCGCCAGAGGGGCCGCCACCATGAAGATAATCAGCAGGACCAGCATGACGTCCACGAACGGCGTGACGTTGATGCTGCTGTTGGCTTCTTCCTCGTATTTGCCGCCGCCTGAGCCCCCGAGTTTGGCTCCCATCTGGCTTAGGCTCCTTTGTCGAGCTGCCGGGAGATCGCGTTCATCAGTTCAGCCACAAAGCCTTCCGTACGCGCGCCGTAGGCGGAGATCCGCGTCTGGAAGTAGTTGTAGAAGATAACCGACGGAATGGCGGCGAACAGACCAAGGCCCGTGGCGAGCAGCGCTTCGGCGATGCCGGGCGCCACAACGGCGAGGTTGGTCGTGTTGGTGTTCGCGATCCCGATGAACGAGTCCATGATCCCGTACACGGTGCCGAACAGGCCGATGAACGGACCGTTGGAACCGACCGAGGCCAGGAACTGCATGCCGCTGGAAAGGCGCCGGGTGAGCGAGGCCTGAACGGCGGACACGGCGTGCTCGGCGCGGCTAAGGGTCGTTTCGCGGTGTTCCCCGGCGACGTGAAGCCCGGCCTGACGGCTGAGCTCGATCTCCTGGGCGGCCGCGGCGGCCATGTCGGCCAGCGGATTGCCGTCGAATTCTTCAGCAACCGCGATGCGGCCCATGTCGTTGATCGACTTCGCGCTGCGGAAGGCTTCGAGGAAGCTGTCCGAAACGCGGTTGAGGGCGCGGAACTCAAGGAGCTTGGTGATGAGCAGGGTCCAAGAGAACACTGAGGCCAGCAGCAGGCCCAGCATCACGACCTTAACGACGGGCTTGGCGTCCATGAACATGGTGCCGATGCCCATCTTGCCCGCGTGCTTCATTTGCGGGGGAAGGCTCGCGTCCGCAGACGCATCAGCGGCGGGGGCGGCGGCCGGAGCGGCAGCATCCGCAGCAGGAGCCGCGGCGGCCGGAGCCGGAGCGGCGGGGGCGGCGTTCTGTGCGAACGCCGGGGCGCTCGCCATAAGCGCGACGGCGCCGACGAGAGCAATGAAAGGGGTCTTCAGTTTGTTGTCGAACATCTGTCGCCAGTTCCTGGTTGGTCTAGCACGAGTGGCCAAAGGGTCGTCGCGCGAGAGCGTCTCCACCCTAGTTGAAACAATCCCGGCGCCTTGAACCGATTGCCCGGTCCTTGACGTCAGGCCGCTGTCGCTGCGCCGCGACCCGTAACGCGTGGTCCCAACACGAATGAAGGGGCAACGTTTCGAAGGCGCGAGGCGAACTCTTCCGCCCCGGGGGGCCTCTGAGGTCTTACCGCTATCTTAGACTTGCGGCTCGGGTCCTTTGGCAACCCCTTAATGAGGCGTCAAGGGGGCAGACGATAACGGGGTCTTGCGAAAGTTCCATGGCGCCCCATGGCGCACTGCACTGCACAAATCTTGATCGAAGAGGACAGCGCCTGATTTCTACCCTTACGGGAAATTAATGTTGCGCTGCGGTATGTATTTCACAAATGTAATCTGTACGGCGTATCGAGTTAATTCCAGGCATTTGCGCGCGATCCAGTCAGTTTCGCCTGGACCTGGCGGCGCGCCCCGGATTGGCCGGACGTCGCGCGGAAAGGTCCGCCGGCGCCGCGCTGCAATGAAGTAGCGCCTGAGGGCGGATCCGAACCCCCGATACGCGGATTTTCAAGCCTCCGCTTCCGCCTTTGAAATCAGCGCCAAGCCGCCCTGCGATTGGAAAACATCGCCCAACGTCTCGAACAGCCAACCTCCGATTGGAAAACGCCCCTGCCCCGAATTCGGGCGCCCAAAGCGCCCGGCGGGCGCCCGCCGCTCCTTATTCAGGCCGAGGATTGCGTACGGCTCATCCCGCCATCGCTAAATCGCCCTGGGCCTCGACCGAAACATCGTTCCAGGCCTCCCAGGTTTCGATCCGCTTCGCATATTCCGCCTTGGTCATGGGAAGACCCACGACGCCCAGAAAAATCCGCAGCGGCGGATCCTCGGCGTCTACCACCTTCAGGATCGCGACGCCGCTGGCCTCCGGATCGCCGGGCTTGGCGCTCGCCCGGGCCGCAGCGCGGGCGGCCCGAATTTCATCGTAAGCCGCGATGGGTGCGGCCCGCTTGGCTGACGGCCCACTCCAATCTGTGGCGTAGCCGGCCGGCTCCACGATGGTGACCTTGATCCCGAAGGCCGCCACCTCGGCGGCCAGCGACTGGCTGAACCCTTCCAGGGCCCATTTTGACGCGTGGTACAGGCCGATTGTCGGGAACGCGTTCACCCCGCCAATCGAGGAGACCTGAAGGATGTGGCCAGAGCCCTGGGCCCGCATCTGCGGCAGGACGGCCTGCGTCACCCACAGCGCCCCGAAGAAGTTGGTCTCCATCTGGGCGCGCGCTTCGGCCTCGCTGACCTCCTCGATCGCGCCGAACTGCCCATAGCCGGCATTATTGATCGCCACGTCGATCCGCCCGAAGCGCGCGATGGTTTGCGCAACCGCAGCATCAACTGACGCCTTGTCGTCGACATCCAACGGGAGGGCCAGGACCTGGTCTCCGTAACGGTCCACCAACGGCTTCAGCGCGCCGGCATCCCGGGCGGTCGCGGCGACTTGGTCGCCCCGCGCCAGAGCCGCCTCGGCCCAGATCCGGCCGAAACCCTTCGAGGTCCCGGTGATGAACCACACCTTGTTCGTCATACTATTGCTCCCGAAGATGCCGCCGCCCGGCAGACATGGGGACGTCAGATCAAAGCGCCAGCCCCAATCTCGTCCCAGCGCCCTGCGCATCGCGAACTCATCGTCGGCCAACAGCACCGACCTGCTGAGACCCCCGTCTCCATAGGCATAGGCGGCATATGCGACCGGACTATTCACCTCTGTCGGCCCAAGGGATCGCGAGGGTGCAAAGCCGAATGCCGCGACGACACCGGGCTGCTATTGTCAGTCCATGCTGATCGACACCGCCTGCCAAGCCGTGCGCCACGGCAAGGTCCTGGAGCTGCGCTACGATGGCTTCAGCCGCTGCGTCGAGGTGCACGCCTGCGGCTACACCAAACAGGGTCATGCGGTGCTGCGAGGCTGGCAGGTCAGTGGCGGCAGTACGAGTGGCGAGCGGCAGGGCTGGAAGCTGATGCGGCTCGACGAGGCCTCGGCGGCGCACTTGTCGGACGAGGCGTCTCAGGCGCCGCGGCGGGGGTTCAAACTCGGCGACCCGGCTATGGCGCGCATCGTCTGCGAGGTTAGTCCGCGGTTCTGAACCTCGCCATACCGATTCAAGACTCGATCCGAATCCAACCTCCAGCGTTTACGAAGCAGCATGACAGCCCCTCCCCGCCGACCTGTCCTTCATCTCAAAAACCCACCAGCTCGGCCGCAGACCGCGTCCTTGGACGTTGGCTGGCGCTGCAAGCCCTGTGGGGCGTCGGTCGAAATCGGCGCGACGCTCGACGGCCAAGACGAGGTTCGTTGCCCGTCCTGCAACGCATCGCTGGGGCGCGCCGAACAGTTCAGGAGCGACCCGCCGCAGTTTCAGCGAGTTCGAGCGCGCAGAGTTATCGTCGGCAGCCCCCTCTGAGAGTGCTGCTCGCCGCGCTGCGATCCCCCTGCCATAGGGGTCCGCTCGCTGCCTCCGCACGCCAACCTCAGATTGATATCGCGACAATATGAAAGCTGAGGTAGCGTTCTCGCCGAACGCTGGTTTCGGGGGACCGCGCTCACCTCACTCTTGCCGCCATCGGCATGGCCATGCCCCCGAACCCGAGGAGGGTCACATGGGGCGTTGGAAATCAGGTCTCGGCGTACTGGTGCTGTTGGCGGGCTGCCTCGCCAGTTCGCAGCCAGCGATGTCGCAAAGGGCGACGCCGTTTCTGTCGGAGCCGCGGACATTGGAAGCGCTGAAGGCGCTTCAGACCGCAAAGCCCTTCCAGGACAGCGATGGCCAGAAGCCGCCGCCGGTCTTGGCCACACGCCGCAGCAGGGTCTCGGCCTCGGGCGTTCGGCCGTGCTGGGAGAGCCAGGTTGCATACCGCGTCGGCTCGGTGGCCGCATAGATGGTCTCGGCGCCCCTCTGCAGCAGGACGTCGACGTCCCCATCGGCCTGCACCAGCTTGACGCCGGGGTGTCCGGCGACCCGCACGCTGAACGCCAAGGCTCCCTTGTCGGCGCCTCCGGTCACATGGGCGAGTTCGCTGGAGACGGTCGTCTGATGTCCGACCAAGTCGCGCAGCAGCCGCTCGGCCTCCCCCACCGAGACCCCCGTGGACGGAATCTCGACCTTGACGTCTGCGATGGTCCCTCCCCCCAGCGCGGCGCGCCGCTGGGGTGTGGAGGTCCCGTCCTCCAAGGTCCCAAGCTTGTCTTCGAGGCCCTTGGCCAGCGCCTGGCCCGACCAGCCTTGCTGGACGAGGTCCGCCGGCGCGCCGGCCGCCTCGATGACCAGGCTCCGGTCCTGGCTGACGGTATAGGTCGCGACACCGATACCGACGACGACGGTGAAGCCCACCGCAATCGTGGAGATCTGGATGATCACCCGGAGCCGGTCGCTGAACCGCCGCAGCTCCATGTGCTTCAGCTGGGCGCCCATGTGGCGACGCTGGTCGGCCATCAAGGCGCGCTGGTCGGCGAGGAACCCTTCCGCGGCCGCATCATGCGCCTTGCGCGAGCCGCCGCGGACCCGCGAGAGCGCCAGGGTGGTGGCCGCGTCCTCGACCCCGAGACCGGCTCCCACCTCGGGTCCCTCCTCGGAGAGTTCGTCTAGCAGTTCGGACATGGCGCCGCCCCCAAACAACGGCGTTATGGAAGGCGCTCAATCACCCGGCGTCAATTGGAGGTTGTACGTCGCGGCGACCGCGCCCTGAGGGAGATCAATTCGCGGGCGGCGGCCGGGTCCAGCGATCCTCAGGCGGGAATCCGCTCGCGTCCGCCGCCACGCCAGGGAAGTCGTCTCACGAGCCTGGCCGCGCCGAACACCCCCGCAACGTCCAGGACTTTCCCGCATCTGAGATGCGAGAAAGTCCAAATCCTACGACCGCCTGTGAAGCTTCGGCGTGACAACCGCCTCCATACCCCACGCTGTACCGCAGTAGCCTGCACGCATGACCCAAGCTATCACCGGCTCCGGTGCCCTACCCCGCGGCTACACCTCGGCTACCCTAGTCCCAGGTCAGCCGCAGGGTCGGGTCGATCCGCGCGCGAAGGTCATCGCTGACCATCGCCGCCTCCGCGAACGACGGCCACACCGCCACTGCGTCGCGCACCTCCTGCACGATCGTCCGGGCCCGCGCCGCACTGAGCGAGGCCGCCCTCGCCGCCGCCTCGAAGTCCTCGCGCTCGAAGCCGTCGCGCTTGCCGTTCACCGACATCTGGTGGCGCTGCGTCCACTCCCCGGTCGGGTTGAAGCTCCAGGTGATGTCGTAGGCCGGCGACAGGCTCCAGGCGCCCGTGCGGTC
This sequence comes from Phenylobacterium sp., assembly GCF_004799395.1. Classification (GTDB taxonomy): domain Bacteria; phylum Pseudomonadota; class Alphaproteobacteria; order Caulobacterales; family Caulobacteraceae; genus Phenylobacterium. The sequence goes on from NZ_SSMZ01000112.1 coordinate 17,397, forward strand.
CATGAGGAAGCTGATGTTCTTGACGTGGTCGTCCTGGTTGCGGGCGACCACGTTGAACACCATCCGGCGGTACTGCTCCTCAACCGCCTCGGTCGGCAGCCCGAGCTGCCGGATCACCAGCATCGCCTGCTCGTAGGCATAACCGACGGGATTGTTGAAGTCGTAGTGCGCCATCGCCGTCAGCGTCTGGACGTGCAGCTTGCCGCCGCCGGACAGACGGTCAAAGCGCTCGGTCATGAAGTGCCGTCGGCCGTTCTCCTCCAGCAGGCGGGTTTCGGTCATGGTGATACCGGCCGCCCGGGCCATCTTCGAATAGGCGTACTCTACCGCCCCAAATCCCTTGGGGTCGGCGAACTCCTTGTCGCGGTTGTCGGTCACCCCGTCGAACTTCAGCAGCCAGTAGCTGAAGCCCTCCCCGGCCGCGACCTGGCCGGAGCGCACCTCATTGGTCTCCCGGTTCCAGGCGATCACCGCCTTTGCGCGCGCCCCGCCGGCCGAGGTGCCGACCCGCAGGATGTCGCGCAGGCCGTCAGCCTTGTCCGCGCCCGCAAACGAGGCCTGCAGGTCTGCGCGGTGGCTCAACACCTCCGAGGCCAGCTCGACCAGCGCGCCCACGTCGACGCGGGCAGCGGCGCTGAGGTTGGGGCCCTGCGCCGGCGCGAACTCCAGGGCGCCCATGCCCCGCGAGCCCGTGTAGCAGAGGCGTTCCACGGCGTTGAAGCTGTCGCCAAGCCGGCCCTGACTGGCCAGCCAGGCGTCAACCAGCAGATTCCCGTAGCGGTCCGGCAGGCTGTCGGCGAGCAGGCCCGGCAGGCCATGGAAGGTCCGCCGCGGCAGTTCCGGGAAGCTGAAGGTCCGCCGGCCCAACGGCATCATCAGGGGCGCGATTTCGATGCCGCTCCCCTGGAACTCCGGCGTGTAGGCGAAGGTCGCCACGTCGCCGTCGTCGGGCAGCGAGACCGCCCCGATGGGCGTATCCCACAGGCGCACTTGCGCGAGGGTGGTCACCGCTCATCACCCCAGACCCAAGGCTTCGCCGCCGACCGGCCCTCGGCGGTCGGACGCGCGCGCTGGCGGGTCTTCCCGCGCAGCTTCAGGACTGAGACCGGATTGGGTTGGGGTTCCGGCAGCAGAGCGTCCAGCCCCGCGAGGCGGTCCAGAGCCCGCAGGCAGCGGATCAGGTTGGCGAGGGTGCTGGACTCGCCGTTCTCAAGGCGCTCGACCGTGCGCTTGGACACGCCGGCCTGGGCGGCCAGCTGCGCCTGGGTCAGGTCCTGCGCGAGGCGCTCCGCCTCGAGCCGGTGGCCCAGCTCAGTGGTGATGAACTCGTCGGTGGCAAGGGGGCCAAATTTCATAACTCGCCATATATGGCGACTTAAGACCAAATTGCAAGTTAACTCGCCATTAGCGGCGAATTATCTTGGACTCCTGGAACTCGCCATCTTTGGCGAATTGCGGGCGTTGATATCCATGACTCGTCATTTTTGACGAATTATGTGCACGCTGAAACCTGAGCCGGAAGCCGCCCACAACAGTGACTGATCTCGGCGACCCACCACGCGGCCAACTCCACACGGAAAGGATCCCGCCACCGGGGCGACCGCACCCTTGGCGCATGGCGCTTCGAACCCTGGCCGTCTCGGCGAGGCTGCCTGTGAGCCGCCGCTCAGGGCCTGGCATGAGGGGGTCTGGAACACCCTAGTCGCCGACGGCGCGGCGAACCAACTGGCTGAGCGCAAAGAGCGCTTCTACGCAGGAGACTACAGCCAGATCTCCATCGTTCGCGAATAGAACCGGCGCGAGGTCGAAGGGGCCGACGCTCTTGCCGTCCTGCAGCATTCGACGCAGTTCAGCCGGTCCGAGCGCAATGCCGCGGCCGAGCGGATCGAGCCGGAGCGCGGACGCAACCACATGCTGACGGCCTCTTCAGTAGGCCAGCCAGGTGAAGACCCTGAAGGTGTTGTTGTCTGAGGCGTTCGCGCCCGCGCCGTCGAAGTTCCGGCCTGCGCCATCGAAGCGGCTGTAGAGCGTGTACTGCACGCCCACCCTCATGTTGAATCGAGGACCGAGCGGGCTCGTCCCCTCACCCCAGGGGGTACCGTCCAGCTGCAGGGTCACGCCGCTGGAGTCCGGGCGGAACGTGCGGTTGTCCGGGAAGAGCACCGGATTGGCTGGGCCGAAGGTGTCGAACAGCGCCACCGTGGCCCCGATCTTGTTACGCCAATAGTAGGACGCGTCGGCGCGCAGATCGGTAAGCCGGGCATCGGCGCAGCCGGGCGCGGGGCCGGCGAGCGCGCAGGTCGCGTTCAAGGTCTGGCGCTCGTCGAGCCAACGGGCGTTGAAGGTGGCCACGTCGCCGTTGTCGAAGGCCTTCTGATAGGAGCCATCGAGGCCCAGATCCTGGTAGCGGTCAGTCAGACCCGTCAGGCGATCGCGGCCCGGGTGGATCTCGGTGCGCATGCCGAAGGCGCCGACTTGCAGTGTCCCGTCGGCGACCTTGGCCTGGTAGGCGACGCGGCCGTAGGGGGCGAGGCCATCGATGTCGCCGGGGTCGAAGGGATCGGCGCCCAGGTGCGTCAGGGCGGACTGCGAAGGCGAACCATAGGCGCCGCCCTCGACATAGACTGCAGAGTCGACCCAGGCGTAGGCCGTCACGCCAAGGGTGTCCTGCGCCAAGGCTCCGAGGAACAGCGGCGAGGCTGAGGGCGACGGGGCGAGCGCGGAACTGGTGTAGGGGAAGCCCCATGCCGGCAGGGTGTTCCAGGCGTCCTGGACGCCGGGGCTGTTATTTAGGCTGAGGCCCAGTACGACCTCCTTGCCGCCGAGATGGGTGACGGTCACGGCGCGCAGATCGAGGTTGTCCCAGGTCCAGGCCTTGGCGACGCCATCGTAGGTGGTCTGGACGAACCCGCCGAAATGGGAGCCGAGGCCGCCAGCGACGAACAGGCTGACCTGGTCGAGAGCCGCGTTGTTGTTGGTGGAGAACCCGTCGGCGGGCGGGCTCGCCTGCTTCTTCTGAGTGGCGACCCAGGAGGCCACGGCCATGGCTGAGACCGGCAGGTTGAAGTCGACCGCGCGCTCGGTGTAGCCGCGGAGCTTGAACTCACGGCCATAGGGCGTGAGCTGCGGCCCAAAGCCGCCCACATGACAGGACTGGCACGGATGGCCGGTCTGGATGGCGAAGCTGGGCACAGCGAGCGCCGAGCCTGCGCCCATCACGGCGAAAACGAGGGACATGAGCGCAGTGGTCCAGAACCGGCGCAACAGGTTCGGTTCTCTCGGGGTGCGCTGGAGGCGCGCCACTAGGCGTTCTTCTTATACTGACTGCACCAGCCGCCAGCTTCGACGGGGCTCTCGACCGTCTTGCATTTCGACGGCGGCTGGAAGGCGTTGCAGGTGTTGCAGCCTTTCCCCGCCTTTGGATGGCTCTGATAGTCGACGGATTTCTGGGAGGCTTTCGCGGCGGCGGCGGTCGCCGCCAGCCCGGCGGCGCTTGCGCTCCCCAGGGCCAGTGCACCGGCCGCCAGGCCCAAGACGCCGCGCCGCGACGCCATCCGGCGCGCGGGAGTTCTTACGTCGTGCATGTCCAGAGATTGCCCACCGCGCAGCGCTTTCCCAATGGAATGCTGAGGGCGGGCCCTTCCACCCCTGTAATGCCTCGTCAGATGCTAGGTTCCCGACATAAGCGCGGCGGGATGTATCCGCACCAAAAGCGCGTCCGTTGGACAGCGTGCTGGACTCGCCGTTCTCGAGCCGCTCGACGGTACGCTTGGACACCCCAGCCTGGGTCGCCAGCTGCGCCTGGGTCAGGTCCTGCGCCAGGCGCTCGGCTTCGAGCCGGCGTCCCAACTTCGCGGTGATGAACTCGTCGGTAGAGAATGATTGGAATTTCATAACTCGCCAGATATGGCGACTTAATTTCATATATCAATTTAACTCGCCTAATCTGGCGAATTATCTTTCAGCCAGGTAAATCGCCATATTTGACGACTTCTGCATATATGCCTTCATATTTCGTCAACTTTGGCGAATACCCGCCTGACTGCAGAACCCCTTGCCGCCGCCACCCCTATTGCAGCGAGGCCCTACGCGGCGCGCCGAACCGCAGCGCCAGCTCTGCCGAGATCGCCTGCGTCTCCGCCCTGATCTCAGCGGCCTCCTCGACATCGGCCACCGCGGCTCGACAGCCCAGCACGATGCAACGGTCCGCCGCGGAGCGAGGGCGGATTCCGCGCCTCGTTCTTCAAGCGGGTGAGTTATCGCCGAAAGCCGGCCATCGCCGGGGGCCGGTGGACCTGCGTCATATGGTTGCTCGACAAGGCCAGGATCTCGGGCTGGAGGTGAATCTGTCAGTCCCAGGCATCGAGATGGCTTCAAACCAGCCGGAGACAACTGACCGTCGCCGCCAGTCAGTCGTTGTACGTCATTGACTTAGACGTCAATGGCGTCTTTCTCTTGCTTTTTGGGCGTCATTGGCGTATAGCATTGCCAATGTCCACGAGGCTCATCACCGTCGCTGAAACCAAGCTTTTTGTGCGCCAGGCTGCAACGGTTTGGAGCGACGACGAGCGGACCGAGTTCGTGAACTACATCGCCGCCTCCGGACGCAGGTGACGTCATTCCGGAGACAGGCGGTGTGCGAAAAGTTCGGTGGGCGAGGTCCGGGTCGGGCAAGCGGGGCGGCGCACGCGTGATCTATTTCTATCACGGCGCCAGCCGGCCTCTCTATCTGCTGATGGTCTACGCCAAGGCCCAGCAGGAGAACTTGTCGCCTGAGGGCAAGCGAGCGGTGCGAGTTCGCCGCAGCTGTGAAGGGCGCGAAATAGTTGGAGCGAGAGGTGCGATATGGGCAAGTTTGAGAAAGATCTGATCGAGAGCATGGGAGAAGCAGCGGCTCACGCACCTGGGCAAGCGGTCCCTGGCATGCGCGTGACGAAGGTCGATGTGCCGGATGTGAAGGCCATCCGGCTGGCGCTTCATATGTCGCAAAACCTGTTCTCCGTTGCGTACCGAATTCCGCTCGCGACGCTCAAGAATTGGGAGCAAGGGAGGCGCTATCCGGATGCGCCGGCGGCCGCCTATCTGCTTGCGATTCAGCGCCGGCCGCATGAGGTGATGGAGGCGGTCGCGGATTGAGCACCAAGATTGCAGACGCCGAGATGCCGCGCCTGAGCCGAGGCGTCATTTGGCATCAATTCTCGGCGGGCGATCCGGTCGGCGGTGCGCCCATGATTCACAAGGCATATCCCCCGAAAAGGGCCGCCAGAAACACTTGGGGAACAACGATTGGAAAACGCGATTGGAAAACGCGGTCCCCGTTTCGGGGAGATTTTCTCTAAGTGATTGAAAGGCGATGGTGCCTGGGGGCGGATTCGAACCACCGACACGCGGATTTTCAATCCGCTGCTCTACCAACTGAGCTACCCAGGCGAAGGCCGCCGTCGCGGGGAGCCGCGTCTATAGAAGAGGCGCTTTCGGAAGTCCAGCAAGCGCGAGTCAGTCCTCGTCAGACGCATCGCCGGCCAGGTCGGGATCATCCGATCCGGGGATGGCGTAGCGCCCGCCGAGCCAGCGATGCAGGTCCAGATCGGCGCATCGTTTGGAACAGAACGGCCGATGCTCGGGCTCAGCCGGCTTGCCGCAGATGGGGCATTTGGCCGTGCTCATGCGTCGCGCCCCACATCGAGGCGCTCGCGCGCTCGCGCCGAGTCAGGGGTGATCGAAAAGCGGGCGCCGATCCGCTCGGCCAGCAGGTTCGCCAGCGGCTGTGCGGCCTGGGCGACGCTGGGGGCGCAGGCCGCAGTCAGGCGCGCGCCCGGCTGCGCGGCGGCCTCCGCCTGCAGACGGCGGATTAGCCGTTGGGCCAGGGTGCGGTCGCTCAAGGCGCCATCTTCACGGCAGAGCTGCTCGGCGAGAGGGCGGACGCGCCGCGGCAGCGACAGCTCCATGGTGCCGAACCGTCCCACGGGCCCGATCGCCACGCCGGGATTGTCGGGCCCAAAGGCCGCGCGGGCAGCGGCCAGCAACGCATTGCCGTCGTGGCCGCGCCCAACCAAATCGATGACCACGATGCCGCCCAAACCCTTCAGCCGCAGGAGCCGCGCGGCCATGCCCAGCGCGGCCAGATTGGCCTGCCGGGTGACGCGCTTGGCGTCGCCGCCCTTGCGGTCGGAGAGGTCGACGTCGATGGCGGTGAGCGCGCGGGTCGGCTCGATGGCGATCTGGCCGCCGCCCGGCAGAGGATGAAGAATCTCCAGGACCTCGGCCTCGGCCTCATCGGCGACCTGGCGCGCCGCAGGCCCCTCGACCAGCGGGGCGCCGTGGGAAAGCGCCGCCAGGTCGTCGCCGACCCCAGGCGCGGCCGCGACCAGCCGCGGCGTCCCTTCCGCCGGCCCGATGACGCGGGCGATCGCCAGCTTGCCCCGGCGCGGCTCGCTGCGAATCTCCACCTCGATCGCCTGCCCACGCACGGGCCGCGCGTCGGTCCGGAAGGGCATAATGGCCTCCGCCCCCTGCCCCAGGTCCAGAAAGGCCGTCGCCAAAGCGGGCTCCAGGCTCGCCACCCGCGCGACCAGCCGTGCGCCGATCAGCAGACGCGGATCGTCGCCGTCACGGCGGATCAGCAGCCGCTCGGGCCGCCCGTCGAGGGTGATGACGCCTCGGGTCTCGCCGAGGCCGCTGTCCAGATAGGCGCGTCGCTCGCTCATGGCCGGCGGTAACCGAGGCCGGCCAGCAGGCTCGCCGCCTCATAGAGCGGCAGACCGACAACTCCGGAATAGGAGCCCGAGAGGTCCGTCACGAAGGCCGCCGCGAGCCCCTGGACGCCGTAGCCGCCGGCCTTGCCGACGCCCTCTCCGGCCGCGAGGTATCGATCAATCTCTGGTCCGGTCAGCCGTTTGAACCGCACCCGGGTCTCGACCAGCCGCTGCGCTCGACGGCCGCCCGGCGCAGCAGCGCAGACGGCGGTCAACACCCGGTGCGCGCGGCCGGAAAGCAGTTTGAGACAATCGCCAACCTCGCCCGCTGTCTCGGCTTTCGGCAGAATACGTCGTCCCAGCGCCACCACCGTATCGGCGGCCAGGATGTAGTCTTGGGGATGGCGCATGGCGACGCCAGCCGCCTTGTCAGCCGCCAGGCGCTGGGCGAGGCGGCGTGGCGTCTCATCCTTCAAGGGCGTTTCATCGACCTCGGCGGCTTCTACGGCGTCGGGCTCGATGCCGATCTGGCGCAGAAGGTCGAGCCGCCGGGGACTTGCGGAGGCCAGGACCAGGCGCGGCGGCGATTGCGGCACTTTGGCCGGACGCGTCTAGCGGACGCGGAACGTGATGCGGCCCTTGGTGAGGTCGTAGGGCGTCATCTCCACGAGCACCTTGTCGCCGGCCGACACGCGAATGCGGTTCTTGCGCATCTTGCCGGCGGTGTGGGCGATGATCTCGTGGTCATTCTCAAGCTTCACGCGGAAGGTCGCGTTGGGCAGGACTTCGCTGACCGTGCCCGGGAATTCCAACAATTCTTCTTTCGCCATGCAGGCTCCAAACCGAGGATAAAATGACGGCCCGCGTCCTTAAGTCAGGTCGCGAGCCGCGGATAGAGCCTTGAACTATAGCGCACCGCCCGGGGCGAGGTCGATGGGCGAGGCGGCGAGGGTTCCGAAGCGCTCGGCGATCCGCCGCGCCAGGGCGTCGCGCACCTGCCGATAGACCTCCAGCCGCGCCTCACGCGAACCCTCGGTGAGCGTCGGGTCGTGGGTCGGCCAATACTCGATGTCCGCCGCCCGGCTGCGCGCCAACTCCACCGCGCGGTGATGGGCCTCGGGCGTGAGCGAGATCACCAGGTCGAAGGACGAGTCTTCCAGATCTCCGAAGGTCTTGGGCCGGTAGTGGGAAATGTCCCAGCCGAACTCGGCCATCACCGCCTGGGCGAAGGGATCGACGCCGGCCTCGACGTCTTCGTCGCGGGTGTCGTCGTGCACCATGGCCGGCCGCTTCAGACCGCAGCTGTCCACGTAGACCCGCTTGCCGACCAGGCGCTTCATCAGCGCCTCGGCCATGGGCGAGCGGACCTGGTTGAAATTGCAGGCGAACAGCACCGCGCCGGGCGCTGACGGCGGGATATCAGCCGGCATCGGCCCCTAGCCCCGCCAATGCAGGGCGCAGATCAGGGTGAAGAGGCGCCGCGCGGTGTCGAGATCGGTGTCGATCTTGCCGGCCAGCCGGGTCCGCAGCAGCTCCGAGGCCTCGTTGTGCAGACCGCGGCGGCCCATGTCCAAGGCCTCGATCTGGGCCGGCGTGGCGTTGCGGATAGCCTGGTAATAGCTTTCGCAGATCAGGAAGTAGTCCTTGATCAGGCTTCGGAACGGCGACAGCGACAGGATGTGCCGCCGCTCGTAGGCCGGACCGCGGACATCCAGCACCAGGCGGTTCTCCACGAGACCCATCTTGAGGTCGTAGGGGCCGCGTTCCGCGCCTTCGGGATGAAAGCTGTTCTCTTCCAGCAGGTCGAAGATGGCGATCTGCCGCTCCTGCTCCTGGTCACGCGAGACAGCCGCGAGCGACTCTTCGTCGAGCTCGACGCTCTGCAGGCGGTGCATCTGGCGGTCGTCGTCGGCCATGGGCGTCCCGGGGCGTAGTCCACGCTTTATGGCATTCCGGCCCCCCACGTCATCCCGCACCTGCGAAGATGGGCCGAGCGCATAAAGAAAGACGCCCGGGGCGGGCTGCGCCGGGCGTCATGGATTTCGTTCGCCGCGGGCTCAGGCCGCGCGGATCTCGCGGAAAGACACGAGTTTCCCCGCCTTCTCATCCCAAAGTGTCAGCCGCGCGCAGCGGAAGCTCTCCAGGAAGCCCAGCCGATTCATGGCCCGCAGCTCCGGGTGGTCCTTCAGGACCTTCGAGAGGCGGTAGAACGGGATGCGGCTTGAAAGGTGATGGACGTGATGGATGCCGATATTCCCCGTCATCCAGCGGAACGGCTGCGGCAGATCGTAGTGCGAGCTGCCCGCCAGCGCCGCCTCGTCACGGCTCCACCGGTCGTTGCGCGCCCAGGACGCGCCTTCGAACTGGTGCTGCACATAGAAGAGCCAGACGCCGATCGTGGCGGCCAGCAGCATGGTGACCGCGTTGACGATCAGAACCGGGGCAATGCCGAAAAGCCAGGCCAGGCCCGCCAGGCCGGCCGCCGCGGCCAGGGCGTTGCCGATCACGCTGGCCCAGGGGCGCCAGCCCTGGCGCATCATGCCCAAGGGCACGCGCTGGCTGAGCAGGAAGACATAGGCTGGACCCAGGCCGAACATCACCAGCGGATGGCGATAGAGGCGGTAGCCGAGCCGCCGCAGCCGCGGCAACGCCCGATACTCCTCGACGGTCAGGGTTTCGATCTCGCCCAGGCCGCTGCGCCGGTCGAGGTTGCCCGAAGTGGCGTGATGCAGGGCGTGGGTCTGACGCCAGTAGTGGAACGGGGTGATCGTGAAGACGCCAGCGATCCGGCCGACCCACTCATTCGCCTGGCGATTACGGAAGAACGATCCGTGACCGCAGTCGTGCTGGATCATGAAAAGGCGCAGCAGGAAGAAGGCCGCGGGAATCGTCAGCAGCAGCGCCGCCCACCACCAGCCGCGCGCGTGCAGCGCCCAGGCGATCACCCATAGGGTCAGCAGCGGCGCGACCGTGACAACGACCTCGAAGACGCTGCGGCTGGTCCTGGGGTCTCGGTAGGTCGCGAGAAGTTTGGACCAGTCGCGCGCGGGTCGGGTCTCGGAAGCCATCGTCGGGCTCTCGTTCGAATCGGGGGAAGCGTTACGCATTGCGCCTCAAACAAGGTTTGATTGCGGCCAATGGTTCAACCTTGGCCCAGGCGAATTGCCGCGGACCGTGCGTGCGCCGGCAAGCCTTCGGCTTCGGCGAGGGCGATGGTCGCCGGCGCCAGCCGCTCGAAAGCTGCTTCGTCACACTTCACGATCGAGGTCCGCTTGAGGAAATCATAGAGCGAGAGGCCCGAGGAAAACCGCGCCGCGCGACTCGTCGGCAGCACGTGGTTGGAGCCTGCAACATAGTCCCCAATGGCTTCAGGTGTATGACGGCCAAGGAAGATTGCCCCCGCATGTCGCACCCGATCGGCCAACCGCTCGGGTGACTCGACGGCGAATTCGACGTGCTCGGGGGCGATGCGGTCGACCAACCGCGGCGCTTCGTCCAGCGGAGCGATCACCACCGCCCCGTGGTTCCGCCAGGAGACCGCGGCGTCCTCGCCTGTGGACAGTGCGGATAGTTGATCCTGGACCGCAGCCTCGACCCTGCCGGCGAACGCTTCATCGTCGGTGATCAGGATGGACTGGGCGGCAGGGTCGTGCTCGGCCTGCGACAGCAGGTCGGCGGCGATCCACTCAGGCCGGTTCGCCCCATCGGCCACCACCACGATCTCCGAGGGACCGGCGAGCGCGTCGATGCCGACTGCGCCGTACACTCGCCGCTTGGCGGCCGTGACGAAGGCGTTGCCAGGGCCGACGATCTTGTCCACCGGCCGGATCGGGCCGGCGCCGTAGGCGAGCGCCGCGACCGCCTGGGCCCCGCCCACACGCCAGATCTCATGAACTCCGGCCGCCTTTGCCGCCGCCAGCACGGCCGGCTGCAACCGTCCCGGGGGCGTGACCATGGCGATCCGTTCGACGCCTGCGACCGCAGCAGGCACGGCGTTCATCAGCACCGTGGATGGATAGGCGGCCCGGCCGCCGGGCACATAGATTCCGACCGCCTCAAGCGCTGTCCAACGCCAGCCCAGCTCGACGCCGGCCTCGTCGGTGAAGCGCAGGTCCGCGGGCCGCTGGCGGGCATGATAGCTGCGGATACGTTCGGCGGCGAAGGCGATGGCGTCGCGCACCGCCTCCGGACACGCGGCCGCGCCGGCCTCGATCTCCGCCTCGCTGACC
>NZ_SSMZ01000113.1 GCF_004799395.1 Phenylobacterium sp.
CGCATCACCTCTTCCATCTTCAGCTCGATGTAGCTGTCGATGAAGTCGTCGCTCATGACGCCACCGGCTTTCAGGAAGGCGCGGTCCTTGTCGAGGTTGTCGAGGGCCTCCTTCAGCGAGCCGCAGACCTCGGGGATCTTCTTCTGCTCGCGCGGCGGCAGGTCGTAGAGGTTCTTGTCGGCCGGGCCGCCCGGATCGATCTGGTTGATGATCCCGTCCATGCCGGCCATCAGCAGGGCGGTGAAGGTCAGGTACGGATTGCCCATCGGGTCGGGGAACCGGCACTCGATGCGCTTGCCCTTGGGGCTGTCGGTGTGCGGGATGCGGATCGAGGCGGAGCGGTTGCGGGCCGAGTAGGCCAGCTTCACCGGGGCTTCGTAGCCGGGCACCAGACGCTTGTAGGAGTTGGTCGTGGAGTTGGAGAAGGCGTTGATCGCCTTGGCGTGCTTGATGATCCCGCCGATGTACCAGAGGCACATCTGGCTGAGCCCCGCGTACTTGTCGCCGGCGAACAGCGGCTTGCCGCCGCCCCAGATCGACTGGTGGACGTGCATGCCTGAGCCGTTGTCGGCGAACATCGGCTTGGCCATGAAGGTCGCCGTCTTGCCGTAGGCGTGGGCGACGTTCTGGATGACGTACTTATAGAGCTGCAGCCGGTCGGCCATGGTGATCATGGTGTCGAACTTCAGGCCGAGTTCGTGCTGGGCCGGCGCCACCTCGTGGTGGTGCTTTTCCGGCTTCATGCCGAGCTCGCCCATCACCGCCAGCATCTCGCCGCGCAGGTCCTGGGCCGAGTCCACCGGGTTCACCGGGAAATAGCCGCCCTTGGGGCCCGGGCGGTGGCCCATGTTGCCCTCTTCGTACTCCTTGGCCGAATTGATCGGCAGTTCGACGGAGTCGAAGGAATAGCCGGTGTTGGACGGCTGAACCGACCAGCGCACGTCGTCGAAGATGAAGAACTCGGCTTCCGGGCCGAAGAAGACCGTGTCGCCGACGCCGGTCGACTTTACGAAGTTCAGCGCCGATTTGGCGATCGAGCGCGGGTCCCGCTCGTAGGGCGTGCCCGTGTCGGGGTTCACCACGTCGCAGAAGATCGCCATGGTCGTCTGCTGGTAGAACGGGTCGATGATCACCGAGTCCAGATCCGGACGCAGCTTCATGTCGCTCTCGTTGATGGCCTTCCAGCCGGCGATCGATGAGCCATCGAACATGGTGCCGTCGGTCAGGAAATCGTCATCGACCAGGTCGATGTCGAAGGTCACGTGCTGCATTTTTCCGCGGATGTCGGTGAAGCGAACGTCGACGTATTTGACGTCCTTCTCCTTGATCTGGGCCAGGATGTCTTTGGCTGAAGTCGCCATGGTGCTTATCCCCTTGAAGTGGTCTCGAGTGACGATGGATTAGACGGCGTCGGCTCCGGTCTCTCCGGTCCGGATGCGCATGACGTCGAGAATTTCAGAAACGAAGATCTTGCCGTCGCCGATGCGGCCGGTGCGGGCCGAGGCGGCGATGGCTTCGAGGGCGCGGCTGAGCTGATCGTCGCCGATCACCACCTCGATCTTGATCTTGGGCAGGAAGTCCACGACGTACTCCGCGCCACGGTAGAGTTCGGTCTGGCCCTTCTGGCGCCCGTAACCCTTGGCCTCGATCACCGTCATGCCCTGGACGCCCATTTCCTGCAGGGCCTCCTTCACTTCGTCGAGCTTGAACGGTTTGATGATGGCTTCGATCTTTTTCATAGGTCCTCAAAACAGCCGCCCCCGACTGTCGAGGCGACCCAGCATGCCCGGGCGGGGGCTCACAAGCGCGCTTGCGGGCGGGGTAGGGGCGGACGAACGCCAAAGCGGCAGGCGCCCAGAACGCAGGCGCCACGAGATCAAAAATCAGTCAACGCCGAAATGCCTTCAAGACGGCGGTCCGGGCGCCTAGGATCGCGCGGCGCAACGCTCGGAGGCCACGCGAAGCATGGACGGCAGGACCCCAGTTTTGATTGGAGCGGGCCAATTCACCTATCGGGGCGATCCGTCCACATCTCCATCACCGGTCAGCCTGCTGAAGATTGCGGCGGAACGCGCGGCGGCCGACGCCGGCGTCGGCGCGGCGGGCCTGGCGGCCGTCGATGCCCTGGCCGTCGCGGGCTTCACCATCGACGCGCCGGGTTCGAACCGCGGTATGATCCCCCATTCCAGCAATCCGCCGGCGAGCCTCGCGACACAGATCGGAGCCGCCCCGGACTGGGCCGTCTATTCGCACATGGGCGGCAACACGCCCCAGCAGTTGGTCAATGTCCTGGCCGAGCGGATCGCCAAGGGCGAGACCGACCTGGCGCTGGCGGTGGGCTGCGAGTTCCTGGGTTCGGCGATGAAGCGGCTGACCAAGGGCCTGGGCTTCGAAGATTGGCGCGAAGACGCCGACCTGCCGCCGCCGGAGCGGATCGGCGATCCGCGCAACGGCGTCAGCGCTTACGAGGCGCGCCATGGCCTGGGACGACCGATCAACTGTTATCCGCTCTTCGAGAACGCGCTCAGGGCGCGCGACGGGCGTTCGGTGACCGACCACCAGGCGCGGCTGGGCCGGCTTTTCGCGCCCTTCACCAAGGTCGCGGCGCACAATCCCGAAGCCTGGTTCCCGATCGAACGGACGGCGGAGGAGCTGGTCGCTGTCTCCGACAGGAACCGGATGATCGGGTTCCCGTACCCGAAGCTGCTCAACGCCATCATGGAGGTCGACCAGTCGGCAGGCGTGATTCTGGCCAGCGAGGCCAAGGCCCGCGAACTGGGCGTGCCGGAAGACAAGTGGGTCTACCTGCATGGTTGCGCCGACGCTGCCGACCTCTGGTTCCCGCTTGACCGCCAGAATTTCCATTCCAGCCCCGCCATGCGGCTGACCGGTCAGCGGGCGCTGGAGATGGCCGGCGTGCGCCTGGACGACATCGGATTCATCGACCTCTATTCCTGCTTTCCGGTGGCTGTGGAGATTGGGGCCGAGGAGCTGGGGCTGGCGCTGGACGACCCGCGCGGCCTGACGGTGACCGGCGGGTTGCCCTACGCCGGCGGGCCGGGGAACAATTACGCCATGCACTCGATCGCCGTGATGGCGGGCAAGCTCCGCGCGGCGCCTGAGGCCTACGGCCTGGTCACCGCCAACGGCTGGTACCTGACCAAGCAATCGACCGGAATCTACTCTGCGCGACGGCCGCAGCGGCCGTTCGAACGCCAACATCCCACGGTGCTGCAGGCGGAGATCGACATCCTGCCACATCCAGATGTCACGGAGACGCCGCAAGGCTCGGCCACCATCGAAACCTACACTGTCGTCCACCGCCGCGAGGGACCGTTCATGGGGATCGTCATCGGCCGCGATGCGGCCGGCCGACGCTTCGCCGCCCATACGCCGAACGATCCAGAGACCCTGGCCGGGCTGGAGCAGGGCGAGCAGGTGGGCCGTCCCGGCCAGGTCCGCACGGGCGTCGACGGCCAGACCAACCTGTTCATTCCGGATTGAGGCCCATGGCTCATCTGAAGCGTCTCTATTTGATCCGACACGGCAAGCCCTCCGCCACCTGGGGCGGCGATGATGACGATCCGGGGCTGGACGAAGCCGGTCAGGCCCAGGCCAACGCCGCGCGCGACTGGCTGATGGCCCTTCCGCCGGATGAGCAGCCCACCATGGTGGTGAGCTCGCCGCTGCGCCGCTGCCGCGAGACCGCCATTCCGACCGCCGAGGCGCTCGGGGTCGAGATAGAGGTTGATCCGCGCGTCGGCGAAATCCCGACGCCCGCGGCCCTGTCGCCGGAGGAACGCGGGCCTTGGCTGCGCAAGTCCTTCGCCGGGACCTGGGCGGAGATCGAGGGCGACTTGGACTACGACGCCTGGCGGCGGGAGATCGCCGCGTCCCTGGCTTCGCGAGGGAACACCGCGGTCTTCTCGCACTATGTGGCGACCAACGCCGTGGTCTCACAGTTGATGGGCGTGCCCCAGGTGCTGGCTTTCCGCCCGGATCACGCGTCAATCACCATATTGGAGACCGATGGTGAGACGCTGACCTTGGTGGAGAAGGGCCGCGAAGCGACCACCGGCGTTCTTTAGGATGGGGCAATAAGCATTTGAACGTGCGCCAGATACTCACCGTCGCAGAGATGGCGCACGCCGATGCGGCGGCGATCGCCGCCGGGACGCCGGGGCTCACCCTGATGGAGCGCGCGGGGACGGCGGTCGCCGATGCGGTTTGCGCGCGGTTCGACAAGCAGGCG
>NZ_SSMZ01000114.1 GCF_004799395.1 Phenylobacterium sp.
GACCACCGGATGGCGGGCCGCCTGCGCCTCAAAGGCGGTGGAGCGGTCAACCACCGGGCGGCTGGCGCCCACATCCTCGGCCCATTCGGCGACGCCGGCGGCCACATCAAGCCGTGCGGCGGCGCTCGCGGCGGCTTGGAGATCGGCGGCGACCCCGACCGCGGCGTCGCGCCAGGCCTCGAATGTGTCGAGCTCGATGGCCAGCGCCCGCTCGGCGGCCTGGGCGATCTTCGCGTCCAGTTCGGCCAGTTCGACGGTGGTGAAGCGCACCTGGTTGGCGAGAGTCTGGCGGTGGATGAAGGTCGCGTTCAGGGGCGCGGCGAACAGGGGCTCGGCCCCCTTTGGGGTGGTCTCGACGAAGTAGCCGAGCACGGCGTTGTGGCGGATCTTCAAGCCCACCCCGCTGTCGGCCGCCAGCTGCGCCTCCAGGCCCAGGATCACCCGGCGGCTGTCGTCGCGCAGCGCCCGGGCCTGGTCGAGTTCGGGCCGCACGCCCTCGCGCACGAAGCCGCCATCGCGGGCAAGGGACGGCAGATCGCCGCCCAGGCCCTCGTCCAGCAGGGCGCGGAACTGGGCGAGGTCGGGATGCAGAGCCGGGTTCAGCGCGGTCAGGGCCTGGGCGATCTCCGCCGGCTGCTCGACCAACGGGTCACGCGTGGAGACGAACAGGCTCGTCACCGCCTCGCCGGTCGCCAGGCCGTCGCGCAGGCAGCCGAGATCGCGCGGCCCGCCGCGGCCCAGCGCCAGGCGGCTGAGCGCGCGGGCCATGTCGCCAAGGCCCTTCAGCGCCTCCCGCAGCTTCTGCCGCTGCGAGCGGTGCTCGCAGAACCAGGCCACCGCATCCAGTCGGGCGTCGATGGCCGCCGGGTCGAGCAGGGGCCTGGCCAGCCGCGCGGCCAACAGGCGCGCACCGGGCGCGCTCACCGTGCGGTCAATGGCGCCCAGCAGCGAGCCGTCTCGCGAACCGGAGGTGGCCCGCTCGATCTCCAGACTGGTCCGCGTCGCCGGGTCGATGGCCATGACGTCCGCCTCGCCCGCCCGCCTGGGCGCTGACAAAGCGGGCAGCTTACCGGCCTGGGTGGTCTCCAGATGGGCGGCGATCAGTCCCAGCGCGGAAACCTCCGCGCCCGACAGCGCCCCGAAACCGTCCAGGGTATCGACGCCATAGAGCCGTTTCAGCCGGGCCTCGGAGGCCGCCGGTTCGGCCAAGGCCTGGGGCAGCGGCTGGACAAACCCGCCAGCCGCCTTCAACGCCGCCGACACCTGCTCCTCGACGAACAACCGGTCAGGGACCAGGATTTCAGAGGGGCCGAGCGCCGCCAGCGCGGAGGCCAGGCCCGCCACGCTGGTCGCCAGGCACTCCACCTCGCCGGTGGAGAGCTCGACGCTGGCCACCGCCGCCTGGCCGCCGCGCACGGCGATGGCCGCCAGGCGATTGGACCCGCGGGCGTCCAACAGGCCCTCTTCGGTCAAGGTGCCCGGCGTCACCACGCGGACCACGTCGCGGTGGACCACCGACTTGGAGCCGCGCTTCCGGGCTTCGGCAGGGTTCTCCATCTGCTCGCAGACGGCGACCTTGAAGCCGGCGCGGATCAGCTTGGCGAGATAGGCTTCCGCCGCGTGCGCGGGCACGCCGCACATCGGGATCGGATTGCCGCCGTGCTGGCCGCGCGCGGTGAGCGTTATGCCGAGCGCGGCGCTGGCCTTCTGGGCGTCCTCGAAGAACAGCTCGTAGAAGTCGCCCATGCGGAAGAACACCAGGGCGTCCGGCTGGCGAGTCTTGGCCTCGAAATACTGCGCCATCACCGGCGAGGCGCCGGCGGACGGATCGGGCAAGGTGGAGGGCGCCTGGGCGTTCATGAGCCGCGTGACGCTAACTGTCGCAGCGAGTCCCGTCAGCCCCTCGGGCCCCTTGAACCTGAGACGAACAGGCCCAAGCTGTGGATGGATGCCTGTTCATCGTGGAGCTTCAGGGATTTGAGCTTCGTGGTCTTCCCCGCCGGACCGTCCGACGCCGAAGAGATGGCGCGCGTCCACGTGACCTCCTGGCGCGAGACCTATCGCGGCCTGCTTGCGGACGCCTTCCTGGCGCGGATGAGCGAGCCGGGGTTTGCCCGGCGTTTTCGCCGCGCGCTGTCCGAGCCGGGCGAGAGCGTGACCCTGGTCGCCGCCGATCGCTACAGCCTGGTGGCTTACGCTCAAGGTGGCGCTTCGCGCCGCGGCGCGCCAGGCGAGGCGGAAGTCGCCACCCTCTATGTGTTGCGCCAGGCGCAGGGCGAGGGCGTGGGCGCACGGCTGATGGCCCAGATGGCGCGGGCCCTGTCGGCTCAGGGGGCGACATCGCTGATGGTTTCGGTGCTGCGCGACAATCTGCGGGCCCGCGGCTTCTACGAGCACCTTGGCGGCGAGCCGGAGGCCGCGCGGCAGGAGCCCGGCCCAGGCGGACGCCTGCTCTACGAGGTGGCGTACCGCTGGCGAGACATCCGCAGCCTGACCGCATGAGGGCTGCAGGGCTCGGCCTGGCGGCGCTGGCCTGGAGCCTAGCACTTTCTGCGCAGGCCCAGCCGCAGCTGATGGACTGGCCCGACCTGATGGGCCGGCCGCTGCCTAAGGCCTCCGCGAAGATCGCCTATGGACCCGATCCGCTGCAGGTCGCGGAGGTCTGGCGGCCCGAGGGCAAGGGGCCATTCCCGACCGTGCTGATGATCCACGGGGGTTGCTGGCGCTCGGGCCTCTCGAACCTGCACATCATGGACTACGCCGCCGAGGACCTGCGTCGGCGCGGGATCGCCGTCTGGAATATCGAGTACCGTGGCGTCGACCGGCCCGGCGGGGGCTATCCGGGCGCCTTCCAGGACGTCAACGCCGCCGCCGACGCCCTGGTCGCGCACGGCAAGGACTATGGGTTGAGGACCGACAAGATCGTCGTCCTCGGCCATTCCGCCGGCGGGCACCTGGCGCTGTGGCTCGGGGCGCGCGGCAAGCTGCCGAGGTCGAGCCCGCTGCGCGACGGCAAGCCGCTCAGTATCGCCTGGGTCGTCAGCCTGGGCGGCCTCCCGGACCTGGCGACGGCGAAGGAAGGCTGCGGGGAAAAGACCGTGGCGAGCCTGCTGGCCGGATCCAGGGCCGCCGATCCCCTGGCCGACACCTCGCCGGCGCGCCTCGTGCCCCTGCCGGTCCCCCGGATGCTGATCCACGGCGACCTGGACGACACCTCGCCGCCATCTCAGGGCAGGGCCTATGTCGTCAAGGCCCGCGCCGCCGGCGACATCCGCGCCTGGACCTATTCGATCCCCGGCGAAGGCCATGTGGAGGAAATCGCGCCCGGCTCGACCACCTGGGCCTCCGTCGCCATGGGCGTGGAGTCGGTGTTCGCCAGCCGCGACGGCAGCTGGACGATCTTTCTGCCGCCTAAGGCCCCTTCGCTTCCTTGATCGGGAGGAGGGCTAAACGGCCGGTTCAGGCGCGGCGTAGGTCAGCGAGACGAACACGTCCTCCAGGTCCGGGTCCTCTGTGGAGATGTCCTTGATGTGCAAGCCGGCGGCGCGAATGGCGCCCAGGACCTGTTCGACGCTCGACTGGCCGGTGCGGTAGCCGACCGAAAATCCGCCCGACGGCAGCAGGTGGGTCTCGAACCCCGCCAGGACCGGAGCCTCGGTCACCGGCTGGTCCGGCGTCACCAGCACCTTGCGGGTGTCCATCCGGGCGAGCAGCGTCGTGGTCGGCTCGCAGGCCACCACCCGGCCGCGGTTGATGATCGCGATCTGGTCGCAGAGTTCCTGGGCTTCCTCCAGGTAGTGGGTGGTGAGGACGATGGTCACGCCCTTGCGGTTCAGCTCCAGCACATAGGCCCAGAGCTGGCGGCGCAGTTCCACGTCGACGCCCGCGGTGGGCTCGTCGAGAATCAGCACCGGCGGGTTGTGGACCATCGCCTTGGCGACCATCAGCCGGCGCTTCATCCCGCCGGAGAGCTGACGGACGTAGGCGTTGGCCTTGTCGCCGAGGCCCAGCGCATTCAGCAGTTCCATGGTCCGGCGCTCGGCCTTGGGCACGGCGTACATGCCGGCCGCCACCTCCAGAGCCTCGAATGGCGTGAAGAACGGGTCGGCGGCGATCTCCTGCGGCACCACGCCGATGGCGGCGCGGGCGTCGCGCGGACGCTCGTCGATGTCGCGGCCCCAGATGCTTGCCGTCCCCGAGCTCTTGCGGCAGAGCCCGGCCAGGATGTTGATGAAGGTCGACTTGCCGGCGCCATTCGGCCCCAGGAGGCCGAAAATCGAGCCGCGCGGGATCGCCAGGTCGATGCCCTTCAGCGCCCGCATCTCGGGCGTCGTCTTGGTGGCCGAATAGGTCTTGACCAGGCCCCTGGCCTCAATCGCGTAGTCCGGCAGATTCATGAACATCCCGTCGTTGCCCTCTCCACATTGACTGGGAAAGCCGCGCTCGCATACCTAGGCGCGCGGCGGCCCCTCCACAATCGGGCCGCTCAGAAGGATTGCCCGATGGCCCGCAAAGCCGCCCCCAAACCGCTCGTGAAGCCCGCCTCGGCGAAGAAGAAGCCGGAGCCGGCCCCCGCCAAGGGGGCCCTGGTCCCTAACCTGCCGGCGCCGGAGATCGTCATCGTGCGCTCCAAGCGCGTGGCCTGCGACGGGGTCGGCGGTGCGCTGGGCCACCCCAGGGTCTATCTGGAGATGGGCGAGGCGGATTTCGTCGAGTGCGGCTACTGCGACCGCCGCTTTGTCCTGGCCAGCGGGACCGAGGGCCCGGAGAGCGAACTCGTGGCGCCGGGCGTGTACGAAGGGTCGCACGGGCACTGACACCTTCTCCCACTAGGGGAGAGGGAACACCGGTCCGAACCGGCACTCTTGAGAATGCTGGATAGCCCTCAAGCCCATAGTTGATTGCGAACTTGGGCCTCTCGGCAAGTTAAGGACTTAAGGCGCAGTCCGTTCAGTTGATCATACTCCGCCTCGCATGAAGGGCGCGGAGGTGGTCTCCCCATCACGCAGATCGCTGAATGCATCGCCCGTGGGTCGCTCGCTCCCGTATACAGCGCGGGCCTTATCGTAGGGCAGCACAAGTGGCAGGGATGGCGCGACCGCCAGATAATCTGCCTCCGTCAGGAACGCCGCATAGGCGACCGCGACATAGCGCCCGCCTAGCCGGCATCGCGCCAACGCTGCCTTCACCTGATCGACCGTGTAGGCGGGGGATGCGCCCCAATCGGCGTGCAGCTCTTGTGGAAGCCGCTGGGCGAAACGCCGCGCCGCGCTATGAAGGGCTATGCGAGAGAGCCAGTTCATCCCGCGCTTTCCCGCCTCGCCTACACCCGTAGCGGCATCAATATGTACTGCACGTCCGCGTCTTGGGGATCGAGCACCAGGGCCGGGTCGTTCGGGCCGCCGAAGCGCAGCTCGGCCAGCTCGCCTGAGATCTGGTCGGTGATGTCGAGCAGGTAGCGGGCATTGAAGCTGAGCTCGAAGGCGTCGCCGTCGTAGTCCAGCTCCAGCTCTTCCACCGCCTGGCCGGCCTCCATGTTGCGCACGGTCAGCACGCACTTGCCGCCCTCGACCGCCATGCGCACCGAACGGGACTTCTCCGCCGAGATGGTGGCCACGCGGTCGACGGCCTGGGCGAACAGCTTGGAGTCGACCCGGACGATGCGGTTGTTGTCCTTGGGGATCACCCGCGGATAGTCGGGGAAGGTGCCGTCGATCACCTTGGAGGTCAGCGCCGCGCCGCCGAAGTCCAGGCGCACCTTCTGGGGGCTGATCTGCAGCTCAACCTGCTCGCCGGCGTCGTCCAGCAGGCGCCGGGCCTCGGCGATGGTCTTGCGCGGCACGATGACACCCGGTAGGCCGGCCGCGCCGTCCGGCGCCGCCATCTCGGCCAGCGCCAGGCGCGAACCGTCGGTGGCCACCGCGCGCAGCTTGGTCTGGCCGTCCTCGACCACGGTGTGCAGGTAGAGCCCGTTCAGATAGTACCGCGTCTCCTCCGCGGAGATCGCGAACTTGGTCTTGTCGATCAGCCGGATCAGATCGGTGACGTCGACGGCCATGCGGCCCGAGAGACCATCGGAGGTCATCACCGGGAAATCGCCGGCCGGCAGCACCGGCAGGTTGAAGCGGCTTCGCCCGGCCGAGACGGTCAGGCGCGGATCCTCGCCGGTGAAGGCCAGCACCACGTCTGAGCCTTCCGGCAGCTTGCGGACGATTTCATAGAGGGTGTGGGCCGGCGCGGTGATCTGGCCCGGCTGGTCCACCTGGGCGACCGCCTCGTCGATGATCTCCATGTCCAGATCGGTGGCCGAGAAGGTCAGCCGGTCACGCTCGGCCGAGAGCAGGACATTGGACAGGATCGGGATGGTGTTGCGGCGCTCCACCGCGCTCTGCACATGCCCGAGCGCCTTAAGCAGCGCCGCCCGCTCGATCGTCAGCTTCATGTCTTTGTCCGAACCGCACCGCGCAGGCGCGATTCGCGGCCTGCGCCCCCCGACCTGGAAGGACTTGCGACATTAGCCATTTTGCAGGCGGACGGAAGGGGCGCGGGAGGCCCTCAGGCACGGCGATCCACAGAGCCGCCCGGATCGGCGTCATCGCCGCCGGCGTAGGGGTTCGGCCCCGCCCCGTTCGGCTTGGCCCCCTCGGGCTGGGCGCTCGACTCCTTGGCCGCGACCACCACCATGGCCGGACGCAGCAGGCGGCCGAGCAGCTCGAAGCCGGGCTGCATCACCTCGACGATGCCGCCGGCGGCGACATCGGTGCCGGGAACCTCGGCCATGGCCTGGTGCTGGTGCGGATCGAACTTCTCAGCGCGAAGCGGGGCGATTCGCTTCAGGCCGTTGCGTTCGAAGGCGCCCAGGAGCTCCTTTTCGGTCATCTCGATGCCGAGCACGAAGTTCTTCACCACCGCGTCGCCGTTGTCGGCCGGCTCATGGGCCAGGGCGCGGCTGAGGTTGTCGGCCACGCCCAGCAGGTCGCGGGCGAACTTCTGGATCGCATAGGCGCGCGCGTCATTGGCCTCGCGCTCGGCGCGGCGCTTGGTGTTCTCGGCTTCCGCCGCATAGCGCAGGATCTGCTCCTTCAGCGCGGCGTTTTCGGCCTTGAGCGCCGCCAGCTCGGCCTCACCCGCTTCGGCGAGGAAGGCGTCGGCTTCGTCTGGCGTATCGTCTTCGGACATCTAGCTCTCGTCTCTCAGCTCTGGCCGTTCAGGCGTTCATCACCTGACCCAGCACGCGGGCGGTATAATCCACCAACGGGATGATCCGCGCATAGTTCAGCCGGGCCGGGCCGATCACGCCGATCGCCCCCAGCACCCGCTGCGAGCCCGTCATATAGGGCGCGGCGATCACGGCGGAACCCGAAAGTGAGAAGAGCTTGGTCTCGGCGCCGATGAAGATGCGCACGCCCTGGCCCTCGCGCACCCCGTCCAGCAGGGAGATCAGCTGCTCCTTCTGCTCCAGATCCTCGAACAGCGAGCGGACTCGCTCCAGGTCGTCGACGGCGCCCGGCTCGTCCAGCAGGTTGGCGCGGCCGCGCACGATCAGCGCCCGGTCCTCGGCGTCGCCGCCGCCCCAGGCGGCCAGGCCGTCCTCCACCAGCCGCGCGGCGCTGGCGTCCAGCTCGCGCCGGGCGCGGGCGATGTCGGCGGCGAGGTCGGTCTTGGCCTCGGCGAGGGTGCGGCCGCGCAGCCGTGCGTTCAGGAAGTTCGACGCCTCGGTCAAGGCCGAGGGCGTGACGCCGGCCGGCAGGCGGATCAGGCGGTTCTCTACCGTGCCGTCGGCGAAGACCATGATCGCGAGGGTCCGCTCAACGCCCAGGGAGACGAACTCCACGTGCTTGACGCCGGCGTCGCGGATCGGGGTCACCACCACGCCAGCGCCGCCCGCCAGGCCGGAGAGGATGGAGCTCGCCTCGTTCAGGGCGTCCTCGAAGTTGCGGCCATGGGCGTGCAGGCGCGCCTCGATGGCCTGGCGGTCCACCGCGCCCACATCGCCCACCTCGAGCAGGCCGTCGACGAACAGGCGCAGGCCCGCGTGGGTCGGCAGCCGCCCGGCGCTGACGTGCGGCGCGCCCAGCAGGCCCAGTTGGGTCAGATCCTGCATGGTGTTGCGGATCGAGGCCGGCGACAGCGACAGTCCGCCCTTCGACAGGGTGCGCGAGCCCACCGGCTCGCCGGTCTCCAGATAGCTTTCCACGATGCGGCGGAAGATGTCCCGCGCGCGTTCGTCGAGTTCGGCCAGGGAGGGACCGGAGGCAAAGAGGGGGGTATTCACGTGGGCGGCGGCGCGTTCTCGGTGGCGTCCATGGACGGGACCTTGCCGATCTAGGATAAGCGCCGCGCAAGTGGGCGCAAGCCGCCGCCCCTCTTCGAGCCGAAGTCCCAGGAGTCTTATTGAATGCGCCCGTCCGAACGCCTCGCCGATATCCTGCGGCCCGTGACCCTGGAAACCGGCGTCAACCGCTATGCGGAAGGCTCCTGCCTGGTCAGTTTCGGCCATACCAAGGTACTGGTGACCGCCAGCCTGGAGGAGGGCGTGCCGGGCTTCCTGCGCGGCAAGGGCCAGGGCTGGGTCACCGCCGAGTACGGCATGCTGCCTCGCGCGACTCACACGCGAGGCCGGCGCGAGGCCGCGCAAGGCAAGCAATCGGGCCGCACCCAGGAAATCCAGCGGCTGATCGGCCGCTCCATGCGCGCCATCGTCGACCTGAAGGCCCTGGGCGAGCGGCAGATCTCCATCGACTGCGACGTGATCCAAGCCGACGGGGGCACCCGCACCGCCTCGGTCACCGGCGCCTGGGTGGCGCTGCGCCTGGCCACGAAATATCTGCTTGAGGAGGGCGTGATCACGAACGACCCGATCCTCGACCAGGTGGCGGCGGTGAGCTGCGGCGTCTTCAACGGAACCCCGGTGCTCGACCTCGACTACGAGGAGGATTCCAACGCCGAGGCGGACGCGAACTTCGTGCTGACCGGCAAGGGAGACATCGTGGAGATCCAGGCCACCGGCGAGAAGCGCGGCTTCTCCGAGGCCGAGTTCGAGTCCCTGTTTTCCCTGGCCCGCAAGGGAATCGGCGAACTGGTCATCCTGCAGCGCGCCGCGACGGGCGGCTGACACGAAAACGGGCGGCTGGTTTCCCAGCCGCCCGCTTCGAACCGCCTGAGCGGTCTTTTGGCCTTAGAGCCCGGCCACCAGATAGCGGAAGGCCGAAGGCGGCATCCGGTTCAGCTCGCGCGCCAGCGGCGCGAAGAGGGCGTTCAGGACCCGTTCGATCGAAGCGATCATGGGACACTCCTTTGTGCAGCGCAATATTGTGCGGCGCATATAGAAATCCCCCTTTGAGATTGCAAGGCTTCCTACAGCAAAGCTGATTTGTCGCACCGCGGCGCAACAACCCGGCTGGACGAAGCAGCTCCAGCCTCGGCGGCGCGCCTACGTGTCTTCGTCGTCGGGGAGGTCATCGGAAGGGCCGGCTTCGTAGGTGAGCAGGTCGCCCGGCTGGCAATCCAGTTCGCGGCAGAGCGCCGCCAGGGTGGAGAAGCGCACGGCGCGGGCCTTGCCGGTCTTCAGGATCGAGAGATTGGCGATCGTGACGCCGACCCGGTCCGCAAGCTCGGTCAGCGACATGCGGCGTTCGAGCAGGACGCGATCGAGTTGGACGCGGATGGGCATGGGCGCCGGGCCTAGATGGTCAGTTCGGCTTCGCGCCGCAGCCGGGCGCCCTCACGGAACACCTCCGCCAGGACGAAGACCACGAGGACCGAGAACCAGGCAGTGAGGCTGAGGTCGGGTTTCACGTCCTTGATCCACGGCAGGAAGGGGCTGAGGCCCCAGACGCAATAGCGGCCGATCTCCAGCGCCGCCAGCATCAGGCCGATCAGGCGCAGGCGGCCGACATTGGTCGGATGGAAAGGATCGCCGGCAGTGAGCGTGGTGAAGATCTGGCGCAGCGAATGGACGATCACCAGCACGCCGCCGATCGAGAGGCCGAACACCAGGAGCGCGCCGGCGAACAGCGGCCCGCGGATCGCCACCACCGAGGCGTTCTTGCTCATGATGTCGGGGAAAAGGTCGGGATTGAAGCTGAACAGCAAGGCCGCCAGGGTGGCCAGCGCCACGGCGCCCAGCGCGATCCAGAGGGCGGCGAAAACCACGTCGAGGATGATCTTCAGGAAACTGGAGACCGATCCCGGTCCTAGCGCACGCATCCCGAAACCTCCCCCGCTCGGCCTGCCGGGGCGGCGCCAAAACCCGCCCCGGCGGCGACCCCATGGGGCGCGGCGGGAGCGGGTCGGACGAACCCCAAGACGCGCAAGCCTAGTGGATCGTGGCGGCGACGGCGACGGCCAGCATCGGGGTCACAGCGAGCGCCATGAAGATGGCCAGGGAAGCGCGGTCGAAGGTCTTCATCAAAGGCGAGAACATGATCTGTTCCTTTCATTCCAGTTTTGCTGCGGTGCAGCGTGCGAGTGGGCCGGATGTACGGTCCCGATGTCGATATTCAATACGGCCGCATCGATTAGCGTTCAAATTAATATCGAGTAACGATATTAAACTTTTGCAATGCAACACGGCGGGCGGGGGCTATGGTCCCTTTTGCGTAAAGGGAGCGTGAATCGATGGCGCTAAAGCTGGAGCCCGGGACCCGGCTGGTGGTGGCCACCCACAACCCCGGCAAGGCCCGCGAACTGGCCGAAATCCTCGACAACCGCTTCGTGCTGGTGAGCGCCGGCGAGCTCGGCCTGGCCGAGCCGGATGAGACCGAGACCACCTTCGTCGGCAATGCGCTCCTGAAGGCCCGCGCCGCCGCCGAGGCCAGCGGGCTGATCGCGTTGGCCGACGATTCCGGTCTGTCGGTGGCGGCGCTGGAGGGCTCGCCCGGCATCTATTCGGCGCGCTGGGCCGGTCCGGGACGTGACTTCACCGTCGCCATGAAGAAGGTCGAGGACAGGCTTGAGGAAACTGGCGCCAAGGACTTCTCCGCCTGGTTCACCAGCGCGCTCGCGGTCTCCTGGCCGGGTGGGCCGGCGGTGGTTGTCGAGGGCCGCATCGACGGCTCGCTCACCTTCCCGCCGCGCGGCGACCGGGGCTTCGGCTACGACCCGATCTTCGTACCCGAGGGCGGCGCGCTGACGTTCGGCGAGATGGAACCCGCCGCGAAGGACGCCATGAGCCACCGCGCCCGGGCCTTCGCCAAGCTGAAGGCCGCGCTCTTGTGACCACCGGCCTGAAGCTGGGGGTCTACATCCACTGGCCCTACTGTGCGCGCATCTGCCCCTACTGCGACTTCAACGTCTTCAAGGACCGCGGCGGCGAACAGCCGGCGTCTCTGGCGCGGGCCATCGTCGCCGACCTGGAGGCCCAGGCCGCGCTGACCGGACCTCGCGAGCTGACCTCCGTCTTCCTGGGCGGCGGCACGCCCTCGCTGATGGACCCCGCATGGGCCGGCGAGATGATCGCCGCCGCCAGGCGTCTTTGGTCACCGGCGGCGGACCTGGAAGTCACCCTGGAGGCCAATCCCACGGATGCGGAGGCGGCGCGGTTCGCGGGTTTCGCCGACGCCGGGGTCAATCGACTGTCGCTGGGCCTCCAGTCGCTGGACGATGAGGCGCTTCGCTTCCTGGGCCGCAACCACGACGCGGCGATCGCAATCCGCGCGGCCAAGGCCGCCAGCAAGGCCTTCACACGGCTCTCCATCGACATGATCTACGCACGGCCGGGCCAGACGCCGCAGGCTTGGGCCGAGGAACTGCAGGCCGCCCTCGACCTCGGAGCCGAGCACGTCTCGCCCTACCAACTGACCATCGAGGCCGGCACAGCCTTCGATCGCGCCGTCCGTCGCGGGACCTTCACCCCGCCGGACGTCGACGTCGGCGCGGACCTGTTCGACACCACCCAGCGGGTGCTCGAGGCGGCCGGCTTCGAGGCCTATGAGGTCTCCAACCACGCCCGAAGCGTCGCCGCCCGCTCGCGCCACAACCTGATCTACTGGCAAGGCCATGACTATGTCGGCGCGGGCCCCGGCGCCCACGGGCGGATCACCGAAGCCCGTGTCCGCCAGGCCACTCACGCCGCCGCCCGGCCCGCAGACTACATCGCCCGCGTCGCCGAGACCGGCCTGGGATTCACCGAGCGCGAGGCGCTCAGCCCCCGCGAGGCGGCGCAGGAGCGGCTGCTGAGCGGGCTGCGGCTCTCCGACGGCGTGCCGCTCGCCGACGTCGCGGCCTTGGCGATCGCGCCGCATCGCATCGCCGAGTTCGTGGACCTGGGCCTGCTGGCCGACGATCCCCAGCGTCTGCGGGCCACGGCGTCAGGACGGCTGGTGCTGGATCGGCTGACGCAAGAGCTCGCCCTTTGACATCGCAGGCGTGACACGCGAACCCTCCGCCATGGCCAAGGGCATCCCACCACCCAAGCTCGACGACACCCCGCTCGCGCCGGGGCTCTATGTGGTGGCGACGCCGATCGGCAATCTGCGCGACATCACGCTCCGCGCCCTCGACATCCTGGCCGCGGCCGACCTGGTGCTGGCCGAGGACACCCGCGTCGCCGGCAAGCTGCTCCATGCCTATGGGCTTTCCGCCAAGCTGGAGCGCTACGACGAGCACGGCGCCGAGCGGTCGCGCCCCAAGGCCATGGCCGCGCTGGCCGAGGGCAAGCGCGTGGCGCTGATCTCCGACGCCGGCACGCCCCTGGTCTCCGATCCCGGCTACAGGCTGGTCAGCGAGGCGGCCGCTGCGGGTGTGTCCGTCTTCCCGATCCCCGGACCGTCGGCCCTGCTGGCGGGCCTCTCAGCCGCCGGCTTGCCCACCGACCGCTTCCTGTTCGCGGGATTTCCGCCGCCGAAGAGCGCCGCACGCCGCACATTCCTCGAGGAGCTGGCCCCCATTCGCGCCACCCTGGTGTTCTTCGAGGGCGGATCGCGCCTGGCCGCCAGCCTGTCCGACATGGCCGCCGTCCTGGGCGAGACCCGCGACGCCGTGGTCTGCCGCGAACTGACCAAGCTCTACGAGACCCTCTACCGCGGGCCGCTGGCGGACCTGGCGGCCGACCCGCGCCTCGACGCGCCGAAGGGCGAGATCGTGATCCTGGTCGGCCCCGGGCATGAGGCTGAGGCCACCGCCGACGACATCGACACGGCGCTGAGCGACGCCCTCCTGCGCTTACGCCCGGCGGAGGCCGCCGCGGAAGTGGCCAAGGCGCTCGGCCTCTCGCGGCGCGAAGTCTACCAGCGGGCTATGGCGATGCGGGCCAAGCCATGAGCCGAACGGAGGCCCGCCAGGCTCGCGGCCGCGCGGGCCGCGAAGCCGGCCGCCGCGCCGAGGTGCTGGCGGCGGGGCGGGCGGCGCTCAACGGTGCGGCGGTTCGCCTCGACCTCATAGCCCTCGCACCGGGTAGATTGCCCAGGCATATTCCAGACGCCTGGAAGCGAAGTTGAGGGGACGGGCTGGCGAATGGGCCGCGAGGAGGCTGAAGCCATTTTGCTGAGCGCCGGCGCTGGCGCCGATGCGGACTTCCCCCTGTTGGAGGCCGCGATCGCCTGCGCCATCCACGAGGATCCCAGTCGCGATCCACAGGCGGCCCGCGATCTGGCCGCGGCCGGCGCCGAGCGCCTGGCGCAGCGGCTGAAGCAGGAAAGCGCCGAGGAGGCCCTGGCCGAGAGCATGGCCGGCGACCTGCGCCTGGCCGGCGACCTCCTGACCTACGACGACCCGGACAACGCCGACATCGTCGCCGTCGCCGAGCGGCGCAAGGGCCTGGCGGTGGCGCTGGGCGTCTTCTACCTGCACGCCGCGCGTAAATGTTCGCTCACCGTCCAGGGCGTCGACTTCCCCGGCCACTTCCTGCTGCGTATCGAGACGGAAGAGGGCCCGCTGGCCCTGGACCCATTCTCGGAGGGGCGGGTTGTGCTGCCGTCTGAGCTCACCCGCCGTGCTCTGCACGCGGGCCTGACGCCCAATGTCGCCGACCGGCTGGACCGGCTGATGGCGCCGGTCAGCGACCGCGCCGTCCTGATGCGCCTGCAGAACACCATCTTCGCCCGCGCCAGCCAGATGCGCGACTTCACCCGCGCCGAGCGGGCCGCCCTGCGCCGCGCCCTCCTGGACCCCGCCGACCATCGTCCCTGGCTCGACGTCGCCGCCGCCCGCGAGGGGCAAGGCGCCCTGGCCGGGTCGCTGGAGGCCTTGGCGCGGGCGACGGAGCTCGACGGCGGCGCAGCGCTGGCTGCGAGGGCGCAGCGGGAGCGGGTGCGGCTGCAGCTGAACTAGCGGCTCGCGCCGTTGCGCCAGTGGCCTCTTCGCGCGGCTGGCGCTACGCACGCGGGCGGCCTATCTCCAAGGCTCAGGTCGTCCGGAGCTCTCCATGTCCCTCAAGGTCGCGGTGCAGATGGATCCCATCGAGGGGATCAACATCGAGGGCGACACGACATTCCTGATGATGGAGATGGCCCAGGCGCGGGGCCACAGCCTGTTCGTCTACACCACCGACACCCTGGCCATGGACGAGGGCCGGGTCTTCGCCCGCGGACGCCAGGTGAGTGTGCAGCGTCGGCCCGGCGACCACGCGACGCTTGGCGACTACCGGCGCGTCGACCTGACGGCTTTCGACGTGATCCTGCTGCGTCAGGATCCGCCCTTCGACATGAACTACATCGACTCGACCTTCTTCCTGGAGAAGGTCCATCCCAGGACCTTGGTGGTGAACGACCCGGTCTCTGTGCGCAACGCGCCGGAGAAGCTGTTCGTCACCGACTTTCCGAGCCTGCAGCCGCCGACCCTCATCACCTCGGACCGCCAAGAGATCGCCGAGTTCCGCCGCCGACATGGCGACGTGGTGCTGAAGCCCCTGAACGGGCGCGGCGGATCCGGCGTCACCCGGCACCTCGCCGACGATCCTAACCTTGAGGCCCTGCTGGAGATTCACGCTGAGCTCAGCCGCGAGCCGGTGATCCTGCAGAAATTCCTGCCGTCGGTGACCAAAGGCGACAAGCGCATTCTGCTGATCGACGGCGAACCGGTCGGCGCCATTAACCGGGTGCCGCAGAAAGGCCAGATCCGCTCCAACCTGGCGGTCGGCGGCCGCGCCGAGGCGGTCGAGCTGACCGCCCGCGACCGGGAGATCTGCGCGACCATCGGGCCGGAACTGAAGACGCGCGGCCTGCTGTTTGTCGGCATAGACGTGATCGGCGACTACCTCACCGAGATCAACGTCACCTCGCCCACGGGGGCTGTGGCGCTGAAGACGTTCAGCGGAATCGACGCGGCCGATATCCTCTGGCAACGGATTGAAACCCTTCGCGCCACGGCCTAGGCTGTTTCCGGAAGACGCGCCCGCAAGTCACGGAAACGTCTCATCTTCCCCATAGGTTCTATTTTTGTTCTTGATCTGAGCGCAATCGTGTGGTGCGCACTTGTGGATAAGTGAGGCTAGACCACTAGGTCTTGGGGTGGGGATGCACATGGCCGCCGACCTGGCGCTGCCCGCGCCAGCGGAGGGCGCGGCCGGGTCCGCACCCTGCGGCTTGCCCACGCTATCGCCGACCTGGAAGGCGCCGGGCCCGTTCGCCTCGTCCAGGTCGCCGAGGCGCTGATCTACCGCCGCGTGGCGCCGGGATCGGCCATTGGGTCGGCGGTCCTCGCGAACTGACGCCGCGCCCGCCAGGTGTTGAACACTCCGACGCCGACAGCCCAAATGTAGAGTTGGGTGAAGATCACCTGGCCTGTGGCGTAGGCCCAGGCGTGGACCTTCGGATCGACGATCCTGGCGACGTGGATCAGCACACAGATCAGCTGGAAGGCGGCCGCAACCAGCGGCCAGTAGCGCGGCGTGCGGAGCGAGATGGCGGTGATCAACAGCAGCAGACCGAAGTCCGCTGCGAAGGCGGCCCACTGGGTTCCGATCCAGCTACGGTCGCGCAGGGCGACGGTGATCGCCCATGACATGAGGACGCCGCCGGCGGCGATCTGTTCCTCGCGGTCGCCCTGCCAGAGCGCCGCTCCGCTGACCACAACCGTCAGGACGAGACCGAAATAGGGGTAGATGGCGTAGAACAGAAATGGCCCCCAGGCTGAACCTGGGGGCCACTCTGGCAGAGCCGGGGCGCGACTGGAACGCCCAGCGGCGAAACGGTGTCCTGGCTTAGGCGATCCGCAGGGCGCGGCGGCCGATCTGCGGCTGGTCGGCGGTGGCGAACGACGGCGGCGGCTTGTCGCCACCCGTCGGGCAGCTCAGGGTCACCGCGCCCAGGCCGATCTGGCTCTGGACGATCGACAGCTCGTTGTGAGTTTCGACAATCGCACGGCGGGCGTCGGCCAGGGCGGCGATCGCCTGGCTGGCGCGCTCGACCGCACCCTGGCCGATCAGGGCCGATGCGCCGACCTGCGTGCGCAAGGAGGGCATGGCGCCGGTGAGAGCGGCGGTCTTGGCGAGAGCCATGTCGATGGCGGCCTCGGCTTCGAACAGGGCGCCGGCGACTTGCTCGGCGATCATACGGCGTTGCTTGAGCATGAGTTCTCTCCTGCGCGCGTCGGGCTGCGACGTGCGGCTAAGGGTTTAAGCGGGTTATGGTTTCGGTCCGGTTCAGGCCCGGAAAAAAGTTCGCCCGAGGTCCTCGAGGGCGTGGAGACCCGCCAGCATCCCCCCGAAAGCCAGGACGGTGATGACGGCGATCGCCACGATGGCGCCGAGCCGGGCGACGGGACTCAGATCATTTCGGTCGAGCCAGCGTCGGGTTCCGACTTGAAGTTCTCGTCGAGCAGAACCCAGGTCATGCAGAGGATTTCCCGCAGGACCATTTCCGAAGGCTTGAACGGCGCCAGCTTCCGTGTGCCGGACACCAGGTGCCGGACCATCTTGGCTTGCGCCGGAGTCGCCGCCAGATCGACGAGCTGTCGTTCCAGTTGCGCCCAGGTAAAGGTCGGGAGGGCTTCCTCCCGAGCCGCCGGAGTCGGCCAGCGGGCCTCGAAGTCGTCGATCTCCCGGCGTAGGCGCAGGGCCTTGCCGATCACCGCTCGATTGTCGAAGTTCTGCCAGTCGCCCATGGGCCACCCCCTCTGTTGCCCCTTCATCGGGCCAGAGGTTGACTGCGGCGTCTGTCCTGATCGCGTCGTGTCCTGATCCGGTCAGGACATGGTTAACGGGAACGTCAACGTCCAGTTGGCGCGCCAGGCGCGCCGCGGCGTAGCGGTCCTCCACGCCCAGCTTGCGGCGTGCGCGGTCACAGTAGGTGTCCACGGAAGTCTTCGACATGCCGAGTTCGCGAGCGATCTGCTTGGAGGACAGGTGCTGATCCACCAGCCGCAGGCATTCGCGCTCCCGCGGTGTAAGCAGTCCCACCGGATCTTCGGCGATGATGTCGCGTGCTCGCATAGCGTTAGCAGTTAACGATGACTTGCGGCCCGCGTCTACTTTAACGCGTGCCCGCAACGACGATCAGCTACACTGTGACGCATTGGAGGCGTCGCGATGGACACACCCAACCCCGGCCGCACCGCCCAACTGGAGCTGATCATCGGCGCGCGCCTGCGAACCCGGCGCCGGCAACTGGGACTTTCCCAGAGCGACCTGGCGGAACGGCTTGGGGTGTCTTTCCAGCAGGTCCAAAAGTACGAGCGTGGCGCGAATCGCGTGGCCGCCTCCACCCTGCTGACCGCAGCCCAGGCGCTGAACACAACGATTTCCTGGCTGGTCGGGGAGGAATCGTCCGGCCGCGAGGACGACGACGATGTGTTCCGCGCCCTTTCCCGCCCGGGGGCGCTAGAGATGCTGCAGGCGTTCAACGGGATTCCCGACCCGCGCACCCGCATCGCCCTGCTGGCGCTGGCCCGCGAGATGACCGGCGATGAGGTCGCTTGACCGACCGTTAAGGCGTTTGCGGCTATCGCAGGCGCCATGCGCAGTCCTCCCCTCAGGCCGGCACGACCGCTGGCCGAACGCCGGCCGCGGCGCGCCCATATCAGCGCCGAGCAGCTCGCCTCGCTGAGCCACGAGTTCCGCACCCCCCTGAACGGCGTGCTCGGCATGTCGCGATTGCTGGAGGGCACGCGCCTGACTGCCGAGCAGCGCGCCTACGCCGCCGCCATCCGCGAATCGGGCGAGCACCTGCTCACCCTGGTCAACGACGTGCTGGATTTCGCCAAGCTGGGCGCCGGCAAGGTCGATCTGCACCTGGGCGAGGTCGAGGTCGAGGCGCTGCTGCGCGGGGTCAGCGAACTGTTGTCGCCGCGGGCGCGTGAAAAGGGCGTCGAGATCGCCTGGGCCGCCCCGGCGGCGCCCGGCGCCATCCGCGCCGATGAAGGGCGGCTTCGCCAGATCCTGCTCAATTTCGCCGGCAACGCCGTGAAGTTCACCGAAACCGGCGGGGTTCTGGTGGGCGTGGTCCCCGGCGATGGCGGCCGCCTGCGCTTCACCGTCGAGGACACCGGTCCCGGCGTTACGACCGACCAGCGCGACCGCATTTTCGAAGCCTTCGCCCAGGCTGACCCCGCCCATGCCCACATGGGCGGCGCTGGTCTCGGCCTGGCCATCGCGCGGCGCCTCGCGCTGGCGATGGATGGCGAAGTCGGAGTCGAGGCGCGCCCGCATGGCGGTTCGTGCTTCTGGTTCGAAGCCGCCTTCCGCCCGGCGGCCGCGCCCGCGCCGGTCGCCGGCCTGGCCGGTCGCCGGGTTGGCGTGGCCTCGTCCAATCCGATGGTCCGCGAGGCGGCCTGGCGGCAGATTGAGGCCTGCGACGGCCAGCCGGTCGCCGCCGCCGATCTGGACCACTTGATCGCCCACACCCAGTTCGGCGACGTCATCCTGGTCGATCACGCCCTGGCTACCGGCTCGCGGCTGCTGCGGCGGCCGCCGGAGCGCCGGGCCATCATCCTTCTGGCGCCGGACGAGCGCGCGCTGATCGGCCGTTACCGCCGTTCCGGCTTCGCTGGCTATCTGATCAAGCCCCTGCGCCGCGCGTCCCTCGCCGAGCGGGTGCTGATTGCCGCCGGCGCCGAACAAGCCGCCGCGGTCGCCGCCGAGGACGAACGGATCGCCACCGCCGCGGCGCCTGGCAAGCGGGTGCTGCTGGTGGAGGACAATCCGATCAATGCGCTGCTCGCCCGCGCCCTGTTGACCCGCGAGGGCTGCGAGATCGACCACGCCGGCGGCGGCGACGAGGCCATCGCGGCGGCCAAGGTGGGATCCTACGACCTGATCCTGATGGACATGCGGATGCCGGGCCTGAACGGGGTGGAGACCGCTCGCGTGCTGCGCGAGATGGGCGTCGAGACCCCCATCGTCGCCCTGACCGCCAACGCCTTCGAGGACGACCGCCACGCCTGTTTGGCTGCCGGGATGAATGACTTCCTGGTCAAGCCGATGTCGCCGGACGCACTGCGCGCCACCCTGACCCGCTGGACCGGACCCGGCTGGACGGAAACCCTGCGGCGCGCCAAGGTCGGCTGACCGGGCGCCGGGGCGCGCCTTCGTCCAAGAGGCCGCCGATGACCACGCCAGCCAGCGCCCCGCCGCGCCGCAAGCGCACGGCCATGGAGGTGCTGCGCGAGTTGCGCCAGCCCAAGGTCGCGGTGACGCTGGCGCTGGGGTTCTCTTCTGGCCTGCCGTTCCTGCTCACCGCCAACACCCTGGGCTACTGGCTGCGTGACGAGGGCACGGGGTTGAAGGCCATCGGCTTTATTTCCTGGGTCGGCCTGGCCTATTCGCTGAAGTGGCTTTGGTCGCCGGTGGTGGACCGCGTGGACCTGCCGCTGCTGGGGAGGCTGGGACGGCGGCGCGGCTGGATGGCTTTCGCCCAGATCCTGGTGGCCGCCGGCCTCGTCGGGATCGCGGCCGTCGGCCCCAAGGGCCCGGGCGGCCTGACCGCCATCGGCGCCTTCGCCCTCCTGACCGCCTTCGCCTCGGCCACCCAGGATATCGCCATCGACGCCTGGCGGATTGAAGCCGCCGCCGACGTCGACGAACAGGGCCTGCTGTCCTCCGCAGCGGCGCTCGGCTACCGCGCCGCGATCATCGCCGCCGACGCCTTGATCCTGGCGGTGGCCGCGCGGATCGGTTGGCCCGGCGCCTATGTCGCCTATGGCGCCGCCATGGCCATCGGCCTTGTCGCGACCTGGTTCGCCCTGGAGCCGGCGCGGGCTGAGGCCACGCTGAGGGCCCAGGCGCCCCTATGGAACCCGCGTGGCTTCTTCGACGCCGTGGTCGGGCCGTTCATCGACTTCTTCGCCCAGCATAAGGCGCTGGGTTTCCTGATGCTGATCGCCATCGCCACCTACCGCCTGCCCGATTTCGTCATGGGGCCGATGTACACGCCCTATTACGTGGACCTGGGCCTGACAAAGGACGCTGTGGCGGCGGTGAGGGGCTCGATCGGCCTGTTTGGGGCTTTGGCGGGCGTCGCGGCGGGCGGCGTCAGCGCCGTGCGTCTGGGTCTCTTCCCGACGCTTATCGCCGGCGCGGTGCTGCAGGGGTTGGGCACGGCGTCCTTCGCTCTGCTGGCGCTGCATCCCGGGAACGTGGCGATCTTCAGCGCGGTGATGGGGACCGACAACTTCGTGCAGGGGTACGCGGGCGTCGCGCTGATCGCCTACATGTCGAGCCTGACCAACCTTGGCTATACCGCGACCCAGTATGCGCTGCTGTCGTCGGCCTACGCCATGTTGGGCAAGTTCCTGAAGGGCTTCTCCGGGGCCATCGTCGAGGGGATGGCCAAAACCTACGGCCAGATGCCGGCCTATGAGATCGCCTTCGTCGGCGCGGGTCTGATCGCGCTCCCTGCCCTGGTGCTGTTCCTGATCCTGGCGCGCATCCACGCGCGGGCGGTTCCGGCGCCCGTCTAGGCCGTCAGGCAGACCACCTGGGCGACCCGCAGGTTGCGGCGGAGGTCGTCGGCGACACGGCCATAGTTGTCGGCGGTGATCGGCGCGCCGGGGTTGTCGGCAAGTCGTCGGCCGCTGGCCGCCAGGGTCCGCGCCGTGGTCTCCGGCGAGGTGGTGTAGATGCGCCCGCGGCGAGGCGCCTCGGCGATGGTGACGCCCACCACCCGGCCCTGCGCATCCAGGGCCGGCGCGCCGGAGAGGCCGCCCAGCGTTCCCTTCAGGCCGTCGGTGCGACCGGTCTCGGCCCAGACCAGCACCGGCTCCGTGCGCGCGCCGCGGCCCTGCACCACCAGGTTCTCGCGGCCCAGCAGGCGCGAACTGGCCTCGCCCGGCTTGCCCTGCGGAAAGCCGATGTGGAAGGCGCGCTCGCCCCGGCGAAGCCTCTGCCCGAGCCCAAGCGGCAGGGGCGCGGCGCCGCCATCAGTCGTCAGGATCGCCGTCTCGGCGCTGGGATCGATGCGCACCGTCGCCGCCACGCCGCGCCCCGGGGCCACGACGATGGCCGCCTGCGAGCAGCCCTCGACCACGTGGCGCGCGGTGATCCAGACCCCGGAAGAGGCGATGGAGAAGGCGGTGCCGGCGCCGGCTTCGGTCTTGTCGGAAACCTCAACCACCACGGCCGGATCGAAGGGCGAGGCAGGTCCCAGGGCCGCG
Source organism: Phenylobacterium sp. (assembly GCF_004799395.1). Classification (GTDB taxonomy): domain Bacteria; phylum Pseudomonadota; class Alphaproteobacteria; order Caulobacterales; family Caulobacteraceae; genus Phenylobacterium. Next base: position 21,529 of record NZ_SSMZ01000114.1, read on the forward strand.
CCCTCGGCCTCCGGGGTCGGCGGCGGCGCCGGCGGGGCGTCTGCGCGCTCCTGGCGGCCGACCGCGGCCAACAGCAGGGCGACCACCACCGCGGCGTAGATCAGCCAGTCGGGCAGCCGGGGGAAGTGCATGGACGCGCCGTCTCCGGTGCTAGCCGGAGACGGCGGCGGCGAGGATCAGGGCGGTGGCGATCTTGGCGCCCACCAACATGGCGGCCGCCGCCATCTCGTCATCCTGGATGCGCTTGGGCAGGCCGTGGAGGATCAAGTCTACCAGCCGGAAGACCAAAAGCTGGACCAGGGTGATCGCCACCCCCCAGAGCGCCAGTTCGACCAGGGTCGTCGAGGCCTTCAGCGAAACGGCCAGCGGTATCGCCAGGCCGACCAGCACCCCGCCCAGCGACACCGCCGCGGCGGTGTTGCCCTCGCGGATCAGCCGAATTTCCTTGTGTGGGGTCAACATCACGTAGAGCGCCGCCGCGGCGAACAGGATGACCACTGTCACGCCGGCGTGCAGCAGGGTGATCGGGAAGCCCGTGGCGAAGGCTTGGATTTCCGGCGACTGGAGGGGCGTGGTCATCGGCGGGCGGCTCCGGTGGACGGGCGCCTTCGATAGCACGCGGCGCGGCGCTTCTGGAAAGCGCCTCTAGCTCTCGGCGGCGTCCGTGGCCGCCGCCTTTCGCCGCACGCTGGCCCGGACCTTCTCGCTCTCGCTTTTCAGCTGACCGCAGGCGGCCAGGATGTCGCGGCCGCGGGGCGTGCGGATCGGCGAGGCGTAGCCGCCGCGGTTCAGGATTGCGGCGAAGGTCTCGATGGTTCCCCAGTCGGAGCATTCGTAGGGGCTGCCGGGCCAGGGGTTGAACGGGATCAGGTTGATCTTGGCCGGAATGCCCTTCAGCAGCTGGACCAGGGCCTTGGCCTCGGCCGGGGTGTCGTTGACCCCTTTCAGCATCACGTACTCGAAGGTCACCCGCTTGCTGTTCGACAGGCCCGGGAAGGCGCGAACGCCCGCCATCAGCTCGGCGAGCGGGTATTTCCTGTTGAGCGGTACGAGCTCCTCACGCAGGGCGTCGTTGGTGGCGTGCAGCGAGATGGCCAGCATGGCCTGAGTCCGCTCACCCAACGGGATCAGTTCCGGCACGACGCCGGAGGTCGAGACCGTGATCCGCCGGCGCGAGATGGCGATGCCCTCGCCGTCAGCGATGATGTCGATGGCGGCGGCGACGTTGTCCAGATTGTAGAGCGGCTCGCCCATGCCCATGAAGACGATGTTGGAGAGCTTGCGGTCTTCCTTCGGGGAAGGCCATTCGCCGAGGTCGTCGCGGGCCACCTGCACCTGGGCCAGGATCTCCGCGGCGGTCAGGTTGCGCACCAGCGCCTGGGTGCCGGTATGGCAGAACGTGCAGTTCAGCGTGCAGCCCACCTGGCTGGAGACGCAGAGCGCCCCGGAGCGGCCGACGTCAGGGATGTAGACGGTCTCGATCTCGATGCCCGGCGCGGTGCGGATCAGCCACTTGCGCGTGCCGTCCTTCGACACCTGCCGCTCGATGACCTCCGGCCGGGCGATGGTGAAAACCTCGGCCAGCGCGGCGCGCATCTCCTTGGCCACGTCGCTCATCGCGGCGAAATCGGTGACGCCGTAATGGTGGATCCAGCGCCAGAGCTGGGTGGCGCGCATCCGCGCCTTCTCCGGGCGCGCGACTTCGGCCGCGATCAGGGCCTGGGCCAGCTCGGCCCGCGTCAGGCCCGACAGATTCGGCTTTGCCGCGGCGCGGGGCGCGGCCGGCGCACGCGAAAGGTCGAGGGTGACACCCAAGGGGATAAGCTTCCTGTATGGAGGACCCGTAATATAGGGGAATCCGCGGGCGCGGCCAAACTCCCGTGACAGGTTTACCGAAAGTTTGGGAGTGGGAAT
>NZ_SSMZ01000115.1 GCF_004799395.1 Phenylobacterium sp.
GGTGCTCGCGGTGGTGGGCGAAGGCCGCGCGACGGACATAGCCGCTACGCTCGTAGACCCGCAGGGCCTGTGGCTGGCGCGGTCCGCAGCGCAGCATCAGGACCCCCACGCCGCGCTCACGCGCCAGAGCCTCCAGGTCGATCAGCAGCCGCTCCGCCAGCCGCCGGCCGCGGCGATGCGGCTGTACGTACATCCGCACGATCTCCATGGCGTCCGGCCACGGCAGGATCGTCAGGCCGCCGCAGCCCGCGGCCTCGCCGCCGATCCGCGCCACGAGAAAGGTCCTTTCCCGTGCCAGGTCCTCGACGGTCCATGGCGGCGGCCCCTCCTCGTCATCCTCGGGGTAGAGGGCCGTCAGGTAACCCACGAGGTCGGCGATCAGGCCGGCCGCCTCGCCCGCCGTTGGATCTTCGGCCGCAATCGAGACCGCCTCCTCCGCCGCCACGCTCTAGCCCACCGCCCGCTTCAGGAGCTCCAGCGCCGCCGCCGCGAATGCTGTCATATTGGCCGCCCGGTCGCTCTCGCCGGTCTCGAGGGTCACCGCCATCTCGACGGGTCCGGAGATCGCGAGGCAGGTGTGGCCGGCGGCGTCGCCATAGGCGTTGCCTGTAGGGCCCGCCGCGCCGGTCTCGGAAAGCCCCCAGGTGGCGCCGAAGCGTTCGCGGGCCGTGCGCGCCAGCAAGAGCGCATAGGGCTCGGTGGACGAGCGCATGCCGGCCACCGCCTCGCGCGGCAGGTCCATGAGCACCATCCGCGCCTTGCCGGTGTAGACCACCGCCCCGCCCAGATAGTATTTCGACGCCCCGGCCACCCCGAGCAACGCCGCCGAGATCAGGCCGCCGGAGGAGCTCTCCGCCACCGCCACGGTCTGGCCCTCGGCCTTCAGCCGCTCGCCCAGCTCGGCCGCCAGCGCGTCCAGTTGCTCCACGGCAATCTCCTTTTTCTTGGCGAGCCGCTGCGCGCGGGCTCATGATGCCGGTCAATTAGAACACGCGAGCATTTTCCCGGGAGGATATTTCATGGACGCCCAATCGCAGTGGACAGGCCTCGACGCCGGCCGGCTGGAGCGCATCGGCGAGCATCTGGAGCGCAACTACATCGGCCCCGGCAAGATCGCCGGCTGTCAGGTCAGCGTCGCGCGCCACGGCCACCTCGCCTGCTTCAAGTCCTTCGGCCAGATGGACAGGGAGCGCGCCAAGCCCACCGCCGACGACACCATCTACCGCATCTATTCCATGACCAAACCGATCACCTCGGTGGCGCTCATGACCCTCTACGAGAAGGGCTATTTCCAGCTCAACGATCCGGTCAGCCGCTACGTCCCGTCCTGGAAGAACCACCGCGTCTGGGTTTCCGGCGATGGCGCGGACATGCAGACCGAGGCGCCTTCACGGCCCGTCAGCTTCCGCGACGTGCTCTCCCACCAGGCCGGCTTCACCTACGGCGGCGGCCTGCCTGGCGTCGGCATCCAGCATCCGATCGACAAGGTCTACCGCGAGCTGAAGGTCCGCTCGGTCGGCGGCGCGGATTCGATGCAGGCCTTCCTCGACAAGCTTTCCCAGGTGCCGCTGCGCTACCAGCCGGGCCAGGCCTGGATGTATTCGCTGGCCACCGACGTCTGCGGCGCCCTGGTGGAGGTGATCGCGGGCAAGCCCTTCGCCCAGTACCTGCAGGACGAGATCTTCGATCCCCTGGGCATGAAGGACACCAGCTTCTTCGTGGCCCCCGACAAGGTCGACCGCTTCGCCGCCAACTATCAGCGTGGAGCCGACAAGAGCCTGAAGCTGATCGATGACCCGGCGACCAGCGACTTCACCAGGGACCCCGGCTTCAAGTCCGGCGGCGGCGGCCTGACCGGCACGTCCGCCGACTACCTGCGCTTTTGCGAGATGCTGCGCCGGGGCGGCGAGCTCGACGGCGCACGCATCCTCGGGCCCCGGACCATCGAGGTCATGCACATGAACCACCTGGCGGGCGGCAAGGACCTGACGCAGCTGGCCATCGGCGGCTTCTCCGAAACCGCCAACGAGGGCGTGGGCTTCGGCCTGGGCTTTGCCTCCACCATGGGCCAGGTGCAGACCGGCACGCTCGGCGTCGGCGACTACTACTGGGGCGGCGCGGCCTCGACCATCTTCTGGGTCGATCCGAAGGAGGACCTCTCCGTCGTCTTCATGACCCAGCTGATGCCATCCGGCACCTTCAACTTCCGCGGCCAGCTGAAGAGCATCATCTATTCGTCGATCATCGACTGAGGGCTTTGCGGGATGACACTCGAAGTCGGCCACGGTGAGCCGCCGCTCGCCGGAAAGACCCATGTCGGCGGCGACGCGGCGGGCCGGGACCCCCACGGGGGTGCCTGCGAAGCCGGGCGTCTCGGCTGCCCAGTCCAGGCGGGTGTTGAGGTCGTCGAACAGCACCTCGCATTCGCCGGCGTCGCCCTCGGCCTCGTTCCAGATCGGCCGGTTGAGCAGATTGCCGACACGGCTCCTGTGCGTCTCGATCGGCGACCGGCGCGCTGGCACGGCGGGCGCAGCCGAACCCGAACAAAAAAGCACGAACCGGAAGGCGGAGAGTCAAGGTTTCAGCGCCTCCGCTTCCGACCCTACAAGTCACTTGGCCGCGGGTTGCCAGAGCTCGATCTTGGTGCCGTCAGGATCGAGAATCCAAGCGAACTTTCCGGTCGGGCCCGTGTCGTCGCGCTTGAGGACGGTCACGCCCTTCTCCCTCAGGCGGGCGAGAAAGGCGTCTAGGTCGTCAACGGCGAAGTCGATCATGAACTCGCGCGTCGAGGGTCCCATGTAGTCGGTCGTGCTCGGAAAAGCGTTCCAAACGACAACCGGCGGATGTCCAGGCGCATCGTACCTGAGCGTCGCCCCGCCCCAGGGTTCGAGCGGGATGCCAAGCACGTCACGATACCAGCGGGCCAAGGCCTTGGGGTCTTTGCTCTTAAGGAAAATGCCCCCGACACCCGTGATGCGCCCGGCCGGCTCTGCCTGGATCACCGTGGAAAGGCTGAGCCACAGGGCGAGCGCGAGCCAGCCCATTCTTTTGTCGTGAGCCGCCATCCCTCGTCCCCTCCGATGCAGGTCATGGCTCAAGCTATCGCTGGGCGCTCTGCGCGTCCAACGGCTGGAGACCGCCCACTCCTGACGCTCGCCGGGTCGCCTTCTGGAATGGAAGCAAGGTCCACTCTCGACCGAGCCGATCGTCTAATCGCGGAGATATACGCAAGCCCTATTTGCGGTCTGGACTGTCCTTTGCCGTGCGGAAGGGAACATTTTGATCGCAACGCCGTCGGATCTGAACTCGAGATCGCCGGCACCGGCTGACTGTGGCCCTAAGCCGCGACCCGCCGCCAGAGCTTGGCAGGGCGGCGGGTCGCGGCCGGGTTTCCCGGGGGTTATTTGACGCGGGCGAGCGTCAAGCGCTGCTCTCGTGCGGGTTGGCCCGCCGGTGACTTGGTGATCAGGACGAGCGTGCCGCCGGTGAGCTTGAACTCGGATTCGGACTGTCCGCCCGGGCCGATGGCCGCAACGTTCTTGGCGACGCTCGCCACACGGGTGAGCGTGGCGCCCTTGACCGTGTAGGCGCCGCCCTGCGCGATCACGGGGCCCCACTCCTGATATTTCGCGAGCTTCTCCGCATCCGTCGGGTTCGCCGGGTCCTTGGCCGGCGTCGCTGCGGTTCGCGGCGTGCGGCTGGTGTCGGCCACGTAGACGTAGTGGCCGTGCGAGAAGGTGTAGAGGCTGGCTTCCGGGCTCGGGGTGGTCATGGGGTTGGCGCCGGTGACCGTCACGTTGGTAATCTCCCAGACGCCGTCAATGGACGGCGCCTTGCCCGCGCCGAGCGCGGCTTGCGGCGCGGTCCATGCGACGATGGCCAGCGCCAATCCAGTCGCCATGGCGCGGCCGGTAACGGCGGCGCAGTTGCGGTGTGAGTTCATGATGGTGCCCCTTTGTGTGCGGACGCAGCGACATCCGCAGCGTCCGAGGGGCAGGCGGCCGGACTCTACCAAGCCGCCCCGTCCGGAACCGTCCGGGCCCCCGTGATGTAGAATTGACCGGGTGACGAGAGGCAACGACCGGAACCTGAGCGGAAACCGAGCTTTTGCCGAGCCGCGGCGCAATATGGTCGTTTCCGACCCAAAGCGGGCCTTCAGGCAAGAACGAACGGATAAGGCAGGCGCTCACGCCTAGCTTCACCTACCGCACGATCACCCTGCCAGATCGACACGTATTCAGCGCTCGGGTGGTCTGCGAGAACCGACGAGGCCAGCGCCCTGGCGTCTTCGTCCGCGGGTAGATCGATGGCCTCGAAGGTGCCGGCGCCAATGCAGTCCCGACATAGAAAGTAGGTGTATAGGGCCATGCGAAAGCATCCGGATTGACAGCCCGGATCGGGTGTCCGCGTCTAAGAGACCTCCCCCGAATGAACCCGCGCTGAACCGCCGTCGCGAGGATCACCTTAGGGAATGGCCTCCACAGCGGCGGGAGACCCCGCCGCTCTCACACCGCAAACCTGAATGCTGCGCCGTCGCGGACGACGCGGCCGGCGGTGGGCGCTGGGAAGTGGGTGCCGATGACCAGGGTCGGCTGGTCGGCCCACTCGGCGAAGAGACGCGAGCGGGTGGCGATGGCGACCTCCTTGTTGTCGTCGCCGAACACCCAGTCGGGGTGCGCCATCTGGCAGGGATGGTGAGCCATGTCCCCGGTGATCACCGCCCGCTCGCCCTCGGATTCGATCACCACGCTGACGTGGCCCGGCGTGTGGCCGATGGACGGCGTGAGCCGGAGCTCCGGTGAGATGACGTGGTCCAGCTCCACCAGCTCGG
>NZ_SSMZ01000116.1 GCF_004799395.1 Phenylobacterium sp.
AGGCGATCCTCGGCTACGTGCCGAAGCAGGCGGCGGAGTAATAACCGCGCACATCGATCAGGGGGTCGCCCGCAAGGCGACCCCTTTTTCGTTTCAGAGGAGATCCGCGCAATGACCCTCGACGCCGAATTCGCCGCCATGCTTGACGCCCAGGCGGAGGCCGCGAAGGCGCAGCCGTTGCCGCCGCTCGACGCCCTGCCGCCGGAGATGGTGCGGGCGGGCTATCGGATGCAGCGCCAGGCGCAGGACCAGAATGCGCCCAAGGATGTCGAGGCCCGCGACCTGACCGTGGCCGGGTCGATTCCAGCGCGGCTCTACCGGCCGGCGGGGCTCGGCGATCCCTCGGGCTTGCTGGTCTATTTCCACGGCGGCGGCTTCGTGATTGGAGACCTGGAGACGCACGACGGCCATTGCCGGCGGCTGGCGAAGGACGGGGCCTGCAGGGTCCTGGCGGTGGACTACCGACTTGCGCCCGAGCATCCGTTCCCGGCCGGTCACGACGACGCCCTGACGGCGACCAAATGGGCGTTCGACAACGCCTCGGACCTGGGCGTGGACCCTCGCCGCATCGCGGTCGGCGGCGACAGCGCCGGCGGCAATCTTGCCGCCTCAGTGGCCCTGGACCTGAAGGACGATCCGCAGCGCAGGATCGCTTTCCAGCTCCTGCTCTACCCCGGCATCTGGCCGGACGCGGAGACGCCGTCGCGCAAGGACCTCGACGGGCCGGTGCTGACGCGGGCTTCGCTGGATTGGTTCGAGAAGCTGCTGGCCGCCGTCGGCCATCCGCACGCCCACCGCGCCATGCTGGGTTCGCGCGACCTGAAGCGCGCCCCGCCGGCGCTGGTGGTGACCGCCGGGTTCGATCCGCTGAAGGACGAGGGCCGCGACTATGCCGCTCGGTTGAAGGCGGCGGGCGTGCCGGCGGCGCACGTGGAATACCCGACCCTGGTCCACGACTTCTACATCATGCACGACGTCTCGCCGGCCGTGGCGACCGCGGCGGCGGAGACCGCGGCGGCGTTGAAAGCCGCGCTGGCCTAGTCTTCTTCGCTTGCGCGCCGGGCCTGGGACCAGGCGAGGACGGCCATGCCTGCGGCGGTGGAGAGCAGCGAGCCGGCGACCACGCCGATCCGCACTTGCGCCTCGGCGGCGACGTCGGTCGAGGGGAAGGCGAGCTGGCCGATGAACAGGCTCATGGTGAAACCGACGCCGCAGAGCAGCGACAGGCCATAGAGCTCGACCCACTTGGCCCCGGTGGGCCGCCGCGCAAGCTTCAGGACGATCACCAGGAAGGCCGCGCCGAAGACGCCCAGCTGCTTGCCGAAGAAGAGGCCCGCGGCGACGCCCAGGGCGATCGGCCCGAAGAGGTCGGGGAGGCCGAGGCCGCGGATGGTGAAGCCCGCCGCGCAGAAGGCGAACAGCGGCAGGATCAGGAAGGCGACGTAAGGGTGCAGGCCCTCCATGAAGTCCTCCAGCACCCCGGGCCGGCCAGGCTTGCGCGGCTCCAGCGGGATGGTCGCGGCCGCGGCGACGCCGGCCAGCGAGGTCGAGATCCCCGACTTGAGCGTGAAACCCCAGACCACCACGAAGCCTATGGCGTAGAGCAGATAGGGCGCGCGACGCCAGCGGCCGAGCAGGCCCATGCCGGTCAGGGCTGCGAGCGCGCCGGCCAGCTCCAGGATACGGAAGTGGTCGGTGAACAGGAGGCCGATCAGGCCCACCGCGCCCAGGTCGTCGACGATGGCGAGCGTCAGCAGGAAGACCCGCAGGTTCGGCGGCAGCTTCGGGCCCGCCACCGCCAGAGCGGCGATGGCGAAGGCGATGTCGGTGGCCACGGGCACGGGCCAGCCCTGCGGCGCTGCGCCGGGGCCCATGTTGATGGCCAGGTAGATCAGCGCCGGTCCGGCCATGCCGCCCAGCGCCGCGATCACCGGCAGGGCCAGGCGACGCGGATTGGCCAGCTCACCGCGGACGATCTCGTATTTGATCTCCAGGCCGACCACGAAGAAGAAGACCGCCATCAGGCCTTCCTTCACCCAGTCAATGATCGACAGGGTCTCGGTGAAGGCGCCCAGCTGGACGGTGAAGGGCTCGCCGATGAAGCCGAAATAGATGTGGGCCCAGGGCGAGTTGGCCAGCGCTATGGCGGCCAGCGCCGCGGTCGCCAGGATCAGGCCCGAGGCGCTCTCGGTCTTCAGGAAATCGAGCGTGATCCGCTTGGCCATGGCTTCGGTTAGCATGGCCGCGCGCCCACCGCTAAGGTAACCGGACGCTGCGCTGACGAACGGCGATGGAGGATCCCGATGCGACTGACCAAGCCCCGGTTCGCGCCGCTCAGCGACGCGGAGATGACGCCAGAGCAGGACGAGGCGCTGAAGGATTTCCGGCCCGGCCCCGTGCTGAACATCTTCCGCACGCTGGCCCGCGCCCCCAAGGCGCTCGCCCGGTTCAACGCCTGGGGCGGCTATGTGCTTTCGCGCCGCAACAACCTGCCGCCGCGCGAACGGGAGATCGTGATCCTGCGCATCGGCTTCCTCTGCAAGTCCGGCTACGAGTGGACCCAGCACCACCGCATCGGCCTGCGCGAGGGACTGAGCGCCGACGAGATTGAGCGGATCAAACGCGGCGCGGGCGCCGGCTGGAGCGCGGCGGATTCGGCGCTGATCAAGATGGCCGACGAACTCCATGCCGACCAGTTCGTGACCGACGCCACGTGGGCCGAGCTTTCCGCCCACTTCACGCCCAAGCAGTGCATGGACGCAGTGTTCACCGCCGGCCAGTACACCCAGGTGTCCATGTTCCTGAACACCTTCGGCGTGCAGCTTGACGAAGGCCAGACCCTCGATCCCGACCTGAAAGGGTTCTGACCATGACCGGCCGTCTGGAAGGCAAGATCGCAGTGGTCGTCGGCGCCGGTCAGACGCCGGGCGAGACCGTGGGCAATGGCCGCGCCATGGCCATCCTGTTCGCCCGCGAGGGCGCCAGCGTGCTCTGCGTCGACCGCATCGAGGAGCGCGCCGAGGAGACCGCCGCACTGATCGGCGAGGAAGACCACGTGGCGTCGGTGCTCGCCGCGGACATCGTCAAGGGCGCGGACTGCGCGAAGATCGTCGAAGCCGCGAGGGACCGCTACGGCCGGCTCGATATCCTGATCAACAA
>NZ_SSMZ01000117.1 GCF_004799395.1 Phenylobacterium sp.
GATCTTCGATGTTGAGCTGACCGCGATCGCACCGCCAAAGGCGCCTTAGCGGCGGAGTCGCCGCCCGCGCGTCGGGCGCAAATCCTCCGCCGACGTAGCGTAACCGTGGACCCTTGCGCCGCAGGCGCGGACGTGGCCCCTTAGTTGGAACTGCCGGCGGGCGCGAGTCCTCGACCTTGCGAATGAGCGGGCCGAGGCGCGAGACAAGAACCGGCAGGGCGAGGTGGCGTGAACGGGGCGAGCATGGAACCACCTCAGGGCGAGAGCGAGGAACGGCCTCCGGCCAACCGGTCCAGCCGCATCCTCGGCCTGTTGGCGGCGGTGGGCTTTTCCGTCGCCATGTGGGCGTTCATCGGCATGGCCGTGCTGGGGCTGGTGCTGAAAGTGTTCGCCTCGCGCGGCTGAGCTGCGAACGGTGTAGGGTCCGCGTCATGTCCGACCTGACCGACGCGCAACTGAACGCCCTGCAGAACCTGGCGCGCAAGAAGAGCGGTCAGGATGCGCCGTTCATCAACATCTCCGCGGCCCGCGCCCTGACCGAGCTTGGTCTGGCCGAACGCAGCCGCGAAGGCTGGGACATCACCCCGGAAGGCTCGGCCTTCCTGGCCAGACGCTCCGCGCCGCCCCAATGAAGCCTCGCCCCGACGCAAAGCGCGAGGGTGAGACGAAGGGGTAACGGCACGGGTCTTGAAACTCTTCCGGACGTCGAGCCGTAACAGAACAGTCGGCTCCTTTGACGCCGGAGACACCAGATGGCCCTAGCCGCAGTTGTCGCGCGTACCAGCCAGAACGGCATGGAGTATCTCGTCCGCGAAACCGGACGCGCCGAATGGGCGCTCAGCGCCCAGGCGGCGGCCCGCTTCCAGACCTTCCGCGACGCCACCCGCGCCGCCATGCGTCTGCCGAGCGCCATGAAAGCCTACGCGCTTCCCGCCGAAAGCTAAGTCGGGGCCGCCGAGGGTTGAGCCCGGCTTGCCGAAGGCCTTAGGTTCGCCCGCACTCTGAACTCAGAGGCGGGAGGACGCTTATGGCCGAAGAGATCCTGGACCCCGATCTGCCGATCGTGGATCCGCACCATCACCTATGGGACCGCCGGAACTACGCCCCGCCGGTGACCTCCGGAGCCGCCGAGCCGCCCGAGCACCCGTTCATCACCGCCATCGCCGGCGCCCGGCGCTATCTGCTCGACGAGCTGATCGCCGACACCAGCTCGGGGCACAATGTGCGCGCCACGGTCTTCGTGGAGTGCGGGGCCATGTACAAGGCGGACGGGCCGGTCGAGCTGCGCGGGGTCGGCGAGACCGAGTTCGTCAACGGCGTCGCGGCCATGAGCGCCAGTGGGACCTATGGCGACTTCCGCGCCTGCGCCGGCATCGTCTCCAAGGCCGACCTGCTGCTGGGCGATGCGGTGAAACCGGTGCTGGAGGCCCATGTCCGGGCCGGCGGCGGGCGCTTCCGCGGCATCCGCAACTCCGCCTCCTTCGATGCGGACAAGGCGGTGCTGGGGCCGCTGAACCGCGTCGAGGCCGGGCTCTATCTGTCGGACCAGTTCCGCACGGGGTTCAGGCATCTGGCGCCGATGGGGCTTTCCTTCGACTCCTGGCTGCTGGAGCCGCAGCTGCCCGACGTGATTGATCTGGCGCGGGCCTTCCCCGACACGACCATCGTCCTCGACCACGTCGGCACGCCACTGGGGCGCGGGGTCTATGAGGGCCGGCTGCCGCAGCGGTTCGCGGTCTGGCGCGACAACATCCGCGAGCTCGCCAAGTCGCCGAAGGTGGTGGTGAAGCTGGGGGGCCTGGCCATGGCCTTCTGCAACTTCCCCTCGTTCCTCGCCGAGCCGCGCGCGCCGTCCCTGCAGCTCGCCGCCGAATGGGCGCCCTACATCGGGACCTGCATCGAGGCCTTCGGGCCGGAGCGCTGCATGTTCGAGAGCAACTTCCCGGTCGACATGGGCGCCTGCGACTACGCCACCTTGTGGAACGCCTTCAAGCACATCGCCAAGGGCGCCAGCGCGGACGAGAAGACCGCGCTGTTTTCCGGAACGGCGACCAAGGTCTACCGGCTGGAGATCTAGGCGAGCGCAACCGCGGCCCGGCGGCGGCGCAGCGCCGCCCCGGTCAGGCCGAAGCCCGCGATCATCAACGCCCAGGCCGAAGGCTCGGGCACCCCGCCGGCCTGCGCATCGGACGAGGCGACCGTCATGCCGAGCACCAGGGTCATATATCCGTTGGAGTCGATGGTCGCCGAGGTCAGCGTCTGGCCGGCGAACTGCGAACCCAAGGTGAATCCGAGCTCGGTGAGGTCATAGTTGTTGGTGGCGCCATTCGTCGAATTGCCGGTCCCGCCGGCGCCGACATCGTGCACCTGGAACACGGTCTGGTCGGCCAGTGTCGGGGTTACGCTGTTGATAGAGCCGCCGTTGAAGTCGGGAATGAAGACGTTGCTGAAGGTCTGGGTCGCGCCGCCCGTGCCGGCGAAGGTGATGCTGGCGGAAACCCCGTCATAGGCCCCGGCCAGGAGATAGACGTTGGTGGCGTCGCCCACACCGATCGGCACGATCAAGGACTGGCCGCCATTGATCTCCGCGAAATCGCGGCCCGCTGCGTCCGACGCGAGCGTGAACGATATGCCGTTGTTGACGTCGTTCTGCAGGTTGCCCGGGCCGGTGGCCGGCGGCGTCCAAGGGACGGTTGAGTTGGGCGTGCCGACACCGGATCCGGGCGTGCCGGGTCCGGTGTTCGGGAATTGCTCGTTGAGGTTGGTGTAGATGTTGTTGGTCTTGGCGAAGTCCGTGACATAGGCGACCGACCCGGCCGCCTGGGCGTTTGCGGCGGCCAGGCTCATCCCCACGGCGGCGCATGCCGCCAGCAAAATCCTGCGCAGTTCCATTGTCGTCGCTCCTGCCCGCGGGCCCATCGCCCGATACCGGGACCGGCGCTACGAAGCATGTTCGGCGTCCGATCTCGCCGCGCACTCAACCTGAGCGGAAGTCAGCTTTCTATTGCCTATATAGGCGCCAGAGACTGATTTTCTTGACGAAATCTCCCGCCAGGCGAGTGGATTCGCGGCTCAAGCGCAAAGGCGCCTATTTAGGCTATTGCCTATTTAGGCGTTCACCGACTGTATTCACCTGACAGCGTTATTCGTAGCGTCGGGGCGTACTTGAGATGGTGACCGTTCTCCTGGTCGATGACCATCCACTGTTCCTGGATGGATTCGCCGCGATGCTGCGGCATCACCGGCCCGACTGGCGCCTGCGAACCGCGACGTCGGGCGCGGCGGCCGTGGCGATGCTGGCGGACGGCGAGCGGCCCGACCTGGCGATCATCGACATCCAGCTGCCCGACGCAGACGGCTTCGACGCCGCCCGTGTGATCGGCCAGATGGCCCCGCTGGTCAGCCGGGTGATCATCTCCGGACGGGAGGACGGCGCCGCGCGCCTGCGCAGCCGCGACTGCGGCGCCTCTGGCTTCATCGCCAAGGCCTGGTCGCCGGAGCGGATCGTCGAGGCCCTGGAGGCGGTGCTGGCCGGCGACGCGGCCTTCGACCCGCCGGCGGGCGCGCTGGCCGGTGAAACCATCACCGCCCGCCAGCTCGAGGTGCTGACCCTGCTGGCCGACGGGCATTCCAACAAGGCCATCGAACGGCACATGAACATCGCGCCGCGCACCGTCCGCGCCCACCTGACCGAGATCTTCCACCTGCTGGAGGCGGACGGCCGGGTGCAGGCGATCCTCAAGGCGCGACAGCTGGGCCTGATCGGGTGACCAGCGCCGACACGGCGGCCGTCGCGCCGCCGGCGGCCCTTGGCGGAGCCGCCCGGGGCCTGCGCATCGATCCGGTGCGGGCCGAATGCATCCGGACCCTCTTCCAGCAGATCCGCAACAGCTTCGCCGCGGCCGGCGTGGTGACGATCTACATGTGCGCCACCCAGGCGCCCTTCCACCCCTGGACCATGATCGGCGCGTGGCTGGCTGTGCAACTCGCCACCCAGGTCCTGCGCCTCTGGCTGGTGGCCCGCTACCGGCGGATCCCGGCGGACGACGACGGGACGCGGCTGGAGCGCGCGGCGGGGTTGAACACCCTCTACATGCTGATCGCCGGCGTGGCCTGGGGCTCGACCGCCTTTCTGTTCATGGACCCGAGCCAGCCGATCACCGTGGCCCTGACGCTGTGCGGCCTCTACGGCATCTCTGGCGGCAGCGTGCCGGGCAACGCCTACAATCCGAGCGGCCTCTATGCCTTCGTGGCGGCGATCTTCGGCCTGGTCATGGTGCGATTCCTGCTGATCGGCCAGTATGCCTACGACGTCCTGGGTCTGGCCTCGATCGGCTATTCGGCCATCCTGTTCGGCTTCTGCCGCGTGCAGAGCCGCGAGTTGAAGGACGGCTTCGCCATCCGCTTCGAAAACCGCCGGCTGCTGGCCGAACTGGAGGTTGAGAAGGCCGAGGCCGAGGCCGCCCGCGGCCGCGCGGAAAAGGCCAACCTCGCCAAGTCGCAGCTGCTGGCCGCCGCCAGCCACGACCTGCGCCAGCCGCTGCATGCGCTTTCGCTGTTCTCTGGCTCGCTGCAGTCGCTGGCCCTGGACGAGGAGGCCAAGGACGTGGCCGCCCGCATCCAGGCCAATGTCGCGGCCATGGAGAAGCTGTTCAACGGCCTCCTGGACATCTCGCGACTGGAGGCGGGCGTGGTGCAGAGCTGCCGCGAGCCGGTCGCCTGCCAGGACCTGTTCGACCGGCTGGCCGGCTATTTCGATCCCGTCGCCGAGCAGCAGGGTCTGGACCTGCGGTTCCGCGACACCGGCCTGTGGGTGGACGCCGACCCGGCGCTCATCGAGCAGATTTGCGTGAACCTGGTGACCAACGCCCTGCGCTACACCCGCGCCGGCGGCATCCTGGTGGCCGCGCGCCAACGCGGTGGGCGGGTCTCGCTGGAGGTGTCCGACACCGGCATCGGCATCGCGCCTGCCGACCAGGCGCGGATCTTCGACGAGTTCGTGCAGATCGGAAATCCCGAGCGCGACCGCAGCAAGGGCCTGGGCCTGGGGCTGGCCATCGCCCAGCGGCTGGCCGCCATCCTCGACAGCCGGATCGAGATCTCCTCGGCGGAGGGCCGAGGCTCGCGGTTCTCGTTCAGCCTGCCCGCCGCCCAGCCGGCGGCGGCGCCCAATTCCGTGGCATCGCCTGACCTGATGCAGGGCCTGCGCCTGCTGCTGATCGACGACGACGCCATGGTGCGTGAGGGCGCGAGCCTGTTGCTGCGGCAATGGGGCGTCGAGGTCGCGCTGGCTCCGGACCTGGCCGCCGCCGAAGCGTCGATCGATGCGCAGCGAAACGCCGGCGAGGCGCCGTTCGATGTCTGCCTGGCCGACTATCGCCTGCCGAACGACCTCAACGGCCTGGGGGTGATCGCCCGGCTGGCCGCGCGGCCCGGCGCGCCGCGCGCCTTCTGCCTGGTCACCGGCGACATGGGCGCCGAAGTGCTGGCCGCGGCCGCCGACGCCAGCGTGCCGATCATCCACAAGCCCTTGCATCCGGCACGATTGCGCGCCCTCCTGAACCACCTCGCGGCGCGCCCGGCGGGCCCGCAGGCCCCGGCCGCCATCGCAAGCTGAGGCTTTCGCCCCAGGCCGGGCTGTGGTGAAATATACGACGTAAATTGGAGAGCGCGATGAAGCGGACGATCCTGCTGGCGGCCCTGGCGATGCTGGCCGCCGCGCCACAGTGGGCCGAGGCCCGGGCGATCGGCCATCCGGCGATCCCGGCGGCAGTCTTCACCGACCCGCCGGCTGACAAGGCCAACCCGCCCCGGATGGAGGTGCTGCATATCCCGAGCGGCGGGGTGGAGATCAACGGCGTCGCCTACCTGGCGGGCGGGGCCGGCGCGCACCCGACGGTCGTGCTCCTGCACGGCCTGCCGGGCAACGAGAAGAACCTGGACCTCGCCCAGGCGATCCGCCGGGCGGGCTGGAACTGCGTGACCTTCAACTACCGCGGCTCCTGGGGGAGTCCCGGGACGTTTAGCTTCCGCGGCAACCTGGCCGACACCCGGGCAGTGCTCGCCTACGTCCGCGCACCCGCCAACGCCGCCAAGCTGCAGATCGACACTGCGAAGCTGGTGCTGGCCGGCCACTCCATGGGCGGCGGGAACACCGCAGTGGTTGCGGGCGGCGATCCGGGCCTCGCCGGAGCCGTGATGATCTCCGCCGCCAACCTGGGACTGCTGGCGTTGGCGCCGCCGGCCCAGCGCCTGGCGACGGCGCGTGACAACATGGAGACCTTGGCCGGCGTGACGGCAGAGAGCATGGCCCAGGAGATGTCGACGATGGCGGACGCGAGCTTCGCCAAGGCCGCGCCGGGCCTGGCGAAGATGCCCTTGCTGGTGGTGACCTCCGACGACGGCCTGGCGGCGATGAGCGACGGCCTGGTCGGCGACCTCAAGAAGCGCGGGGACACCCAGGTGACCGCCATCCATGAGGCCACCGATCACAGCTACAGCGGCAAGCGGATCGCGCTCGAGGCGGCGGTGATCAGCTGGCTGCAGGGACTGAAGTAGGGTCCGTCTCGGCGGCTTCCGGCGGCATGAATCCTGCCGTTTCGTCCTGGCGACGGCGCAAGAGGCGCACGTCCCCCTGCGCCACCTGGCGGAAGCGGGCGATGAACACGGGCGCGGCGGCCAGCAGCACGCCAGCCATATCAGCGAACATGTGCGACGCCGAGATCTCCTGGCCGATGAAGCAGGGAGCGATGCCGACGCCCAGCACCACCCACATCGCCACGATGGCGATGTCGGCGCGGCGTACGAAGGGCAAGAGGCCGTAGGCGCCGGCGGTCACGCCATAGAAGATCAGCGCGTCGAGCGTCAGGTCGCCCGGCAGCACCAGGTTGCGGATCGAAAGCGGCGAGACCAGCACGATCCCGCAGATCAGCACCACCGCGGCGCTGGCCAGACGCATCATCCGGAAAGAGGCGATCGGAAACACCGGTGGCGAGGTCCTGTGAGCAATAATCCGGTTGGCTCTAGGCCCTGCCCTCTCAATTCAAGGTGAAATTTTGTGGTTAGCGAGGCCTGAACCGTTCCGGGGCGCAGGCGGCGCACGGCTTTGCGCGGCCGTCCTGGCGCGATAAAGGATGGCGCTATGGCCGAAGTCTCCGACATCGCCGTCTACCAGAAGCTCAGCGAACTGGCCGACGAACTGGACGATCTGGTCGCGCAGGGACCGTCCGTGGTGGGCAATGCGGCGCTCACCACCGCCTCCCACAACGTGCGCGGAATGGCGCTGGCGGTCTATCGCCACATCATGGCCGACCGGGAAGGCGTGCTGGACAGCTAAGCCGCGGTTCAGGCCGCTTGCCAGGACCTCAGAACCCGCCAGGATGCCGGCGGGAAACGAGGGGGCGGACAGATGAACACCTGGACCATGGCCACGCTGGGCGCCGCGGCGATCCTGAGCGTGGCAGGCGCGGCTGCGGCGGGACCGCCGGCGGAGCTGAAGCCGGCGCATGTGGGCGGGCCGGGGCTCTATGTCACCGACCTGGAAGCGCAGAAGACCTGGTATTCCGACAAGCTGGGGCTTTCGGTGCGCGACACCATCCAGCGCGGCGGAACGGCGTACGAATACGTCATGGGCTACAACGACGGACCGGCCGGCGCAGTCCTGGCGCTGGCCAAGAGCACCACGCGACCGCCCGGTCCAAACGCTTTTTCCCGCGTGATCCTGGCCGTGCCCAACGCCAAGGGCCTGGCCGACTGGCTGAAGGGCCAGGGCGTGGAGAACCGCGAGGTGATCGCCAACGTCGCCTATTTCATCCGCGATCCGGAGGGCAATACCGTCGAGCTCTACACCGCTCCGCTGAAGCCGTGAGCTGAAGGCGCGACGCCCATGAACCCCAGCCGCGCGATCCCGCTGGTCCTGGTGTCGCTGATGATCCTGATGGAGATCTACGCGAGCCGGATCAGCCGCTCGGAGGCCAGGACCGACGACCGCGGCAGCTTCTTCGCGGTCTGGCTTCTGGTGGCCGCGGGCTATTGGGCGGCGTTCTCGATGTGGGGCGCCAGGGCGCCGGTCGGCCTGCCGCTGGGCGTCTGGGCGGTGTGGGTCGGGGCCGCGGTGGCGGCGGCGGGCATGGCCCTGCGCATCTGGAGCATCGCCACCCTCGGCCGCTATTTCACCTATGTGGTCAAAGTCTCGCCCGAGCAGAAGGTGGTCGACACCGGGCCCTACCGGCTGATCCGCCACCCGTCCTACGCCGGCGGCCTCCTGACCGGGATCGGCATCGGACTGTCGCTGCGCCTGGGCGTCGCGCCGCTGATCATCGGGGCGACCAGCGTGGCCGGCTACTGGATCCGCATGGCGGTGGAGGAGCGCGCCCTGTCGGAGGGCATCGGCGAGGCCTACCGCGCCTACATGAGCCGCACCAAGCGGCTGATCCCGTTCGTCTGGTAGGGCGCTCGCCCGGTCCGCCGGCGGCCGGCCGCGCGCCGGTAGGACCTCCAGAGACTGTGGAGGGCGTCTCCTGCGTTGCGGGGGGCCTTTCCTCTGTCCGCCGGGCGGCTAAGGTGGCGTCAAACGGGGAGAATTTTCGATGCGGGTGCGACTTCTTTTGACTGGCCTGGCGCTGGCGTGTGCCGTCCCCGCCCTGGCCCAAAGCCCAGCGACCAAGCCCGCCCCGGCGCCAGCCGCCAAGGCGCCCGCCCCCGCCGCCGCTCAAGGCCGCGTGCTGCTTTCGGTGAAGGACGTCATGCGCCACATCGTCAACCCAGCGGCCGAGACCTACTGGGCCCACTCCGGCGAGGTAGACGACGAGAAGGGCGCCAACGACCGCATCCCCACCTCGCAGGACCAATGGAACATCAACATCGACACCGCCGCCCAGATCGCCGAGGCGGGGAACCTGTTGATGATGGACGGCCGCGCGCGCGATCCGAACGGCCCGTGGATGAAGTACGCCATGGCGCTGAACGCCGCCGGGATCGCCGGCATGACGGCCGCCACCGCCCACGACCACGACAAGACCAACGACGCCGGCAGCGCCATGTACGACGCCTGCTTCCAGTGCCACGGCCGCTACATCCAGCGGCCGAAGGACAGCCTCTACAAGCACGACATCGACAAGGACCTGAAGGACGCCGGAAAGGCCCCGAAGTAGGTCGCGCCGCCTACTGCCCCCAGGTCGCGAAGAGCCCCACGGCCGCGGCGCCCATCACCGCAGTGGAAAGCCAGCCGACGATCTTCAGGCCGATGTGGAGTTTGAACTCGCCCATCACGGACTTGCGGCTGGCGAGCAGCATCATCATCGCCATGACCGGTACGGCGACCACGCCGTTGATCACGGCGCTCCAGAACAGCGCCTTGATCGGGTCGATGGGGCTGTAGTTGAGCAGCACGCCCAGAAGCGTGGCCACCGCGATCGTCCAATAGAAGATCTTGGCGCGGCGCGGCTTGCGCGCCAGGCCCACATGGAAGCCGAAGGTCTCGCCCAAGGCGTAGGCGGAGGATCCGGCCAGCACGGGAAGCGCCAGCAGCCCCGTGCCGATGATGCCGATGGCGAAGACGGTGAAGGCGAACGGCCCGGCGATCGGCCGCAAGGCCTCGGCGGCCTGGGACGAGGTCTGGATATCGGTGACGCCATGGGCGTGCAGGGTCGCCGCCGTGGTCAGGATGATGAACAGGGCCACGGCGTTGGAGAACCCCATGCCGATATAGGTGTCCCAGCGGATGCGGCTGAACTCCGACGTGGCCTGCTGCGGGGCGCGTTCGAGCGGCTTGGCGTCGGGGCGTTCCTTGACCTCCTCGACCTCCTCCTCGGCCTGCCAGAAGAACAGGTAGGGGCTGATCGTGGTGCCGAGGATGGCGACGACGACGGTCATGTAGGCCGGGGTGAAGCTGATCTGCGGGATCACCAGGCTCTTGGCCACCGCGCCCCAGGGCATCTTCACGACGAAGGCCACGCCCACGTAGGCGAACAGCGACAGCGTCAGCCACTTCAGGATCGAGACATAGCGCGAGTAGCGGGAGAACACCTCGAGGAGGACGGTGATCAGGCCGAAGGCCGCCACATAGATGAGTTGCGGCCCGCCGATCAGCAGCTTCAGGCCGGCGCCCATGGCGCCCAGGTCGGCGCCCAGGTTGATGACGTTGGCCACAACCAGCAGGAAAACGATCGAATAGACGACCGCACTTGGGTAGTGCTTCTTCAGGTTGCCGGCGATGCCGCGGCCGGTGACGCGGCCGATGCGGGCGCTGATCTCCTGGATGGCGCACATCAGCGGCCAGGAGAACAGCATCACCCACGACAGGCCGAAACCGAACTGGGCGCCGGCCTGGGAATAGGTCGCGATGCCGCTCGGATCGTCGTCCGAGGCGCCGGTGATCAGGCCTGGGCCCAGCACCTGCAGCAGCTTCGGCCGCTCGGGTTGTTTGACGTCGGGATTCGGGGCGGCGCGATCGGTCATTTGCGGTCAGGTCCCCCTTGAGAGCCCAACCGGAACGCGCCGCCGCCGTTGTGGCTCCGCTTTGGAGACTATTTCACGTTGAACCCGAAGTCGCCGTCGGTTTCGTGCCCATCCTCGGTCTTCATGTGCCACTTCACCCTGTAGGCGCCGGGCGCGAGCGCGGCGGTGAAGGGCACGGTCACGATGCGCTTGGTCTTGTCGAGGCCCATCGGGCCAGTGGCGACCGCCGCGCCACCGGGGCCCGCGACCTTCACGCTCGAGGCGGCCGGGACCAGCTCTTCGCTGTAGTGCAGGGTCAGCGCCTTGGGCGCGGCGATGGTGGCGCCGTTCTTTGGCGAGCCGGTGATTAGGCGTGCGTGGGCGGCGGCCTGGCCGGCGACGGCGAAGGCTGCGATGGCGGCGGCGGCGATGAGGGTCTTGCGCATGGAAGGCGGTCCTGCTGTGGCCTAGGTCGCCGGCTTGGCGTCGTACTTCTGCTGCTTGGCCTTGATGTCGGCGGGCCAGTCGGGGAGCGGATTGCCCTGGGCGGGGCCGTTGGCCTTGATGCCCGGATCGATCACGTACTCTTTGTGGCAGGCCGTGCAGATCAGGTAAATCTTCGCGCCCTCGTCATAGACGCCTTGCTTGTCGTGCTTCTCGGCGGCGGCCTTGGCGAGGATCGCCTCGGCGGTGAGTTGCTGGGCGAACTTGTCGAAGTCGCCTTCCGGCGCGCGCGGGCGGCCGGGCAGCTGCAGGGCGTTGCCGGCCTCGATCAGCACCGCGGCCGCGGTCTCCATGGATTCCCAACCCTCGTTGGTGGTCGGCGTCAGGTCCTTCGTGCCCTGGGCGGTCTCATCGGTGCCCGAGCCCTTCCAGTAGGCGAAGGAGGCCGGATCGACCACGTGGCCCATGAACTCTTTCATGTCCAAGGCGTCGACATTGTACTTCGCCTGACTGGCGGGCGCGGCGGGCTTCTGCGGCGAGCAGGCCAGCATGAGCGAGACGGGAAGCGCGGCGCAGGCCGCGAGGATGAGAAGGCGCTTCAAGGGATTTCCCCGGATTTTCGTTGCCCTAAGCCATACTTTGCCAATTGGGGGCCTGTCCGGTTAAATACGGTCTCCGGGGGGTTACAGAAGGTTACAACAGCTTTGTCCGACGCGGCCAAGGAGCAGGAGGGCGAGGAGATCGCCGAGCTGGCCGCGCGGTTGCGCGAACGCCATGCCCTCGGCCGCTCCGACGGGCTAACCCGGCTGTTCGACTTCCTGGCCGAATGCGCGGTCGCCGGAGCCCGGCCGAAGGAGTTCGAGGTGGCCGCCGCGGTGTTCGCGCGCTCATCGGCGTTCGACGGCTCGCAGGACGCCTCGGTGCGGGTGGCGGTCCACCGGCTGCGCCGCAAGTTGGACGACTTCTATGCCGGCCCCGGCCGCGACGAGCCGGTGCGGCTGACCATTCCCAAGGGCGAGTACCGCATGGTCGCCGAGCCGCGCGCCGCCGAGGCCGCAGCTGCGGCGCCTCCGAAGGCGGCCCGCTCGCTGCGCGCCTATATCGTCGCCGGGATCGCCCTTGCGCTGCTGCTCAACCTGGCGGCCTGGGTGGCGTTCTGGACGACCCATGGCGGGGGGCGGACCCTGGCGCGCGCCCAGGGCGCAGCGCCGTGGAGCGCTATCCTGAAGTCGGGGACGCCCACCCTGCTGGTGCTGGGCGACTACTACATCTTCGGCGAGATCGACGAGGCGGCGGGCGTGGACCGGCTGATCCGGCAATATTCGATCAATTCCGCCTCCGACCTCGACGACTGGCTGATGGACAATCCCAAGGCCATGGGCCGCTACCGCGACCTGGACCTCTATTACCTGCCAGTCGGCGCGGCCTTTGCCTTGCGCAGCGTCGTGCCGCTGCTGTCGCGCGGCGCGGCGCATTCGGAGAACCTACGTGTGGTGATGGCCTCGGATCTGACGCCCGAGATGCTGAAGCGCAACAACATCGTCTACGTCGGCTACCTGAGCGGCCTGGGCGTGCTGCGCAATCCGGTGTTCGCCGCCTCGCGGTTCTCGGTGGGCGAGACCTATGACGAGTTGGTCGACGGGCCCACCCGCCATGTCTACCGTAGCCAGGAGGGCGGCCCCAGCCAGGGGGACGCAAGCCGCCGCGACTATGGCTATGTCGCCGCCTTCCAGGGCCCGTCCGGCAACCACATCGTGGTGATTGCCGGCGCCCGAGACACCGGCCTGCAGCAGGCAGCCGAAGCCATGGCCAACGCCGACGCGCTGAAGGCGCTGCAGCGCACGGTGAAGACCAGGGACAATTTCGAGGCGCTCTATGAGGTCGACGGCATCGGCCGCTCAAGCCTCGGCGGGCGGATGGTGGTCGCGGCGCCGCGGACCAAGGTCGACCCCTGGACCGCCCAGCCGAACCTCAGCTTCCCGCAGGGCTAGGCGCCATGGACGCCGCCAGCGCCACGCGAAGGGGCCTGCTGGCGGGCGGCGGCGCGGCGCTGGCCATGCCCTGCGGCGGGCTGGCGCAGGCCGCCGCGGGCCGCTCGCGCCTGATCCTGCTGGGCACAGCCGGCGGCCCGTCGCCGAAGCCCAACCGCGCCGCGCCGGCCAACGCCATCGTCGTGGACGGGGCGACCTATGTCATCGATTGCGGGAACGGGGTCGCGCGGCAGATGGCGCTGGCCGGGCTGTCGCTGGGCTCGATCGGGTGCGTCTTCGTCACCCACCAGCATTCCGACCACAACGCCGACTACGGCAACCTGCTGCTGCTGGCCTGGGCGACCAACCTGACTACGCGGGTCGAGACCTACGGGCCCCCGCCGCTCAGGGAGATGACGCGGCTGTTCCTCGAGCTGAACGCCTACGACATCAAGACTCGGATGGCCGACGAGGGCCGACCGCCGCTGAAGGACCTGATCGCACCCCACGAGATCACTGCGGGCGGCCTGGTGATGCAGGACGGACGCGTCAAGGTGACCGCGGCCCTGGTGCGGCACCCGCCGGTCGAGCCGGCCCTGGCCTATCGGTTCGATTGCCCCGACCGATCCATCGTCTTCAGCGGCGACACCCAGCCGTCCGAGAACCTCGTGGCCCTGGCCAAGGGCGCCGACGTCCTGGTGCACGAGGTGATGTACCTGCCGGCGCTCGAGCGGTTGATCGCCGCCGAGCCCAACGCGAAGACCCTGCGCGAGCACCTGCTGGCTAGCCACACCAGCGCGCAGGACGTGGGCCGCATCGCCGCCGAAGCTGGGGTGAAGACGCTGGTGCTGTCGCACTTCGTCCCCGGCGGCCTGCCGGCGATCCCCGACGAGACCTGGGCCGAGGCTGTGCGCCCGCACTTCGCCGGCCGGATCGTCGTAGGGCGGGATCTGATGGAGCTCTAGGACGCTTGGCGCCCGACAATCCCCGTCATCCGGACAGCCCGCTGGAACGATCCGGGCCCCAGGAAGACTGAGCAGTGCGACCGGGATAGCGAGTTTGGGCGGCTTGCGCAGCATCTCTAACCCCCACTCGCACACCGTCGTTTGACAAGCCCCGCCGTCGGCGTATTGTATGAGTGTATGCATACACAGGCGCAAATATTGGCCGCGCTGCGGCTGGGGGACTCGGGCGTGCCGATCTATGTGCAGCTGCGCGAGCAGTTCCTGCGCGCGATCGGGAACGGCCAGCTCAGCCCCGGCGACCAGATGCCGACCATGCGGCAGGTGGCCGTGGCCCTGAAGGTCGACCTGAACACCGTGCGCCGCGCCTACGACGAGCTGGAGCGCCTGGGCGCGCTGGAGCTGGTGCGCGGGCGCGGCAGCTTCGTGGCCGTGCCGCCGCCGGCCATGCAGGGCCACGAACACGAACGGGAAACCGAGAACCTGGCGCGCCAGACCCTGGCCGCCGCCGCCGCTCTGGGGGTCGACCCCCTGGCGCTGGCGGATCGCATCGCGGCGCTCGCCGCGCAAAAGGAGACCTAAGATGAGCAACGCCTACATTCCGGGCGTGACCTTCCCCGCCGCCAGCTTTCGCCGGCGCGGGGGCAATCCGTTGGCGACGCTGATCGCGGTCGTCTTCGTGGTCTTCGCGGGCCTGGCTTTCGAAGAGGGCGCGCGGAGCGGGACCTATCTCTATTTCTGGCTGGGCGCCGGCCTGGTGCTGCTGGGCGTGCTGACGCCCATGTCGATGAAGATGGCGAACCAGTGGGAGCGCGCGGTGGTGCTGCGGCTGGGCAAACTGCAGGGCATCAAGGGGCCGGGCCTGTTCTTCATCGTCCCGGTGATCGATGACGTGTCTTCCTGGCTCGACCAGCGCATCCAGACCACCGAGTTCAACGCCGAGCAGGCCCTGTCGAAGGACACCGTGCCGGTGGACGTCGACGCCGTGGTGTTCTGGCAGATCCACGACCCGGAGCGCGCAGCGCTCGAGATCACCGACTATCGCTCGGCGATCAGCCGGGTCGCCCAGACCTCGCTGCGGGAGATGGTGGGATCGTCCCTGCTCTCCACCCTGCTCTCCGACCGCAAGCACGGCGACGAACTGCTGCGCGAGGAGATCGGACGCAAGACCGCCGACTGGGGCGTCACCGCCATCAGCGTCGAAATCCGCGACATCGGCGTGCCCGACGCGCTGCAGGACGCCATGAGCCGCGAGGCCCAGGCGCAGCGCGAGGCCGCCGCCCGGATCCACCTGGGCCAGGCCGAGCTGTCGGTGGCGGAGAAGTTCGTCGAGGCCGCGGAGATCTACGCCCGCAGCCCCGCGGCGCTGCAGCTCCGCGCCATGAACATCATCTACGAGACTACCAAGGAGCGCGGGGCCACGATCCTGATGCCCACCGCCATGGTCGACGCCATGAATCCCGGCGGTCTCCTGGGTCTGGTAAGCGCCGCCCAGGCTGGTCAGGCCCCGCCGCCCGCCGCCCCGCCCGCGGCCCCGACGCCGCGTACCCGACGCTAGATCGGGACCCGGGGCTCGAGGGGATCATGTCGATGCTACGCAGACTGACGATCTGGATCGCCTGCCTGACGGTGGCGATGGTGACGATGGCCATGGTGCTGGCGAGCGCCGCGCACGCTGAGGAGGCGCCTGCCATGGGAAGCGAACGGGAGGTCACGGTCGATGGCGGCGCCGCGCCGCTCTGTGGGTCACTGCTGGCGCCGCCCGGCGCGCGGCCCGGGCCGGCGGTGCTGCTGATCGCCGGTTCGGGACCCACCGACCGCAACGGCGATTCGACCGTTCCCCAGGTCAAGCCGGCCAACCTGAGGCTGATCGCCGAGGGTCTGGCGGCGGCGGGCGTGCCCAGCCTGCGCTACGACAAGCGCGCGATCGCCAAGAGCGCGCCGGCGGCGCTGAACGAGGCGGACCTGCGGTTCACCACGGCGGTCGACGACGCGGTGCTGTTCGCGCGTCTCTTGAGGGCTCAGCCCGGGGTGACCTGCGTCATCCTGCTCGGCCATTCGGAGGGTGCGCTGGTCGCCGCCCTGGCCGCGCAGAAGATCGAGACCTGCGGCGTGATCGAGGTCTCGGGCGTGGGCCGACCGTTTGGCCAGGTGCTCCGCGAGCAACTTGCCGCCCAGATGCTGCCGCCGCCGGTCGCAGCCCAGATCGACGCGGGCCTCACCGAACTGGAGCACGGACGCCAGATCGCGAACATCCCGGGGCTGGAGGCGCTGTTCCGGCCCAGCGTGCAGCCCTACCTGATCTCCCAACTGACGATCGATCCCGCCAAGGCGCTGGCCGCGGTCAAGGCGCCCGTGCTGATCCTGCAGGGCGACAACGACGTGCAGGTCTCGGTGCAGGACGCGCGCCTGCTGGCCGCAGCGAGACCCGACGCCAAGCTGGTAATCCTGCCGGGCATGAACCACGTCCTGAAAACTGCGCCGAGCGAGCGCGCCGGCAACCTCGCCGCCTATGCCGATCCCAACCGTCCCCTGGCCCCAGGCGTGATGCCGGCGATCGTAGCGTTCGTGAAATCCGCCTCGCGCTGACGGCCCGCACGATATCTCGCGGCGCCGGGACGACCACAGACAAGCAAGCTGCCCGGCCGCCGGGTTTCGGGGGAACCGATATC
Source organism: Phenylobacterium sp. (assembly GCF_004799395.1). Lineage (GTDB taxonomy): Bacteria > Pseudomonadota > Alphaproteobacteria > Caulobacterales > Caulobacteraceae > Phenylobacterium. Next base: position 16,486 of record NZ_SSMZ01000117.1, read on the forward strand.
ATGCCAAGGCCCATTCGACGCCGCGCGGCCCTCGCGGTCTGCGCGTCCCTGGCCGCCCTGGCGCTGGCCGCCGCGCCGGCGGCCGCCCAGGAGGCGTTGGGGGCCTGGCACGGCGTCCTCGTCATCGGCCCCACCGTCCTCAGGATCGTGGTGCGGGTGAAGGACGACGGCAAGGGCGGCCTGGCCGGCGAGCTGGTCAGCCCCGACCAGAGCCCACGCGGCTTTCCGCTGTCGGACGTGAAGCTGGCGGGCGACCATTTCAGTTTCGCGGTCCCGATGATCGGCGGAAGCTTTGAGGGCCAGTGGGACGCTGCGCACCAGTCCTGGACCGGCCAGCTCAAGCAGGGCGCGAGCCTGTCGCTGATCCTGGCCAAGGGCGAACTGCCCGCGCCGGTCGCGCCCGCGCCGTCGGCATCCGCGGCGGCCAAGCCGGCGCCCGCGACACCGGCCACAGCGCCCGGCGCCAGGCCCGCGGCCGGCCATACGGTGGAGGGCATCGCGGTCACCGGCCAGTCCCCGAGCGCCATCCGCACCGACATCGACCGGCGCAGCTACGACATCACCAAGGACCTGCAGACTCAGACCGGCTCGGTCGCCGACGCCCTGCGCAACGTGCCCTCGGTGGAGGTGGACGTGCAGGGCAACGTCAGCCTGCGCGGCGATCCCAACGTCACCATCCTGATCGACGGCAAGCCCTCGAGCCTGTTCAACGGCCCGGGACGCGGCCAGGTGCTGCAGAACCTCCCGGCCAACGCCTTCGAGCGGGTGGAGGTGATGACCAATCCCTCGGCCGCCTTCCGGCCGGACGGGTCGGCTGGGATCATCAATCTGATCCCGAAGAGCGCGCGGTCGATCGGAACCTCGGGCACGGCGCGGGTGAACCTCAGCAACGACGGCCGCGCGACCGCGGGCCTGTCCGGCTTCTCGGTCTCCAAGAAACTGACCCTGTCCGGCGACGCGACCTATGCGCACGACCTGCAGGCGGTGACCCAGAGCGACCATCGCTCAACGCCCGATCCGGCCACGCCGGGCGAGGTCCTCGACAGCAGCCAGGACCTGCACTCGGCCGCCGATGTGGACGCCTTGATCGGCCGCGTGGCCGTCGACTACGATCCCGACGCCAAGACGCGGCTGAGCGGCGACCTGCACGGCACCTTCATCGACGTGAAGTCCCATGGCTTGGCCCTCTTCACCGGCGAGGCGCCCGGCGATCTGGCCGAGAGCTTCAGCCGGCCGAACGTCACCACCGTGACCCGCGACGATTTCGGCGGCTCCGGAACCTGGCGGCGCAAGTTCGCCGGCGACGAGCACGACCTCAGCGTCAATTTTTCCCAGGAGCACACCACCAACGACACAGACCAGAAGGACACCACCGCGAGCGCGACGCCGGTCCTGCCCAGCTTCTCGGAGGACATCCGCGCCGAGAGCACGCAGGACGTGAGCCATCTGAAGGTGGACTATCAGGCGCCGCTCAGCGGCGGCGCCAAGCTGAAGCTCGGCTATGAGCTGCAGGTCGACCTGGACGACTTCGACAACTCCGGCAATCGCGGCGCGACCGTCGCCTCGGAGACCCCAGACCCGACCCTGATCGACCGCTTCCGCTTCAACCAGGCGGTGAATGGCGTCTACGCCACCTATCAGCGACCCATCGGCGACCTGACGGTCCTGGCGGGCCTGCGCGTCGAGGACACCCGGATCGACCTCAGCGACCTGACCTCGCGGATCAAGGCGTCCAGCGACGACACCCACCTCTATCCATCGCTGCACCTGGCCTACAAGCTGAGCGACACCCAGCAACTCACCGCCAGCTTCTCCGAGCGGATCCAGCGGCCCCAGCCCAACGACTACAACCCGTTCCGCGTCTTCGTGGACCCGTTCAACTTCCGCGCCGGCAATCCCGACCTGAAGCCGCAGCAGACCTATTCCTACGAGGCGGCCTACCAGTACCGCGCGGGCGCGGCGATCTATCTGGCGACCGCCTATTTCCGGGACAACCAGCGCGGGGTCACCGACATCGTGCAGAACCTCGGCAGCGGGGTGCTGCTGACCACCAAGGAGAATCTGGCCAGCAGCCGCAGCGGCGGGCTGGAGCTGGTGGCCAGCGGCAAGGTCAGCAGCACGTTGACGGTGAACGCGAGCACGAACCTGGGCTGGACGGAGATCGACGCCTCCGATCTGGGCTTCGCCGGGACCCGCTCGGCCTTCACACCCAGCGCGCGGGCGGTGGCCAACTGGCAGGTGACGGCCAAGGACATGCTGCAGTTGCAGGGTGTGCTGACCGGCAAGCGGCTGACGCCGCAGGGCTATCACGAGCCGACCTCGCTGGTGAACCTGGGCTACCGGCACAAGTTCAATGACGACTGGTCGTTCTTCGCGGTCGGGCGTGACGTGCTGAACTCATTGGGCGACACCCTGGTGATCGACACGCCGGCGCTGAAGGACCGGGTCGTGACCCACGTCCACGTTCAGGCGCTGTTCGTAGGCCTCACCTACAGCTTCGGCGGCGGACGGCGCCGCGATCCCGGCTTCGAATATGGCGCGACCCCGCCGACCTAGCCGCCTCTGGCGGCGGCCGCCGCGCCGGGCTAGCTAGTTTCTGTCCATAAACGGCTATTTTTCAATGAGTTTGGGAGCCTTGTCCACCGGACGGCAGGTGTTTTCGCCTGGCTGCAGGTCGATTTGGGGCGTGAGAGCCTCGGCGCGGCGTTGGCGGTCGCCGAGCGCGCAGGCGGGA
>NZ_SSMZ01000118.1 GCF_004799395.1 Phenylobacterium sp.
CCTTCGCGGCGAGCTTCTTCATCATCTCGATCGCCTGCGACTATCGCTACCTCTACTTCAGCGATCTGGCCGCGCTGGCGGGCCTGGTTTATGCGGCGGTCGATCCGCCGTGGCGCAAGGCTCGCTAGGCGAAGCGGTCTTCCCATTGGGCGGCCACGTCCAGCCTGGGCTTACGTGCGCACAAGAACCGGTAGAGCGACAGCTGGCGCCCCACCCCGAAGCTCTTGATCTGCACATCCTCGAACAGGGCGCGGACCAGGGTCTCGACCTCGCGGGCGTTATTGACGTGCTCGTGGGCCATCAGGAGGCCGTAGTCGAGGCCGTGGCGGAGGCGGAACTCCAGCCCCGTGGTGGCCATCCAGCCAAGCGCCCAAAGGAAGCCGCCCTCGCTGGGGATCGCCGCGCGGAGCGCCGCGTCCGGCGCCATCAGCCGTGCGGCGCGGGCCAGGACAAAAGGCAGGTCGCAGATGTGCTCCAGCGAGGCGACGCCGGTCACCCGCAGATAGCGGCGTTCCAGCGGGATCTCGCGGATATCGTCAAAGGTGTCTCGCACTCCGCCGATCCAGGGTGAGTCGGCGAACAGCGCCTTGAACGGCTCGATGATGTCATAGGCGCCGCAGGCCGGTTCATAGGCCAGCTGGTTGAGCGTGCCCGCGCCCAGCTCCAGGGTCGCCGGCTGGGTGTTCACGCCCTTCACGTCGTCGGCCACCCGCAGATGCAGCCAGCGCTCCAGCCGTTGTGACAGCGAGGCGGCCGGCGTCTCGCCGCCGCGGTTCTCCAGATATTGCTGGGTGTAGATCGCCGCCAGCTTGGGCGGCAGGGTCGGGCGGGTCTTGGGGAATCGGGCGAGCAAGGCCGCAAGATCGCGCGCGCCGCTCATCCAGATTTCCTCCGTCCGTCACCACAAGGGTCGGCAGACTTAGCAAGCCCCGGCGCGGCGCCCCACACCTTTTGCCGCTTCCCATGGCTGCTGCGGGCTTTTACCAACAGGGAAGACGGGATGCGAGGCGGGGGCTTGGGCGAGGCGATCCACACCGGCGGCGACGACAAGGCCGGCAAGGCCTTCCGAATCGCGATGTTCGCAGGCCTGCTGCTGACGCTGGCGGCCAACATCCCGGGCCAGATGTCGCTGGACTCCGTGGTGGCGCTCACCGAGGCGCGCACCGGGGTGCGCCAGACCTGGGCGCCGGCCATCTCCTCCTGGCTTCTGAAGCCCTTCGACCAACTGGTGGCCGGGACCGGGCTCTATGTCACCGCCTCGGCGGCGATCCTGTTCCTCAGCCTGATGTCGCTGACCCGCCTGCGGCCCCGGGCGACCTGGGGCGCGGTGGCGCTGGGCGCCCTGGCGCTGCTGACGCCGCAGCTGCTGATCTACCAGGGCATCGTCTGGCGCGACGTGATCTTCGCCAATCTGACGCTCGCCGGCTTCGTGCTGCTGGCCCATGCCGCACAGCGGTGGGCGGCCCGGCCGCATCTGACTCTGGCGGGCGCGCTGGTCTGTTTCGCGCTGGCGGCGCTGGAACGGCAGAACGGTCTGATCCTGGTGGTCGCCGCTGCGGCGGTCCTGGCCTGGACGGCGCGGGCGGAGGGTTGGCGCCGCAGCCTGGCCTGGGGCCTCGGCGGATTTGCCGCCGTCGCGGTCCTGGCCTTCGTCGTGGGAGGGATCGCCAAGCCGCCGGGCGCCAATCCGAAGCTGCGGCAGGGCGTCGAGCTCCTGATCCTGGAGCACTACGACATCGTCGGCGCCAAGGCGCACCATCCGAAGCTGAAGCTGAAGGAGATCGGCAAGGCCGACCCGGCGGCGCAGGCCCTGCTGGAGGCCCAGTCGGCCAAGATGTACAGCGCCGCGCGCGTCGACACCCTGGATGCCGACGACACCTTCCGGCGCACCCTCTGGCACGTGCCGGACGCGGCGATGCACGCGCAGTGGCGCCGCGTGATCGTCCACTATCCGGCGGCCTATGTCCTGCAGCGCCTCGACGTCTTCAAATGGACCTTCCTGACGCCGAAGCTGGAGCAGTGCCTGCCCGTGACAGTCGGCGTCACCGGACCGGACGGGATGCTGAAGGACCTCGACGTCCAGACCGGCGTCGATCCGCAGGACCAGGGGCTGGCCGACTATGCGCGCCGGTTCTACGGCACGCCGGTCTTCTCGCACCTGACCTGGGCCATCGTGGCCTTGGGCGTCATCGGGCTCCTGTGGCGGCGGCGCGACCCGGCGGACTGGGTGATCATCTCTCTGATGGCCGGAAGCCTGGCCTTCGCCGCCAGCTTCGCCCTGATCTCGGTCGCCTGCGATTACCGCTACCTCTACCTGCTCGACCTCGCCGCCATGGCGGGCGCGCTCTATGTGGCGCTCGATCCGCCGCGATGGCGGAAACGCTAGGCGCGACCGATCGCGTTCAGCCGCTCCAGTGCGCGCCGGCCGACCGACTGCAGCGAATAGTGCTCGGCGATGAAGGCCTTGCCGCGCGCGCCCATGGCGCGGGCCGCCGCCGGAACGTCCATCAGCTGTTCGAGGAGCCGTGAGGCGTGCTCGGGCGAGGCGTCGGCCCACATTTGGCCCTCGCCGTGCGGATAGGCGCCGGCCGCGACCGGGACCAGCTCATAGTCGACCAGCAGGCCCGCCCCGGAGGGCATGAAGTCGAGGTTGCCGGAATAGCCGGTGGCGATCGCCGGACGGCCCATGGCCATGGCTTCGGCCATGCCGCGCCCGAAGCCCTCGGAGCGGTGGAGGGAGACGAAGACGTCGCCGACGCGGATCAGGTTCTTGATCTCGTTGTCGCTCATGTCGCCGTAGAGCGCCTGGGCGCGGGGCCCGAGCGCGGCGAGCCTGGCCTCCAATTCGGCCTGCTGTTCGTCCATGTCGCGCCCGCCGCGGGACTTGATCACACAGTGGATGTCGGCCTCGGGCCGCCTGGCCGCCAGTCGTTCGAAGGCCTCCAGCACGGCCCAGGGGTTCTTCCGGTCGGCGAAGGAGGCGAAGTCGAAGAAGAAAACCGCCGCGAAGGCGTCCTCCGGGATGCCGAAATACCGGCGGCCGAGGAAGGACGAGAGCTTCAGCTCGACGGCCAGCGGCATGCGGTGGACCGGCCGCGAGACCGCGCCTTGCAAGGCCTGCTGCACAAAAGCCGACGGCGCCCAGATCTCGTCGAAGCGGTCCAGCACCTTGGCCCATTCGGCGGGGTAGCGGGCCAGTTCCCAGGCCGGGTAGGCGATGTTGTAGCCCTTGGCGAAGGCCGCCTCGCCGAGCTTGTCGATGACGCGGGCGGCCTCGTCGCCGTTGACGCCGAAGATGTTCACGCCCTCGCCCAGCGACGGGACCAGATGCGGGGCGAAGTCGCGTTCCAGGTCGGGGTCTAAACCGCGGTTGGCGTCGGCCACGTCCAGCAGGCGTGGCGTGACGCCGACCGCCTGGAGGGCGCGAAAGGTCGAGCGGGCGTGCTCGGCCATGCCGGTGGGCTGGAAGGGATAGCCGACGAGCGTCACTTCGCCGGTCATGTCAGCAGGTCCGTGTCGGCGGCGTTGGCGGCGGCCTCCAGCCAGCCGTGGCCGAAGCGCAGGTCGGGCTCCAGGACCGCGCCGCCCTCCCAGTCATTCCAGGCGTGCACGAAGACCAGGCGGCGATCGGTGTCGCGGCCGCGGACCGCATCGCTGGCCGATTCCAGCCAGGCCTGCAGCGCCCCCGGGCTCGCGCCCTGCCAGATGACCGGGGCGTCCTGCGACGTGGGCGTGGTGTCGTGGGCGGCGACCACTAGCGGGATCTCGTCGTCGTCCAGGGCCTCGGCCATCCGGTCGGCCACCAAGGTCATGGCGTCGTGCGCCAGGCCGCGGAAGTCGGGATTGATCACCGGGCCCGTCGGGCCTTCGGCGGCGCGGGACGTCAGCGGATCGGGCAGCCGCGCGTCGAAGCCCGCGGCAGGCTGGCCGCCGCGCTGGATCAGGAACAGCTCGCCGAGCTGGCGCCAGGCCGAGAGGTCCGCGCCGGCGGACAGCAGGACGATGGGTCTGCCGTCAACGCGGAGGGCGTGGGCGGAGGCCAGGAGGGGCGACACGGCCTTGGGCGGCGTCTTGCCGGTCCAGGCCAGGCAGAACGGGAAAGCCGCGCCGGCGATTGCGACCAGATCCGCTGTGTTGGCGGCCTCGTGGCAGAAGCCGGTCAGGCCGTAACGGGCGGCCAGAGCCTCGTCCTGGGCGAGGACCGCGGGATCCGTCGGATCGCTGAAACCGTGGGCCGGCAGCCGGGGCTGCAGGTGGCCAAGGTAGTTGGGCAGCGCGCGGGCGACCGCGACCCAGTCCGGCGCCCTCGTGCGGCGCAGGGCGATCATCCGCACCGGCGCGCTGGGCGGCGTCACGGTGCGAGGCCGGCGCAGGGCCTCGTAGTCGGCGACGCCATAGGCCTGTGGGTCCGGATCCGACGCGCGGCGAAGGTCGCCGAAAAGGGTCTGGGCGGAGACCGCGTGACCCATCGGGGCTCCGGTGGCGGGGCGTTCGGTGCGGAGGCGCAGCCAGTGCTCCAGACCGCTCAAAGGGCTTTCGGCGGCGTCCGGATGGGCGGCGAAATAGGCCGACTCGTCGAAGTCCGGCGCCGGCCACAGGCCTGCGAAGGCGCCGATCGTCAGGTAGTGCTGCAGTGGGTTGGCGTGGGCCAGCGGCTGGCCACCGGCCTGTTCCAGATAGTAGGTCGGCTTGAAGTGCGGGCTCGGGCTCTTGCCGCCCCGCGCTCCGGTCCGCAGGTAATCGCTCAGGGGCTCCCCGCGCAGGCCGCCGTGCCGCTGGCGGCGATAGAAGGCGGTCTCGAACAGCGGATGAGGATCAAGGCCCTCGGCCGCGCCCTTGGTCGCGTAGTCCAGCAGCGGCGCGACGCCGGCGGCCTGCGCCTCCGGATTACGCTCCAGATACCAGTCCCCGGCGAACAGCGGATGCGGCTCAAGCCCCTCGCGCCAGCCGGCGCGCAGATAGTGGATCAGCGGGTTCTCACCGGTCTCGGCCACCTCGTCCGACTGGCCGATGTAGTGGCGCACGTCGAACAGCGGATGCGGATTGGCCCCGGCGGCCGCGCCCTCGAACAGGAAATGCTCCAGGGCGGTCAATCGTCCGGCCGCCATCCTGGCCCCGTGGCGGGCGCGATAGGCTGGGCCGTCCAGCAGCGGGTGGGGGCTGAGGTTGTGGCCGTCGCCGACCACCAGATAGTGGGCCAGAGGCGCCCAGCGGCTGCCGGCCAGCGCCGGCGCGGTTCCCAGATACCAGCTCTGGTCGAACAGGGCCCGTGGCTGGGCGGCCGGGTCGGGGCCGGCCTGGACATAGGCGTTCAGGCTGACCGTCGGGCCGGGCGTTGAGCCGAGGCTGATCTCCAGGTCTGGCTCCCAGAGGCCGCTGGCCTGCAGCAGCATGACCCGTCCCGGCGTCTTGGCGCGGGCCAGCAGGCGGGCGAGGCCTGGCGGCGTCCTGCGGGCGGCGAGGCCGGCGTAGCGGGCGCGGTTGGCGGCCTGGAAGCGCGCCCAGCGGCGCTCGCCGGCGGCGGTGCGCGCCTCGTGGGCGGCGCGGCGGACGGCGACGAGGGCTGCGGGATCGATGGGCTTGGCCGCCACGGGCGCCAGGCTCAGCCGTCGGCCAAGATGGCG
>NZ_SSMZ01000119.1 GCF_004799395.1 Phenylobacterium sp.
CGCTCTATCGTCGCTGGCGCTCCAAGGCCGACATGGCCGCCGACCTGGTGCGGGGGCTCTCCGCGCCGACCATCGCGCTGATCGATCCTGGCGACCAGGGCTCGCTGGAGGCGGACCTCTACGCGGCGCTCCTGGTCGGCCGTCGCCTCCTGCGCCACCCGCTGGTGCGCAGCATCCTGCCCGACCTCTATACGGCGATCCCGCGCGAGCCGGCGCTGGCTGAAGCGATGCGGCCGGGGGAGATGGCGCGGGAGAAGAAGGTCAAGGCGCTGATCGACCGGGCTATCGCCCGGGGCGAGTTGCGCGCTGACGTCGACCGGCGCGCGACGACGGACCTGCTGATCGGCCCCCTCTACTGGCGCATCGTCGTGCTCGGCGAGCGCTGCGACCGGCGGCAGCTCAAGCAACTCGCGCATATGACGGCCGCGGCGATCGCCGCCGGCGGGCTGGCGCCGGACTAGGCGGACCGCGGGTGGCGGGCCAGGGTCTGGGCGATCGGGCCGAGGAGCTGGACGAACTGGCCGCCGTAGATGAACCGCAGCGGCGCGTCGGCCGCCTCGGTGAGGGCGTAGGCGGGGCTGGCGTGCTCGCTCAGCAGGCCCTGGGTGGTCGCGCCCTTCAGCACGCGCCGGATTTGCAACGACGAGACGCCGACCATCCGCGCCGTGGGCTCGATCGGCACCTCGACTGGCCGCCGGGAGGGGAACTGCGCCTCGTCCGCTGCGCCGGCGATCAACTGCGAGAGCACCGCCAGGCCGCCGGACGGATGGTAGAAGGCCTCCACCACCGGCACGCCACGCGGCAAGGTCACCGCTGACTTCAGCAGGGCGCCGCCCTGGATCTCGATGAAGCTCGCTGCGACCGCGGGCACGTCGAGCCGCTCGATCAGCCCGCCCGCGGAGGGCGCCAGCCGCGCGGCGGCCGCGATCGGGCCGCGCAGGTGCCCGATCCAGTCGGCGCGGAAACGCGGCGTCGCGCCATAGCGCGCCGGCCGGTTGCCGCCGCCCGCTTCCGCCACCGCGATCAAGCCCATGTGCTCAAGATAGACCAGGAACGCGCGCGCGTCCGGGGCTGAGCAGGCCCGAGGCGGCGCACAGCCGCTTGAGCGCCGGCAGGGTGAGTTCGTCGCGCGCGTCGAGCCACATGGCCGCGAGCTTGGCGACATATCGCCCGGCGTCGACGCTGGCGTGCGCGGTGTTGGCACGCGACGCGGTGATCTCGACCGCCGACCTCGCCAGGGCGACCACGGCCGAGGCGAACCGCGGATGGGTGGCGACCTGGGCCATGGCGTCCTGCGGCGGCTTGCCGTCGCAGGTCCAGGCCGCGAGGAGGTCGCGGCCGTCCGGCGAGGCGGCGGTCATCGAACGGCGCTCAGGCTTGGGCATGGCGGCAATGGCGTTCCCTGATCGGCGGGTGTCAAGCCAGCGCGGCTGACGACGGGCGCCGCGGCAGGCCCGGGCGCCTTTTTCATGTGCGCGCTGGGCCTGAGGCCGCGCCGGTGGTTCGATGCGGTGATGGCGTGGCCCAAGGCCGCGTGCGTGAGAAGGGGCCGACACTGATGCGCGCACTTGCCGTCCGCCTGACGCCCGGGGTCGATCTCAAGACGGAGCTGGCGCGCCTCACCGAGGCGCTCGCGCTTCGCGCCGGCTGCATCCTCTCCTGCGTGGGAAGCCTCTCCCACGCGCGCCTCAGGATGCCCGGAGCCACAGGCGAGCCCGAGGTCGTCGCGGCCTTCAACGAGCCCATGGAAATCGTGTCGCTGAGCGGGACCCTCTGCGCCGACGGCCTGCACGTCCACATCGGCCTCTCGCGGCGCGACGGGTCCTGCATCGGCGGCCATCTCCTCCAGGGCTGCATCGTCAACACCACTGCCGAGTTGGTTATCGGCGACCTGCCTGACGTCGAGTTCCACCGGCTGCTGGACCCCGCCACCGGCTACAACGAACTCAGCGTCCAGCCGGCCGCCGGAAGCTGACCCGCGACCTCCTCTCCCCCGCGCAGCGAGAGTGAGAGCTCGTGGTCCCTACGGCTGCTTCTCCGCCGCCGCCGGGTGCGCCCTGCGCCGGGGATGATGGGTCTTCTTGTCGATGGTCTTGTGGCCGACCGTCGC
>NZ_SSMZ01000012.1 GCF_004799395.1 Phenylobacterium sp.
TACGCCTCGATCTACGACAGCTTCACCATCACGGTGCTGATGCAGCTCGAGGACCTGGGCTTCTGCAAGAAGGGCGACGGCGGCAGGTTCGTCGCCGATGGCAACCTGATCTCGGGCGTCGGCAAGCTGCCGTTCAACACCGACGGCGGCGGCCTGTGCAACAACCACCCCACCAACCGCGGCGGCATCACCAAGGTAATCGAGGCGGTGCGCCAGCTGCGCGGCGAGGCGCATCCGAAGGTGCAGGTGCAGAGCTGCGACTTGGCGATCGCCCACGGCACCGGGGGCTCGCTCGGCACCCGCCACGCCTCGGCGACGGTGATCATGGAACGGGAGGGCTGAGCATGCCCGAACAGCAGACGATGAGCCGGCCGATCCCCGCGCCCATGGTGTCCGTCGAGACCAAGCCCTTCTGGGACGCCGCCCGCGAGGGGCGCTTCCTGATCGGCCGGTGCCAGGACTGCGGCAAGGCCTACTGGTATCCGCGCAAGATGTGCCCGCACTGCCTCTCGGCCAATACAGTGCTGGAGGAGAGCCCGGGCGAAGGGGTCATCTACACCTACTCGGTCATGCACCGCTCGCCGACCGGCCCCTACGCCGTCGGCTATGTGACCCTCGACGAGGGCCCGGCGGTCCTGACCAATTTCGTCGACGTCGCCCCCGACGGCCTCAGTATCGGCCTGCGGGTGAAGGTGAAGTTCCAGCCGACCGAAGGCGGCCCGCCGGTCCCGGTGTTCGCGCCGATGCCGCGAGGGTAGAGCCCCCTGAGCGGGGGGATCTGGAAGTTGCGGCTATTCCCCGCCGCTCTTCGCCGCGCCGCCGGCTTCGGCCTGGTGCTTTTCCTCGGCCCGGGCTCCGGCGAGCATGCCGGTTAGCGCGTAGTTGCCCTCGTGGCAGGCGTATTCGTAGACCTGCCCCTTGGTCGTGCGCATCTCCACCTCGCCTGAGAACGGTGCGGCGTAGGTGTCGGGGTCGGAGACGGTGAATTGGTAGGAGAGCGAGTTCGGCCCGAGGCGGCGGAACTTCTCGATCACCTTCTGGTTGGGCGAGCCGCCCCGCAACCCCTGTTCGGGCCGCATGTTGGTGGTCTCCACGACCAGGGTGTCGCCTTCCCAGTGGCCGATGGAATCGCCCATCCAGAGCTTCACGCTGGACGGACCGTGCTCGGCGTTGAGGCGGATGTGGCGCACGTCGTGGACCATCTCCACGTCGATGGCGATCTCGTCCTTCGACTGCACGATCTGGTAGGTGTTGTTGTACATCAGCGGCAGCATCGGCGGCCCGGCCGAGGAGCCGAATGACAGCAGGCAACGCTCGCCCAGGCTGAAGCCTTCCGGATTGTCGGTGCGGCCCGCACGGCGCGCACCGCCGGTAGCGGCCACCCTCGGAGGCAATTGACCGTTGGCCGGCGAGGTGATGATCGAGGCGCGCTTCTCGCCATTGATGTCGATCAGCTTGGTGCCGGGATCCTTCCAGCCCTGATTGTAGCCGCAGTTGAAGCCCGAGATGCCGTCCGGGCCGCAGTCGGCGTTCTTAAGGTCCTTCACCGTGGCCTCCGGCGGGGTCGGCGCATCGGCCCGGGCGATCTGATCGCGGGTGGCCTGTTCGAGGGCGTCGGCCTCGGCCTTGGTCAGGACGTTGCGCACGCCGAGCTTCGGGTCGCGGGTCAGCGGCGTGATGGTGGCCGTCGTGTAGGTGCCCTGCAGGTCGGGCTGGCCCCAGCCGTTCTTGGGCGCGTGGTAGGTCGACGAGATCTGGGCCACTGCGGCGGGCGCAGCCAGGGAGAGGACCAGCGAAATCGCGGTCAGGGATCGGATCGGGAAATGAGCAGCCATGGGAAACATCCTCCGGCCGACTCTTGATGGTCGGCGCTGCCTAGAGAATAGACCTGCGCCGTCAGATGGGAAGGGCCTCGGCGACCAGGCGGTCGATCAGCGCATCGGCCTCGCGTGGCCGGCGCAGGCGGTGCTTCTGGATATGTGCGAGCGCTGGGTCGGCGAAAATCCGCTCATAGGACGTGCGGCGGTAGTGAAAGGTGTCCCAGGCCCAGCGGATCGGGTGCTCCTTGTCCAGCCAGTTGCGGACATCCTCGCGGTTGCCGGTGCCCTCCCAGAGCTCGTCGCCGGCGATGGCGCGGGCTGCCGAGCGGCGGATCACCCGGGTCATGATGATCGGCCGCTCATAGTCCAGCCAGATCAGATGGGTGGCGCGCGCCAGGAAGAGGTCGCGGACCACCGAATAGTTGCCGCAGGCGGTCCAGGCCTCCGCGGCGATGGCCTTCCGGACCCGGGCGGCGAGCTTTTCCGGATCGGTCTGGCTTAGGTTCGTCCAGTTGGGATCCCAGTTCAGGGCGTCCTGCTCGATGTGCGATGCGCCGATGCGCTGGGCTAACCGTCTGGCGAAGGTCGACTTGCCCGACCCCGTCGAGCCCATGACCAGGACGCGCATGACCGACTCACGCCGGTTCGTCTTCGCCGAGCACGATGCCGAATTCGGCCAGCATCTCGTCGGTGTGCTCGCCCAGCCTGGGCGGATGGCGGCGGATGTTGGCGGGCGAGCCGGTGAATTTCACAGGGGGCTTCAGCTGCTTGTAGCTGCCGATGTCGGGGTGCTCGTACTGCTCGAAGAAGCCTACTGCGGCGAGGTGCGGGTCGTCCTCCAGCTCGTCCAGCCGATTGGTCCGTACGACGGGAATTGATAGCGGCTTCAGCAGCGCCAGCCATTCGGCGGTGGTCTTGGTCCCGGTGACGGTCTCCACCAGGCCATAGAGTTCGTGGGTGTGCTTGGCGCGTGCGGCGTAGTCGGCGAAGCGCGGGTCCTTGGCCAGGCTGTCGCCCCATCCGGCGACCTCGAAGAACTGGTCCCACTGCCTGTCGGTATAGGGCAGAAGGCCGATGTAGCCGTCCGCCGTCCTGAAGGGCTTGCGGTGGGGGTTGACCACCCGGGGATAGCCCCATTGCCCCAGCGACGGCTCGAAGGCGTGGTCATAGAGATGCTCGACCAGCAGGAAGCTGGTGACGCATTCCAGCATCGGCACTTCGACGAACTGGCCCTGGCCGGTGCGCGCCCTGTGCAGCAGGGCCGCGGTCACCGCCTGGGCCATGAACAGGCCCGAAACCTTGTCGGCCACCAGCGTCGGCAGGATGCGCGGGGTGTCGTTGCCGTCGGTGCGCGGCAGGACGTCCGCCAGGCCGGACGCCGACTGGATCAGGTCGTCGTAGGCGGGCTCGCCGGCATAGGGGCCGTCCGAGCCGTAGCCGGCGGCGTGGACATAGACGATGTCCGGCTTGATCGCCTTGACGTCCTCATAGGCCAGCCCTAGCCGCTTCAACCCCTCGTAGCGGACCGAGGCGGCGAAGACGTCGGCGCTCTCGATCAGCTTGCAGAGCGCGCGCTGCGCCTTCGGGTCCTTCAGGTCCAGCACCACCGAGCGCTTGTTACGGTTGATGGTCAGGAAGATCGGGCCCATGTCGCGCGGCGCGCCCTCCGGCACGTGGCCCGGATAGCGCATGATGTCGCCGCCGCCGCCGCGTCGGCCGCCCGGATCCTCGATCTTGATCACGTCGGCGCCCTGGTCGGCGAGGATCTGGGTGGCGTAGGCGCCGTTGACCACGCTGGTCAGGTCGATGATCCGCACGCCGCTCAAGGGGCCTGTCGCCTTCGTCGCCAACTGCTTCGTCTTGGCCAAGGTGGGCCTCCCTTCCACGCCCCCGCCGGGGTCTTATGGTCCATCATCGCCGGACCCGCTGCGCGCGACTAGCAGAACTGCGCCCTTGGCGCCGAGCGTCTCGCATGGCGGAATAGATTTCCACATATGTGGAAGCGCAGTGCGAGGCTCGACGATTGACCGCATCCGCCATCAAGTCGGCCCGTCGCGTCTTCGAGGTGCTGGAACGGTTCGACGCCGCCCGCCGCCCGATGGCGCTGAAGGAGATCGCCGATGCCTTGGCCTATCCGACCTCCAGCGCCCAGGCGTTGCTGAAGAGCCTGGTGGTGCTGGGTTACCTCGAATACGACCGGCCAAGCCGGACCTACCTGCCGACCATGCGCATCGCCGCGGTGGGGCGCTGGGTGGCGGAGGACCTGTTCGGCGCGGCCGATGTCCTGCCGATGATGCGGCGCTTACGCGACGCTACCGGCGAGACCATCATCCTGGGCGCGCGCAGCGACCTCTTCGCCCACTACCTGCATGTGGTGCGCGGCGACGATCAACCGGTGGCCTATGCGCCGGCGCCGGGTTCGGTGCGGCCCCTGGGTCGCTGCGGTATCGGACGCCTGCTGCTGAGCGCGCTGGGCGACGCGGAGATCGACCTGCTAGTCCGGCGGATCAACATCGCTGAGCCCGCCGCGCGGCTCGACCTGCCCGACCTGATGGCCGACATCGCTGCGATCCGCCACCAGCGCCACGTCTTCTCGCGCCACCTGTTCGCCGATGGGACTGGCATGATCGCCGTCCTGGCGCCGGGCGCGCCAAACGGTCGGCGGCTGGCGCTGGGGATCGGCGGGCCGGTGGCGCGGCTTGAGGCGCGCTACGACGAACATCTGGCGAGCCTGCAGGCCGCCGTCGGCCACCTGGCCTGAGACAAGCAAGGATAAGACGAGGGACGCCATGGAATTCGAACTCGCCGAAGAGCACCGGATGCTCAAGGACCTGGTGGCCAACTTCGTCCGCGACGAGCTAATGCCGCTGGAGGCCGCCACCCTCGCCCGCGAGGCCGACGGCAAGGGCCTGGGCATCGGGCCGGACGAGCACGCCCGGCTGGACAAGGTCGCCCACGAGCTCGGTCTCTTCGGCCTGGACGCCCCGGAGGACGTCGGCGGCTCCGACCTGCCGATGACCGCCATGGTCGGCGTCGAGGAAGAGATCGGCCGCTGTGTCACGCCCTACACGCTTCCGCCGGACAGCCCGAACCTGCGCATGCTGATGCAGACGGTGGATGAGCGGCAACGCGCCGCCTACCTCGCGCCCTATGTCGCCGGGAAGACCGTCTCGGCCATCGGAATCTCCGAGCCGGGCGCTGGCTCCGACCCCGCCGGCATGACCACGCGGGCTGTGAGAGACGGAGACGATTGGGTTATCAACGGCCGGAAAATCTGGATTTCTCGAGCGGCCGACGCCGATTTCACCATCTTGATGGCGGTGACCGACCAGGAGAAGCGGGCCCGCGGCGGCATTTCCGCCTTCCTCGTCGACAAGGGCACGAAGGGCTTCAACGTCCTGCGCCGCATCCCGATGATCGGTGGCGCCTACACCTACGAGATCGCGCTTGAGGATTGCAGGGTCGAGGGCTGGAAGCTGCTCGGGACGGAGGGTCAGGGCTTTGCGCCCATGCAGACCCGGCTCGGCACCCGGCGCATCCAGATGGCGGCCTGGTCAGTGGGCATGGCTCAGCGGGCCCTGGACATGGTCATCGAATACGCGCCGCAGCGGAAGACCTTCGGCCTGCCGCTCAGCGAACGCCAGGCGGTGCAGTTCTGGGTGGCGGAGGCGGCGACCAAGATCCACGCCACGCGGCTGATGACCTACGACTGCGCCTGGAAGCTCGACCAGGGCCGCGATGTCCGCAACGAGATCTCGATGATCAAATGGTACGCCACCGAGATGGCCTATGAGACGGTCGACCGGGCCATGCAGGCGTTCGGGGCCATGGGCATGACCAAGGAGCTGCCGCTCAGCCTGATGCAGGCAAAGCTTCGCACCATGCGCATCTATGACGGCCCCACCGAAGTCCATAAGTGGGTGGTGGCGAGGAATCTATTGGGGACACGACGCTGATGCAGGGCAAGTTCGGAGATCACATCACGGTTCAGATCGACGGCCACGTGGCGGTCGTGACCCTGGACAAGCCGCCGAACAACCACGTCAGCGTCGACTTCATGCGCGACCTGGCTGACGCGCTGGACGCCATCGATGGCGAGGTGGCCTTGCGTTGTTCGGTGCTGCAGGCCGAGGGCAAGAACTTCTGCGCCGGAGCCGACCTGGTCCGCAGCGAAAGCGCCGGCGGGCTGGGTTCGGTGAACCCCCTCTACGACCAGGCGGTCAGGCTGTTCTCGGCAAAGAAGCCCATCGTGGCCGCCGTCCAGGGCGCCGCCATCGGCGCGGGCCTGGGCCTGGCGGTGATGGCCGACTTCCGGATCGCCTCGCCCGACGCGCGGTTCGCCGCCAATTTCGTGAAGCTGGGCTTCCATCCTGGATTCGGCCTGACCCACACCCTGCCGCGCCTCGTCGGTCCGACCAAGGCCGAGCTGATGTGCCTGACCGGTCGTCGGGTGAAGGCCGAGGATGGCCTGGCCTGGGGCCTGGTGGACGAGGTCGTGCCGCTCGAGGAGCTGCGCGCCGCGGCCCTGCGCCTGGCCCAGGAGATCGCCGAGAACGCGCCGCTCGCCCTGATCGCCACACGCAAGACATTGCGCGGGGACTTGGCGGCCGCCGTCCGCGCCCAGACCGGCGTCGAGGCCGCCGAGCAGGGCGTACTGCGCGACACCGAGGACTACAAGGAAGGCGTCCGCTCCGTCGCGGAACGGCGGGTGGGCGTCTTCTTGGGGCGCTAGCCGCGCTCGAACCGCTCGCCGGCCACGCGCTCGCACTCGTCGGCCAGTTCCTTGAACAGCAGGCTGAGGATGATCAGGGCGCGGCCCTCGACGTCGGCGGCCTCGGCGCCCGGCAGCCATTCGACCTGCATGTCGAAGGCCACTTCCGGCGCCATGGCGTTCTTGCCGAGCACGCTGACGATGGCCAAGCCGGCTTCGCCCGGCCGGGCGTCGGCGGTGATCTCCCAGCGGAGCTGCTCGTTGGTCTGGGCCACGCGATCGACCTTCAGACGGGCGCCAGCGCGCGGGCCTCGCGGGCGAGCGCGGTGATCCGGCCCCAGTCGCCGGCCTTCACGGCCTCGGCGGGCGCGACCCAGCTGCCGCCGACGCAGACGACGTTGGGCAGCGCCAGGTAGTCGGCTGCATTCCTGGCGCTGACCCCGCCGGTGGGACAGAAGCGCGCCTGCTGGAACGGACTGGCGAAGGCTTTCAGGGCGTCGACGCCGCCGGCGATGTTGGCCGGGAACAGCTTGAAGCAGGTGAAGCCGGCCGCGATGCCGGCGATCAATTCGGTGGCCGTGGCGACGCCCGGCAGCAGCGGCGCAGGGCCGCCCGCGGTCTCGCCATCGATCAGGCCGGGACTCACACAGAACTTCGCGCCCACCGCGGCGACCGCCTTGCGCATGGCGGGGCTGATCACCGTGCCGGCGCCGACGACCGCGCCCTCGATCTCGCCGGCCATCCGTTCGATGCAGTCCAGCGCCACGGGCGTACGCAGGGTGATCTCCAGCACCGGCAGGCCGCCGGCGACCAGGGCGCGGCCGAGCGGCACGGCGTCCTCGATATCGTCGATGATCAGGACCGGGATGACCGGCGAGAGTCCCAGGATCTCGTCGAGGGTCATAGACGCTCCATCATCCCCAGTTCGCGGGCGGCGCCGATGATCGCAGGGTAGGGATGCACCACCAGCGAGGTCGGAATCTGGCGCATATAGGCCCCGAGCCGACCCTTGTCCTCGAACCTCGCGCGGAAGTCGCCGGCGGCCAGGCGCTCGGCCATGCGCGGGGCGATGCCGCCGGAGATGAACACCCCGCCGCGGGCGCCGAAGCTCAAGGCCAGGTCGCCGGCCACTGAGCCCAGGATGCCGCAGAACCGGTCGAGGGTTTCGGCCGCGAGCGCGTCGCCCCTGCCGGCGGCCTCATAGACCGCCTTCTCGTTCTCCAGGGTGGCTTCGGTCTGCCGAAGGCCGGCCAGAACGCCGTAGAGCTCGAAGAGACCGCGGCCGGACAGAATGCGCTCAATTGAGACGCGCCCGTGTACGGCGCGGAACTGGCTCCAGATCTCCACCTCCACGTCGTCGGAGGGCGCGAAGGCGGCGTGGCCGCCCTCGGTGGCGACGGCCATGTCGCCGCGCTCGCTGCGCGCCAGGCCAGCGACGCCGAAGCCGGTGCCGGCCCCCAGCACGACCATGGGTGCGTCGACGGCTCCGCGGATCGCCGGGCCCAGCGGCTTCAAGGCGTCGGCGCCCAGCATCGGGCAGGCCAGCGCCTGGGCGGCGAAGTCGTTGATCAGGCGCACGGCCTCGAACTCGAACTGCGCCAGGAGCTCGCCCTCGGAGACCTGCCAGGAAAGGTTGGTGAACTCGATCTCGCCGTCCAGCACCGGCCCAGCCACCGCGATCGCCGCTCTGGGGGGTCGCTTGGACCCCATGGTCCGTTCCAGGTAGTCGGCGATGATGTCGTTGAGACTGGCGAATTTCGCCGCCGGGTAGATGTGCAGGTTGCGCACCCGGCCTTCGCCGTCGATCAGCGCGAAACGCGCATTGGTCCCGCCGACGTCGCCGACCAGGCCCGCGTAGTAGGGCTTCATCAGGCGGCCTCGAACAGGCTGCAGGCGCCGGTGTCGGCGGTGGAGGCGGCGCGGCGCATCATGCCGAACAGCTCGCGGCCATAGCCGGGGCCCGATGGCGGGCAGGCGGCGCGCGGGCGGGCCCTCAATTCGTGTTCGTCCACCTTGATCTCCAGAGTCCCTTTCAGCGCATCGACGCGGATCACGTCGCCGTTGCGGACATAGGCCAGGGCGCCGCCGTCGGCGGCCTCCGGCGTCACGTGGATCGCCGCCGGAACCTTGCCCGAGGCGCCCGACATCCGCCCGTCGGTGACCAAGGCCACCTTGAAGCCCTTGTCCAGCAGGACGCCGAGCGGGGGCGTCAGATTGTGCAGTTCCGGCATGCCGTTGGCGCGCGGCCCCTGGAAGCGGACCACCGCGATGAAGTCCCTGTTGAGTTCCCCGCGATGGTAGGCGGCCTGCAGCGCGTCCTGGTCCTCGAACACGATGGCCGGCGCCTCGACCGTCAGGTCCTGCGCCTTCACCGCCGAGGTCTTCATCACCGCGCGGCCCAGGGCCCCGTTCAGCAGGCGAAGGCCGCCTTGGGCGTGGAAGGGGTTGTCGACCGGTCGCAGGATGTCGGCGTTCAGCGAGGCCGCCGGGCCCTCGCGCCAGGTGAGCTTGCCGTCCTCCAGGAAGGGCTCAGTCTGATAGCGGCGCAGACCCGGCCCGGCCACGGTCATGACGTCGTCGTGGGCGAGACCGGCGTCCAGCAACTGGCGCACCACGAATGCCATGCCGCCGGCCGCCTGAAAGGCGTTCACGTCCTCTGTCCCGTTGGGATAGACCCTCGCCAGGAGTGGAGTGACGCGGGAGAGGTCGTCGAAATCCTCCCAGGTCAGCTGCACGCCGGCGGCTCGGCCCATGGCGATCAAATGCAGGGTGTGGTTGGTCGACCCGCCGGTGGCGAGCAGTCCGGCCAGCGCGTTCACCAGGCTTTTCTCGTCCACGACCTGGCCCATCGGCGCATAGGCGTTGGTCCCGTCGCGGATCTCGACGGCCCGACGGGACGCCGCGGCGACCAGGGCGTCGCGCAGGGGCGTGTTGGGATGCACGAAGGCCGACCCCGGCAGGTGCAGGCCCATCATCTCCATCATCATCTGGTTGGAGTTGGCGGTGCCGTAGAAGGTGCAGGTGCCGGGGCCGTGGTAGGAGGCCATCTCGCTGTCGAGCAACTCCTCGCGGGTCGCCTGGCCCTGGGCGTAGAGCGCGCGGACCTTGGCCTTCTGGCCGTTGGAAATGCCCGATGTCATCGGTCCGGCAGGCACGAAGATCACGGGCAGGTGGCCGAACGCCAGCGCCCCGATGGTCAGGCCGGGCACGATCTTGTCGCAGACGCCGAGCAGCAGGGCCGCGTCGAAGGCGTCATGGGTCAGGGCGACGGCGGTGGCCATGGCGATCACGTCGCGGGAGAACAGCGACAGCTCCATGCCCGGACGGCCCTGGGTGACGCCGTCGCACATGGCGGGCACGCCCCCGGCGAACTGCGCGGCGGCGCCCATCTCGCGGGCGGCGGCCTTGATGATCGCTGGGAACCGCTCCAGCGGCTGGTGGGCCGAGAGCATGTCGTTGTAGGCGCTGACGATGCCGATGTTGGGCGCGGTCGGATCGCGCAGGGTCTTCTTGTCGGCGTCGCTCTCGGCGGCGAAGGCGTGGGCCCAGTTGGCGCAGGAGAGCTTCGCCCGGCCGGTCCCGGCCGCGCGCGCGGTCTCGACGCCGGCGAGGTAGCCGGCGCGGGTCTCGCGGCTGCGCTCGATGATCCGTTCGGTGACTTCCGCCGTGACCGGATGCATGGACTGTCCTTCGTCTAGTTCGGCGTCCAGAATATCCTGACCGGGACATGGTCCTGGTTAAGGATCGCTGCGATCGGCTCGTCGCCGCCGGTGAGGGCGCTCTCGACCACCTGCCGCTTAGCCTCACCGGCGATCAAGAGGAAGATGGCGCGGCTTTGTAACAACGCGGACAAGGTGAGCGTGATCCGCGCCACCGGCGGTGATCCGAAGCCTTCCGGCGACTCCGCGGTCAGCGCCGCGCCCTTGGGGTCCATGGCCAGGGCGATCACCGGGCTGCCGGGGATCAGCGAGGCGATATGGCCGTCCTCGCCCATGCCGAGCATCACCGCATCGAACGGCATGAGCCGCCTCAGGGCCGGCTCGGCGTAGTCGGTGAGCGGCAGGTACTGGGCCGCGGCCGCTTCGCCGACGAACAGCCGCTCGCGCAACAGGCGGCCGTTGGAGTTGGGCGAATCCGTATCGACGTGCCGCTCGTCGGACAGGGTAACGGCCACATGCGCCCAGTCGATGGGTGTGCGCGCCAGGCGGTCGTAGACCGGACCCGGCGAGCGGCCGCCGGTGCCGACCAGGCTGGCGTGGCCGCGCGCGGCGAGGGCCTCGGAAAGCGTCGCTGTGACCGCGGCTGCGGCGGCGTCGGCGAGTTCGTCTGAATCTGGAAAGATTTCGAGCATTTGCCCGCTCATAGCGCAGTGGACGACAGAGGGCTCCGCAGGATCGACCGGAGGCCAAGAAAAACGCCGTCATCCGGGAACCAACGGGCGCGTTGAACATAGACATTCTGTGCGGGGGCGCGATGGCGCGCGCCCGGACGTCGGCCGCAGCCCCCAGTGCACAGAGCCCGCCATGAAGATCGCCCAGGTGACCCCGCTCTATGAAGCCGTCCCGCCGCGCCTCTATGGCGGGACCGAGCGTGTGGTCGCCCATCTCACCGACGCTCTGGTGGAGCTGGGACACGACGTCACCCTGTTCGCCAGCGCCGATGCGGTGACCAAGGCGCGATTGGCGCCGGTTCGCGACCAGGCGATCCGGCTGGATCCGGCGCCGCTGAAGTCGGACCTCGCCGCCCACCTGTCGCTGCTGGCCGAGGTGCGCCGCCGCGCCGACGAGTTCGACGTGATCCACTTCCACACCGACCTGATCCAGTTCCCATTCTTCGAGACCTGGGCTGGCCGCACGGTGACCACCCTGCATGGCCGGCTCGACCTGAAGGACCTGCCCGGCGTCTACCAGCGCTGGCCGCGTTTCCCCCTGGTCTCGATCAGCGACAGCCAGCGCAAGCCCCTGCCGTTCGCCAACTGGGCGGCGACGGTGCAGCACGGCGTGCGGGCCGATATCTACCGCTTCCATCCGGCAGGCGAGGGCTACCTGGCGTTCCTCGGCCGCATCTCGCCGGAGAAGCGGCCGGACCGGGCGATCGCCATCGCCATCGCCACTGGGCGGCGGCTGAAGATCGCCGCCAAGGTCGATGCGGCGGACAGCGCCTATTTCGAGGAGCAGATCGAGCCCCTGCTCGTCCATCCGCTGATCGAGTTCATCGGCGAAATCGGCGACGGCGGAAAGTCGGCCTTCCTCGGCGGGGCCGACGCCCTGCTCTTCCCCATCGACTGGCCCGAGCCCTTCGGCCTGGTGATGATCGAGGCGATGGCCTGCGGGACGCCGGTGATCGCCTATGACTGCGGCTCGGTGCCGGAGGTGGTCGAAGACGGGCTGACCGGTTTCATCGTGCGCACCGACGCTGACGCCATCGCCGCCGTCGGCCGGCTGCCCGAGTTGGACCGCCACGCCATCCGCCTGCGCTTCGAGCAACGTTTCTCGGCCACGGCCATGGCGCGCCGCTACCTCGACCTCTATGCCCGGCTGGGGGAGTCCCGCGAGGCGGACGTAGGCCTCGCCGCCGAATGAGGTAGCGGATGGACGACCTGCAGCCGGCGCCGGAGGCCAAGACGGCCTCTCTCGGCGAAACCAGCGAACCGCGCGTCCCGCATCAGCTCTACGCGCTGAAGGACAGCGACATCTTCCTGGTGGCCGACAGCCTGGGCGATATCCTGGGGCTGGGCGACGGTCTGTTCCACAACGACACCCGCATCCTGTCGCGCTTCACCCTGTCGTTGGGAACGGAACGTCCATCCCTGCTGTCGGCGGCGCTCGGCCAGGACAACGTCTATTTCACTTCGCACAGCACCAATCAGCATCTGCCGGTGTCCGGCGGGCCCGTGGCGCCGCCGGGCGTCCTGCACATCTCGCGCAAGCGGTATCTTTGGGGCCAACGGCTTTTCGAGCGGATCTCGATGGTCAACTACAGCCGCGATGAGGTGATCCTCCCGCTGGTGATCGAGTTCGATGCCGACTTCCGGGACATGTTCGAGGTGCGCGGGCTGAAGAGGGCCAAGCGCGGCTACAAGCACCCCGCCGAGTTCGATGGCCGTTCGGTCTCCGTGCGCTACACCGGCCTCGACGGCATCGACCGGACCAGCGTCATCAGTTTCTCCGACCCGCCCTTCCGCCTCAGCGAGCATCGCGCGGAGTTCATGTACCCCCTGGCGCCGGAGTCGCACCTTGAGCTCTACGTGGAGGTGGGGCTGGAGCCGGGCCCGACGCCGACCCGCGAGCGGTTCCGCAAACACGCGGCCCTGGCGCGGTTCTCCATGCGCGCCCGGCGGCGGCACGGAGCGAGGCTGCGCAGTTCCGGGCGGCTGTTCTCCGACTGGATGGCCAAGTCGCGGTCTGACCTGGCGCTCCTGACCACCGAGCTGACGACCGGACCCTACCCTTACGCGGGCATCCCGTGGTTCTCGACCACCTTCGGACGGGACGCGATCATCACCGCCTGGCAGGTGCTGTGGCTCGACCCGTCGCTGGCCAAGGGGGTCTTGGCCTACTTGGCCTCGCGCCAGGCCACGGAGGTCTCGGCCTTCCGCGATTCCGCGCCGGGCAAGATCATGCACGAGGCCCGGCTCGGCGAGATGGCTGAGCTCGGGGAGGTGCCTTTCGGCTGCTATTACGGCGGCGTCGACACCACGCCGCTGTTCGTGGCCCTGGCGGGCGCCTACGCCGATCGAACCGGCGATTTCGAGTTCATCGACGCCATCTGGCCGCACCTCGAGGCGGCCATGGGCTGGATCGAGCACTACGGAGACACCGACGGCGATGGCCTGATCGACTACGCTCGCGGCCGGGACTCAGGCCTTGCCAACCAAGGCTGGAAGGACAGCCAGGACTCGGTCTTCCATTCCGACGGCCGCTTCGCCACCGGCCCCATCGCGCTTGTCGAAGTGCAGGGCTACGCCTTCGCCGCCTACCAGGCGATGGCCAGGTTGGCCGCCCTGCGGGCCGAGCCGCAGATGTCGGCCGTCTGGTCCGCCCGCGCCGAGCGCATCCGCACGGCGGTGGAGGCGCGGTTCTGGATGGAGGACAAGGGCTTCTACGCCATCGCCATCGACGGCTCGGGCGAGCCCTGCAAGGTGCTGGCGTCAAACCCGGGCCACCTGCTGTTCGCCAAGCTGGTCTCGCCGGAACGGGCCGCGCGGGTCGGCCGCCACCTGCTGTCGCGCGACTTCGCACCGGGCTGGGGCGTGCGGACCCTGGCCACGGGGGAGGCGCGGTTCAATCCGATGAGCTACCACAACGGCTCGGTCTGGCCGCACGACACCGCGCTCTGCGCCATGGGCCTGTCGCACTATGGCGAGCGCACGGGCGTGGTGGCCCTGATGGCGGCGCTCTTCGAGACCGCGGTCAATTTCGAGATGCGCCTGCCGGAGCTGTTCTGCGGCTTCCCGCGCCTCGCCGGCGAGCCGCCGGTGGCTTATCCCGTCGCCTGTCTGCCGCAGGCCTGGGCCGCGGGGTCGGTGTTCATGATGCTGCAGGCCTGTCTGGGCCTGGAGATCACCCGCAAAGCGATCACCGTCACCGATCCGCGCCTGCCCATCGGCATCGACCGGCTGTGGATCGACGGCCTGCAGGTGGGCGAGGACCTGGTCGATCTGGCGATCGAGCGCCACGGCAATCGCATCCTGGTCGAGGCCAGCGACCGCCGCCGCCTGATCGTCCGCTAGCGCGGGAAGGGTGCGTGGGCGATGCGCAGGATGTTCGCCGCGCCCGGCGATCCCATCGGAAAGCCTGCGAGGATCAGGATGCGCTGGCCGGGGCCGGCGAGCCCCGTCTGCACCGCCATCTCTATGGCCACCCGCGCCAGCTCTTCCGGGTCGGAGGGTTCCGGCACCACGCGCGGCTCGACCCCCCAGATCAGCGCCGCACGCCGGGCGGTGTCGAGGCTGGGCGTCAGGGCCAGCGTCGCCTGCAGAGGGCGCTCGCGGGCGAGCCTCAGCGCCGTCTGACCGGTGGTGGTGAAGGCCACCAGGCAGGCCGTGGACGCGGCCTCCGCGGCCTTTCGGGCGGCGGCCACCAGGGCGTCGGCGTCGGCGTCCTCCACCGGATATTCCGCCCGCATCAGCTCCGGCCAGCGCGCGTCGCGCTCCACCCGGGTGATGATCCGGTCCATGATCGCCACCGCCTCGACCGGATAGTCGCCCGCCGCGCTTTCGGCGGAAAGCATCAGAGCGTCGGCGCCTTCATAGACCGCGCCGGCCACGTCGGAGGCCTCGGCGCGGGTGGGCGTCGGCGAGTGGATCATGCTCTCCAGCATCTGGGTCGCCACGACAACCGGGATGCCCCGCAGGCGCGCCGCGCGGACCAGCTGCTTCTGGACGACAGGGACCTCTTCCGGGGCCATTTCGACGCCAAGGTCGCCGCGCGCGACCATGATCGCCTGAGAGAGGTCGAGGATCTCGTCCAGCGCCTCCAAGGCGGAGGGCTTCTCGATCTTGGCCAGCACCTTGGCGCGGCCCTGCACGATGCTGCGCAGCTCGGCCATGTCGGAGGCCCGCTGCACGAAGGAGAGCGCCACCCAGTCGACGCCCTCGCCCAGCGCAAATGCTAGGTCCGTGCGGTCCTTTTCGGTCAGCGCCGGGATCGGGATGGCCAGGCCCGGCAGGTTCAGGCCCTTGTGGTCGGAGAGTTGATCGCCCGCCTCCACCACCGTCTCGGCGAAATTGGGTCCATGCTCGACCACCCTCAAGCGCACCTTGCCGTCGTCGAGCAGCACCGAGGCGCCCTTGCGCAGGGCCGCGAACACCTCCGGATGCGGCACGCCGATCCGCGCGGCGTCGCCCGGCGTGGCGCGAAGGTCGAGGCGAAGATGGTCGCCGCGCTTGATCCGGATGGCGCCGTGGGCGAATTCGCCCAGGCGGATCTTCGGGCCCTGCAGGTCGGCCAGCACCGCCAGCGGGCGGCCGACGACGGCCTCGGCCTCGCGCACCGAGGCGATGGTGGCGGCGTGATCGGCATGGATTCCATGGCTGAAATTGACCCGGAAGACATCGGCGCCGGCCATCGCCAATTCGCGCACCTTGTCGACGCCGCGGCTGGCCGGACCCAGGGTCGCGACGATTCTGGCTCTGCGCGCTCGGATCATGGGTTGAGGCTTAGGCTTGCGGAGCCAAGCTGATCAAGGCGCGTTAATAGCCAAGGTGGGCGAAAAGAGTCGGGACCCCGACATGAGGCCGCAACGCGTGGGGGAAGCCGCTTGAGTCAAAACCTGGAGCTCTTCCCAATCGGCAATTGCGCGGCCAGCGCGCTGATCGACCAGAAGGGCCGCTTCGTCTGGGCCTGTGCGCCCAGGGTCGACGGCGATCCGTTCTTCTCCGCCCTGCTGGGCGGCGCCGATCTGGACGCCGGTGAGGACGCCCACGGCCTTTGGTCCGTGGAGGTGGAAAACTGCGCGGCGACAGCCCAGGCCTACCGGCGCAACACCCCGATCCTGGTGACCGAGATCACCGACTCTACGGGCGGCAAGCTGGAGATCATCGACTTCTGCCCGCGCTACCGGCAGTTCGGCCGCCAATACCGGCCTCTGGCCTTCGTGCGCCTGATCCGTCCGGTCGAGGGCACGCCGCGCATCCGCATCAAGCTGCGACCGATGGTGAATTATGGACAGGCCCCGGCCGTCACCACCAACGGGTCCAACCACATCCGCTATGTGGGCGGCGAGACCACCCTGCGCATGACCACCGACGGGCCGATCAGCCATGTGCTGGATGAGCGGCTGTTCCGGCTGGAGGAGCCGATCGCGCTGTTCCTCGGCCCCGACGAGGGCTTTCCGGATGACATAACCACCACCACCTTGCGCATGCTGCGCGAGACCACCGACTACTGGCGCCGCTGGGTGCGCACCCTGTCCGTGCCACTGGAGTGGCAGGAGGCGGTGATCCGGGCGGCGATCACGCTGAAGCTCTGCGCGCACGAGGACACCGGCGCCATCGTGGCGGCGCTGACCACCTCGATCCCCGAGCATGCGGTCGAGCCGGGCGAGGTCGCCCGTAACTGGGACTACCGGTACTGCTGGCTGCGCGACGCCTATTACGTGGTCCAGGCGCTGAACCGGCTCGGCGCGGCGGACATCCTGGAGAACTACTTGGTCTACCTGCGCAACCTCGTGGACCAGGTGGCGGCGGGCGGACGCGTGCAGCCGGTCTATGGGGTGGGACTTGAGCCGGTGCTGACCGAACGGGTGGCGCCGGACCTAAACGGCTACCGCGGCATGGGGCCTGTGCGCGTCGGCAACCAGGCCCACGAGCACATGCAGTACGACGTTTTCGGTCAGATCGTGCTCTCGACTGTGCAGGCCTTCTTCGACGAGCGCCTGCTCAGGCCCGCCGCGGTGGAGGACTTCAAGGCCCTGGAGTGGGTCGGCGACCGCGCCTTCGAACTGCACGACCAGCCTGACGCCAGCCTCTGGGAGTTCCGCGGCCGGGAGGCGGTGCACACCTATTCCTCGGTGATGTGCTGGGCGGCTTGCGACCGGCTGGGCAACGCCGCCCGCCGCCTCGGTCTCGCCGACCGCGCCGAGTTCTGGAACGGCCGCGCCGCCCAGATCCGCGCCACCATCGAGCGCGAAGCCTGGAACGAGAGCCTCGGCCGCTTCGCCTCGACCTTCGGCGGCGACGAGCTGGACGCAAGCCTGCTGCAGCTGGTCGACGTGCGGTTCATCGCACCGGACGACCCGCGCATGCTGGCCACCATGGAGGCGGTGGAAAAGGGCCTGCGGCGAGGCGAATTCATGCTGCGCTACGCCTTGCCGGACGACTTCGGCGAGCCCAAGACCGCCTTCAACTTCTGCACCTTCTGGCTGATCGAGGCGCTGCACCTCTCCGGCCGCACCGACGAAGCCCGCCAGCTCTTCGAAGAGATGCTCAGCCGGCGCACCAAGGCCGGCCTGCTCTCGGAAGACATCACCTTCGACGGCAAGGAACTGTGGGGGAACTATCCGCAGACCTATTCCCTGGTCGGGCTGATCAACTGCGCGACCCTGCTGTCGCGGCCCTGGTCGAGCGTGAGGTAGCGGCGCAGCGGCGCGCAATTTCAGTCAGGACGATTTTCCTGGGCACTGTCGAGGCTGCGATGGAGCGTCCTGGCCTGCGCGCGGCCGGAGCTTTGCCTTGTCCAGGCCCGCCGAGGCGCCGCGGCGGATTGGCAGATAAGCCGCCGGAGCGGTCCAAATCGTGATATGATAATATCTGGACGCATTGAGATATGCCCAGGGACGGGCTTAACGCGATCCTTCGATACTAGCGCCGGGAATGGCTTTCGCTTCGCGAGTCTCCGGCGGGCGCTTGGGGCCTCAATGGCCAACGATTCACCGGTTCTTCCAGCCGTCACCCACAGCCTTGCGCTGGCGCTGGTGGCGACATCGGACGCGCCGATCCTGCTGCTTGACGGAGCCCTCACGGTGATCGCCGCGAGCGACTCCTTTTCGCGGGCCTTCAAGATCGATCCCACGCACTTGACCGGTGTCTCGCTGTTCGCGATGGGATCGGGCGAATGGGACGTGCCGCAACTGCGCTCGCTCTTGAAGGCGACGCTGTCCGGCGCTGCCGATATCGACGCCTATGAGATGGATTTGGACCGCCACGGAC
Source organism: Phenylobacterium sp. (assembly GCF_004799395.1). GTDB lineage: Bacteria > Pseudomonadota > Alphaproteobacteria > Caulobacterales > Caulobacteraceae > Phenylobacterium. Next base: position 18,182 of record NZ_SSMZ01000012.1, read on the forward strand.
GCGCCACCCGCCGGCTGGTGATCACCGCCCACATGCTGGACTACGGCGATCCGGGGAACATCCGCCTGCTGCTGGCGGTGTCCGACGTCACCGACGCGCGCCTCGCCGAGCGCCTGAAGGATGACCTGCTGCGCGAAAAGGCGATCCTGTTCCAGGAGTTGCAGCACCGCGTCGCCAACAGCCTGCAGATCATCGCCAGCGTCCTGATGCAGAGCGCGCGCCGCGTGCCGTCGCCGGAGACCAAGAGCTACCTTTTCGACGCCCACAGCCGGGTCATGTCGGTGGCGGCGCTGCAGCATCAGCTGGCGGCTTCCAATGTCGGCGACGTCGAGCTGCGCCGCTATTTCACGGAGTTGTGCGGGAGCATCGCCGCTTCGATGATCCACGACCACAAGAAGCTGACGCTGGAGGTGCGGGCCGACGAGGGCGTTGCGACGCCGGAAGTGTCGGTCAGCCTGGGCCTTGTGGTGACCGAACTGGTGATCAATGCGCTGAAACACGCCTTCCCTGATGGCCGGGGCGGGCACATCGTCGTGGGCTACAAGGTGGCCGGCGGGGGGTGGACCCTGTCCGTGGCCGATGACGGCGTGGGCATGCCGCCCGGGGGCGCGGAGCCGGCCAAGGCGGGGCTCGGCACCAGCATCGTCCAAGCCCTGGCCAAGCAGCTCGGCGCGGTGGTCGAAGTCCGCGGGACTGACCCCGGGACCAATATCTCCGTGGCCCACGCGGCGACCTCCAGAGCCAATAAGGCCCCAGCCTTGCCAGTAGCCGTCTAGATGCGCGGCGGGATTGCCTCATGAGCCTTTTCTCCTGGCTGCCCTCCGGCGCGAGCGAGGCCGACGTCCGCTCTGAAGTCTGGAAACTCGGTGTCCGCCATGCCGGCGAGCCCCTGGCCGGGGCGCTGGCCGAGCTGAAGGCCGGCGGCCTTTCCAGCGAGCGCGCGCAACTGCTGCAGGCCTGCGTGCGCAAGCTGAAGAGGACGCGACCGGCCTAGCTCACCGTCATCCGCAGCCGTGGTTCTCGGCCGCCTGCACAGGGCCGATGGTCGCCGGCTTGGCGAAGGCGATGAGGTGAACGGAATAGCCGCCGGTGTCGCATTCGATCGTGGCCAGCAACCGATCGACGACGATCGTGGCATGGCCGGTCACGTGGCCGAGTTTGCCGTTGAGCAGCGCCGCGCGGATTCGGGCTGACACGAACTTGCGGCCGAAGGGCTTCGGATTGTCGATGTAGATGCGTATGTCGCGGTCATGCGCCTTCCAGTGCGGAAGCCGCCTGGCCAGGGTCTCGTCCGGGACGATGTACAGAGCAAGGTCGCGCTCCGTCAGCGGCGCGTCGCACCCCAGGTTGCAGCCATAGGCAAACGCGCCGGAGATCGTGAATCGGCCCGTGAAATGGGCGTCCAGATGCCTCCCGAGGCGCTGGAAGCGCGCCGGGCTGTCCGAGGGGACGATCAGCGCCTCGCTGTCAGACAGGGCGATCACCCGTTCGGCGCATACCCCTGGCGTGGCGCCTGACATAGCGAGGAGCCCGGTCAGGATCGAGGCCGCCAGCTTCATTCGAGCCTCCTGGCCGCCGGTCCCTAGTCGACCCAGGCGCGATCCGACCGTTCGATGAGCGCGAAGGCGCCGGACGGGCCCCAGCTGCCGGCCGCGTATGGCTTGGGCGCCATTCCGGCCTCGGCCCAGGCGTCGGCGACGCCGTCGACCCAGCGCCAGGCCTCTTCCACCTCGTCGCGGCGGACGAACAGGGTGTTGTCGCCGTGCATGACGTCGAGCAGCAGGCGCTCGTAGGCGATCCGGCGCCGCGAGCCCGGGCCTTCATAGGCGCGCAGCAGGCTGAGCGAGAGCGGCATGGACTGCAAGCGCATGCCGCCGTGGCTGATCCCCGGCGACTTGTTCATCAGGGTCAGCGCGATGTCCTCGTCCGGCTGCAGGTCGATGACCAGGCGGTTGGCGACCAGATCGTGCTTTGCGCCGTCGCCGAAGATCGAATGTGGCACCGGTTTGAACTGGATGACGATCTGGGTGCGCCGCTCGGGCAGCCGCTTTCCCGTCCGCAGGAAGAAGGGCACGCCCGCCCAGCGCCAGTTGTCGATATCTGCGCGCAGCGCCACGAAGGTCTCGGTGCTGGTGGGCTGGCCGCGCTCGGTTTCGTAGCCGGGCGCCTCTTTGCCGCCGACGACGCCCTTGGTGTACTGGCCGCGGACCGAGGCGTTCTGGGCGTCGGCGCGGGTGAAACGGCGCAAGGACCGCAGCACCTTGACCTTCTCGTTGCGCACCGAGCGCGGGTCCATGTCGGCCGGCGGCTCCATGGCCACGAAGCAGAGCAGTTGCAGCATGTGGTTCTGCAGCATGTCCCTGAGCGCGCCGTATTCGTCGTAATAGGGCCAGCGGTCGCCGACGCCTTCCGTCTCGGCCACCGTGATCTGCACGTGGTCGATAGTCAGGTTGTTCCAGAGCGGTTCGAACAGCGTATTGGCGAATCGAAGGGCGATCAGGTTCTGCACCGTCTCCTTGCCCAGGTAGTGGTCGATGCGGAAGATCCGCTCCTCGGCGAAGACCGAACCCACCGCCTCATTGACCTGGCGCGAGCTCTCCAGGTCGCGGCCGATCGGTTTTTCCAGCACGATCCGCGTATCGTCGGTGGCCAGTCCCGATCCCGACAGCGCCCCGCAGACCTTCGCGTAGAGGCTGGGCGAGATGGCCAGGAAGAACATCGGGCTCTGGCGGCCCTCCAGATGCGGCTTCAGTTCGGCCACGCCCTCGGCGCTGGTCGCGTCACAGGCCACGTAGTCCAGGCGCCCGGAGAACCGCTTCCAGACCGCGTCGTCGACGGGTTCCGGCCGGGCCTTGAGGATGTCGCGCACCTGCTCGACGAAATCGTCGCGGCTGTACTGGCCGCGGGCGGTGGCCAGGATCTTGAAGCCCACCGGCAGGAGCCCATCGGCGTCCAGGAAGTAGAGTGACGGCAAGAGCATGCGCCGCGACAGGTCGCCGGTCGCGCCGAACAGCACCAGCGCATCGGACAGCGGCGTCTCAGCCTGCGGCGTCTTGGCCATCGGGCGTCATCTCCAGGTCGGTTCAAGCGGACAGCGCATAGCGGCGACTGCTGTACGGAACGTCAAGGCCGCCAAGGGTTTCCCGCGCTCTCCAGCGGATCGAACCCGACGATTGTGCGTTGCGTCCGGTAGCTGGGGCGTGTGTCGAGATGTCTGTTCAAACCCTCACCACCGGACTGCCTGCGCCGAAACCGCTTAAACTGGGCGAGACGGCGCTGTTCCTGGACCTCGACGGGACCCTGGCGCCGATCGCTGCGCGGCCGCAGGATGTGGGCCCCGATCCGCGCCGCACCAGCCTACTGGAACGCCTGGCTCAGACCCTGGACGGGCGGCTGGCGGTGATCAGCGGCCGCACGCTCGAGGACGTCGACCGTATCCTGGAAGGTTGCGTCATCGCTGTGGCCGCCGTGCATGGCCTGGTGCGCCGCGATCCCGATGGCCAGGTGTTCGCCAGCCAGCCACATCCAGCCCTGGCCCATGCGACCCAGGCCCTGCGCGCCTTCGCGCAGCGCGACTGCGGCATGATCGTCGAGGAGAAGGCTGGGCTGTCCGTGGCCCTGCACTTCCGGCTCGCGCGAAATCAGGCGGACCCGGCCCGCGCATGCGCCCGGCGCCTCGCGGTTGAAACGGGACTCAGCCTGCAGGATGGCGACATGGTCGCCGAGTTGCGAACGCCGGGCGCCAGCAAGGGCGACAGCGTGCGCGACTTCATGGCCATGCCGTCCTTCGCCGGGGCGCGGCCGGTGTTCGTCGGCGACGACGTCACCGATGAGGACGGTTTCGAGGCCGCACAGGCGCTGGGCGGGGTCGGCGTCGTGGTGGGCGCCCCGCGCACCACAGCCGCGCGCTTCCGGCTGGCTGACGTCGACGCCGCCCTGGCCTGGCTGGAGGGCGCATCGTGAGCCGCCTGATCGTCGTCTCCAATCGGGTGAACCCGCCGGGTGGCGCCGGCGAAGAGACCGTCGGCGGCCTGGCCATGGCGCTGGCCGCGGCGCTTCGGGAATATTCCGGCCTGTGGTTCGGCTGGAGCGGCCAGACCACCGAGGCCTTCGACGGCAAGCTCTCCATGCAGACCGTCGATGGGGTCACCGCCGCCGTCGTCGACCTCGAGGAGATCGACCTCGAGGAATACTACAACGGCTACGCCAACAAGACGCTGTGGCCCCTGTTCCACTACCGTACGGACCTGGCGGCCTATGACCGGGTCTACGGCGAAGGCTACAGCCGGGTGAACAAGCGGTTCGCCGAAACCCTGGCCCCGCTGATCCAGCCGGATGACCTGATCTGGGTGCACGACTACCACCTGATCCCGCTCGGCCGCGAACTGCGCGCGCTGGGGATCAGGAACCGGATCGGCTTCTTCCTGCACGTGCCCTGGCCGGCGCACCAGGTATTCACCACGCTTCCGGGCCACGGCAAGCTCGTACAGGCGATGTTCGACTACGATCTGGTGGGGTTCCAGACCGCTGAATATTGCCAGGCCTTCGAGGAATATGTGCTGTCCGAGGGAGGCGGCTCTCAGCCGCAGCCCGGGCGGCTGAAGGCCTATGGCCGCTCGCTCAAGGTCGGCGCCTTCCCCATCGGCCTCGACGCCGCCGAATTTGCCCAGATGCTGAAGAGTTCGCGCGCGCGGCGCATGCGCGACCTGATGAGCGCCGCCACCGTTTTCCGTCATCTGGTGGTGGGCGTCGACCGGCTCGACTACTCGAAGGGACTGGAGGAGCGGTTCCTCGGCTTCGAACGCTACCTGGTCGACAATCCCGACATGCGCCGCGAGGTGCTGATGCTGCAGATCGCCCCGGTCAGCCGCGAGAGCGTCGAAGCCTACCAAGAGATCCGCGGCCGGCTCGATGCGTTGTCAGGCCGGATCAACGGCGAGTTCTCGGACGTGGACTGGAACCCGTTCCGCTATGTGAACAAGAACTACCGCCGCGACGAACTGGCGGGCATCTATGGCGCAGCGCGGGTGGGCCTGGTGACCCCGCTCCGCGACGGCATGAACCTTGTGGCCAAGGAGTTCGTCGCCGCGCAGAACCCGGAGGATCCCGGCGTGCTGATCCTGTCGCGCTTCGCCGGCGCCGCGCGGCAGATGGGCGAGGCCCTGCTGGTCAATCCCAACAGCCCCGAGGAGATCGCCGACGCGCTCAAGCGGGCGATCAACATGGACAAGGCCGAACGCATCCGCCGGTGGAGCGCGCTGTTCGAAAACGTCGAGCGCGAGGACGTCACCGCCTGGCGCGACGCCTTCGTAGGCGCCCTGGCCGGCGTGAAGGCGCCGCAGGCCGCGCTCGCCAGCTGAGGAGTCCCGGGGGATGGTCGCCAAGGCCGACGCCAAGACCAAGCTCGCCCGCTACCGGTCGATGCGTGACTTCTCGAAGACCGCGGAGCCTAGCGGCGAGGATGCGGTCAAGCCTTCCGAACGCCGCCGCTTCGTGATCCAAAAGCACGACGCCACCCGCCTGCATTACGACTTCCGCCTGGAACTCGACGGGACCTTCAAGTCGTGGGCGGTGACCAAGGGCCCGTCGATGGATCCGCATGATCGCCGGCTGGCCGTCGAGGTGGAGGATCACCCGCTGGACTACGGCGATTTCGAGGGGACAATCCCCAAGGGGCAGTACGGCGGCGGCACGGTGATGCTGTGGGACCGCGGCTACTGGGCGCCAGAGCCCGGGACCGATCCGCACGAAGGACTGAAGTCCGGCGACCTGAAGATCGTCATGGAGGGCGAGCGGCTGAAAGGCGGCTTCGTGCTGGTGCGCATGAAGCGCCGGCCCAAGGAGCGCCACGACAACTGGCTCTTGATCAAGCATCACGACGGCTGGGCGCTGGAAGGCCACGGCGACGCCCTGGTGGAGGACGAGACCACCTCTGTCGCCTCCGGCCGGACGATGGGCGAGATCGCCGAGGGCAAGGGCAAGGGGCCCAAGCGGTTCATGACAGGCAATGCCCGCGCAGCGGCGAAGCGGGTCTGGCAATCCAAGGGCGGTCAGGCCGAGACCGCCGCCCTGCTGCGCGCCAAGGCGCCGCCAAGCGTGAAGGCGCCGGCCAAGCCGAAGGCCGCGGCCTTGCCGGTGTTCGTGGCGCCGCAACTGGCCCGCTCCGTCGATCGGCCGCCGCAGGGCGCCGGCTGGGGCCACGAGATCAAGTTCGATGGCTATCGCCTGCAACTGCGCGTCGATGGCGGCCTCGCCACGCTGAAGACCCGCGCGGGCCTCGATTGGACGGGAAAATTCAAGGAGATCGGTCGCAATGGCGAGGCACTGCCCGATTGCCTGATCGACGGCGAAGCCTGCGCCCTCGACGCGACCGGCGCGCCGGACTTCGCGGCCCTGCAGGCGGCGCTCTCGGACGGCAAGACCGACGACTTGATTTTCTTCGCCTTCGACCTCCTGTTCGCCGAGGGTCAGGACCTGCGGAACCTGCCCTTGCGCGATCGAAAGGACCGCCTGAAGGCCCTGCTGGCGGCGGCGTCAGGGACCGACCCATCAAGAATAGGCGTCCGGATCCGTTACGTCGATCATTTCGAGATCGCCGGCGACGCCGTGCTGCAATCGGCCTGCCGCATGTCGCTGGAAGGGATCGTGTCGAAGCGGCTCGACGCGCCCTACCGGTCGGGACGCGAGGACAGTTGGCTGAAGTCCAAATGCCGCGCCGGCCACGAGGTGGTGATCGGCGGCTGGACCGGAGAGGCCGGGCAACTGCGCTCCCTGCTGGTCGGCGTGAACCGGGACGACAAGCTGGTCTATGTCGGCCGGGTCGGTACGGGTTTCGGCCGCGACAAGGTGGTCCGCGTCCTGCCGCGTCTCGCCAAGCTTGAGGCCAAGTCGAGCCCATTCTCCGGCGTCGGAGCGCCGCGCAAAGAGGCCAATGTCCACTGGGCGAAGCCGGATCTGGTCGCCGAGATCGAGTTCGCGGGCTTCACCGGATCCGGCATGGTCCGCCAGGCGGCGTTCAAGGCCTTGCGCGAGGACAAGCCCGCCGGCGAGGTGGTGGCCGAAAAGCCCGCGCCGGTGGAAAGCGCAACGCTTGCGAAGCCCGCGCCGAGGGCCAAGGCTGCGCCGGTGAAGAAGCCTGGCCCTCCCATCGTCATGGGCGTGACCCTCAGCCATCCGGACAAGGCCCTGTGGCCCGACGGCGGCGACGGCGCGTCGGTGACCAAGCTCGATCTCGCACAGTATCTGGAAGCCGTCGGCCCCTGGATGATGCCGCACATCAAGGGCCGGCCCTGTTCGATCATCCGCACGCCCGACGGCATCGACGGCGAACAGCATTTCTTCCAGCGCCACGTGGGCAAGGGCTCCTCCGCCCTGATCTCAGAGGTGAAGGTGTTCGGCGACCACAAGCCCTACCTGGAGATCGACCGCATCGAGGCCCTGGCGGCGCTCGCGCAATCCGGCGCCACGGAATTCCACCCCTGGAACTGCCAGCCGTTCCAGCCGGAAGTCCCCGGCCGCCTGGTGTTCGATCTCGACCCCGACGAGGCGATCCCATTCGAGCGGGTGGTCGAAGGCGCGCTGGCGGTGAAGGAACGGCTGGAGGCCCTGGGCCTCGTGGCCTTCTGCAAGACCACCGGCGGCAAGGGCCTGCACGTGGTCACGCCTCTGAAGGATG
>NZ_SSMZ01000120.1 GCF_004799395.1 Phenylobacterium sp.
CGATCTCGACCCCGCGGTTCATCGGGCCCGGGTGCATCACCCGCACATGCGGCGCGGCGAAGGCCAGCTTTTCGCGGTCGAGGCCGAAGAAGCGGAAATATTCGCGTTGCGACGGCGCCATGACCCCATCCATGCGCTCCAGCTGCAGGCGCAGCATCATCACCACGTCGCAGCCGGCGACGCCCTCGCGCATGTCGTGGAAGATGGCCACGTTCCAGCGGTCGGCCTGCGGCGGCATCAGCGTCGGCGGCCCCACCAGCCGCACCTCCGCGCCCAGCATCTGCAGCAGGGCGACGTTGGAGCGCGCGACGCGGGAATGGGCCACGTCCCCGCAGATCGCCACCTTCAGCCCCGCGATCCGCCCGAAGGCGCGGCGCATGGAGAGCGCATCCAGCAGCGCCTGGGTCGGGTGCTCGTGCTGGCCATCGCCGGCGTTGATCACCGAGCAGGAGACCTTCTGCGACAGCAGGGACGCCGCGCCGGACGAGGAATGGCGCACCACCAGCAGGTCCGGCTGCATGGCGTTCAGCGTCACCGCCGTGTCGATCAGGGTCTCGCCCTTGGCGATGGAGGAGGAGCGGGGGCTCATGTTGACGACGTCGGCGCCCAGTCGCTTGCCGGCCAGTTCGAACGAGCTCTGGGTGCGCGTCGAGTTCTCGAAGAACAGGTTCATCAGCGTCCTGCCCTTGAGCAGGTCGAGCTTCTTCGAGGTCTGCCGGTTCAGGCTGACGAATCCGTCGGCCAGATCGAGGAGGTTGGCCACCTCGACCTCGTTCAGGTCCGTGCTGGATAGGAAATGCCGCTTCGGGAAGGAGAAGGTCCGTTGCAGGACCTCGTTCAGACCAGGCGGCGTCGTAGTCATTAAAGGGGCGTCTTAGGCGGCTTTGATCGGTGAGGGAAGCGCCCCTTTGCCGACTCTCTCCCGGCCGGCTAGGACAAGCTCGCCTCAAGCCTAGGAATCGCCCCGTGACCGTCAGCCTGTTCACCTTCGTCGACCTGTTCTCTCGGCAGCTCACCACTCTCGACAGCCTGCTCGGCAAGGGCGCGGAGCACGCCAAGGCAATCGGCGTCTCGGAAACCGAGATGCTCGACTGGCGACTGATCGACGATATGGCGCCCCTGCGCTTTCAGGCGATGGTGGTCTGCAACTTCTCTCGCCAATGGACCGCGCGGGTGGCGAGCTTGCCGGTTCCCGAGGCCATCGCGGACACCTTGGACCTGGCCGGCTTCAAGGCCGCCATCGCCGAGGCCAAGGCCTATCTCGCCGCACTGACGCCCGAGCAGTTCGCCGGCCGCGATGACGCCCCGCTTACCGTGGAGATCGGCAACGGCATGACGCCGACCCTGCCGGCGTCGCAGTGGCTCACCGTGTTTGCGACCACCAATCTCTATTTCCACCTTTCGACCGCTTACGGGATCCTGCGCGCCAAGGGTGTCCAGATCGGCAAGATCGACCTGTTCGCTGGCGGCCTCTAGGCGTTCCGTAGCCGGTCCAGGGCGCCTTGCAGGATCCAGCCGGCGGCGGCCTTGTCGACCACCTCGGCGCGCCGGGCGCGGTTCATGTCGGCCTCGTCGATCAGCATGCGGTTGATGGCCATGGAGCTCATCCGCTCGTCCCAGAAGGCGATGGGGATGTCCTTCAGGCGCAAGATGTTGCGCGCGAAGGCGCGGCTCGACTGGCAGCGCGGCCCTTCGGTCCCGTCCATGTTCACCGGCAGGCCGATGACGATGCCGGCGGCTCCGCGGCTCTCCATCAGCTTGAACAGAGCCTTGGCGTCGTCGGTGAACTTCACCTTGCGGATCAGCTCCAGCGGGCTCGCCACAATGCGCGTGGCGTCGGAGACCGCCACCCCGATGGTCTTCTCGCCCAGATCGAGCCCCACCAGGGGTGCGTAAGCCGGTAGCGCGGCGGGGAGTTCGAGGAGGTCGAGGACGGCCATCGGCCACCCATAGCTTGCAATAGGCGCCCTCGCACGGCTAACCCACGCCCTCAAGTTCATGGAGGGCCCGATGGCCATCGACGCGGCGACCGTACGCAAGGTCGCGAGGCTCGCGAGGATCGCCGAGCCGGAGGAGAAGCTGGAGGGTCTGGCCAAGGAGCTGAACGGCATCATGGCCTGGATCGAGCAGCTGAACGAGGTCGACACCGATGGCGTCGAGCCGATGGCCTCTGCGGTCCATGTGCCGCTGCCGATGCGCGACGACGTGGTCACCGACGGCGGCGATCCTGAGGTGGTGCTGTCCAACTCGCCCAAACGGGCGGGGAATTTCTACGTTGTGCCCAAGGTGGTCGAATAGATGTCCGACCTGACGTCCCTCACTTTGAAGGCCGCGCTGGACGGCCTCAACGACAAGTCCTTCTCCTCGGTGGAGATCACCCAGGCGCACGTGGAGGCCGTGGAGGCCGCCCGCGCGCTGAACGCCTATGTGCTGGAGACCCCGGACAAGGCCATCGAGATGGCCAAGGCCTCGGACGCGCGCCGCGCCTCCGGGAACGCCGGACCGCTGGACGGCGCGCCGCTCGGGATCAAGGACCTCTTCTGCACGAAGGGCGTTCGCTCGACCGCCGGCTCGAAGATCATCGGCGAGTTCGTGCCGACCTATGAAAGCACGGTCACCTCGAACCTGTGGCGCGACGGCGCGGTGATGCTCGGCAAGCTGAACCTGGACGAGTTCGCCATGGGCTCGTCCAACGAAACCTCGGCCTGGGGCCCGGTGGTCAACCCGTGGCGGGCGCAGGGCGGCAACACCAAGCTGACCCCTGGCGGTTCGTCTGGGGGCTCGGCAGCGGCGGTGGCGGCGCAGCTTTGCCTGGGCGCCACGGCCACCGACACCGGCGGATCGATCCGCCAGCCGGCGTCGTTCACCGGCACGGTCGGCATCAAGCCGACCTACGGCCGCTGCTCGCGCTGGGGGATCGTGGCCTTTGCGTCGTCGCTGGACCAGGCCGGGCCGATGGCGCGGACGGTCGAGGACACCGCGATCCTGCTCACTTCCATGGCCGGCCACGACCCGAAGGATTCCACGAGCCTTCCCGTTGAAACACCTGATTTCGCGAGCTTTGTCGGAAAATCGGTCAAGGGCTTGAGGATTGGCGTGCCCAAGGAATACCGCGTCGACAACATGCCGGCCGAGATCGATGCGCTCTGGGAACAGGGCATCGCCTGGCTGAAGGACGCCGGCTGCGAGATCGTCGAGGTGAGCCTGCCGCACACCAAGTACGCGCTGCCCGCCTATTACATCGTGGCGCCGGCCGAGGCCTCCTCGAACCTCGCCCGCTACGACGGCATGCGCTACGGCCTGCGCGTCGAGGGCGCCAACCTGACCGACACCTATGAGAAGTCCCGCGCCGAGGGTTTCGGCGCCGAGGTGAAGCGCCGCATCCTGATCGGCACCTATGTGCTCTCGGCGGGCTACTACGACGCCTATTACGTCAAGGCGCTGAAGGTCCGCCGCCGGATCGCCGACGACTTCGACCAGGCTTTCGAGAAGGTCGATGCGCTTCTGACGCCCACCGCGCCCAGCGCGGCTTTCGGCCTGGGCGACCGGTCGGACGATCCGGTGGCCATGTACCTCAACGACATCTTCACGGTGACGGTGAACCTGGCGGGCCTGCCGGGCATGAGCATTCCCGCCGGTCTCGACGCCTCGGGCCTGCCGCTCGGCCTGCAACTGATCGGCCGGGCCCTCGACGAGGGGACGCTGTTCTCGCTCGGCGGGGCGCTGGAAAAGGCCGCCAACTTCCAGGCTAAACCTGCGAAGTGGTGGTAGGCTGCGACCGCGCGTCCCCTGGCGGGGCGCGTGCCGGGGGGCATTGATCGCGCCATGAAATCTTGGAAAATCGGTAGCTTAGCCGCAAGCCTCATTGTGCTGGCAGGCGCCGCGGCCGCCGCCGCTGCGCCGCCGGCTGACGAGGTGGGAAAGCCCGCCAAACCCTACACGATCCATCTGCTGGACAAGTCCCAGGTCAGCTCCATGGACCTGAAGGGCAAGGTGGTGGTGATCAACCGCTGGGCGACCTGGTGCACGCCCTGCAAGGCCGAGATGGTCACCTTCGAGAACTACCTCCGGACACATCCCGGCGCGGACCTGAAGATCTACGCGGTCACCACCGAACTCGACTTCCCGGCCCGCAAGCTGCAGCCGCTGCAAGGCATCCTGCACTATCCGCTCGGGACGAGCGTCTCGGGCTTCGCGTATGGGATCAAGGGCGCGGTCCCGACCAGCTACGTCATCGACCGGTCGGGCATCGTGCGTTTCGCCGCAGCGGGCGCGTTCGACGACAATAGCTTCGACGCCCTGATCACGCCGCTGCTGAGGGAGTCGGCACCCGACACCGCGCCACAGACCGCAGCCAAATAAAAGACCCCCCGCCGTGAGGCGAGGGGTCCTTCGAGCTCAGCCGTTGGACGGCGGTGTTACTTGCCCGACGCCTTGTCGAGGTCGGCCTGGATTTGCTTCAGCTTGGCGTCGTCGATGGCGCCTTGGCTCATCGGAGCCACCTGGGCCAAGGTCATGTCCTTGATCTGGTCCATGTACTGTTCGATCCCGGGGACGTCCTTCTGCAGGACGGCTTTGCCCTTGTCGTCGGCCCAGATGGCCCCGATGGTCGACTTGTCGACCGTCATCGGGCCGCCGGCCGGCGCCGGGGTTTGCGCGAACGCAGGAATGGCGGCGAGGGTCGCGAGGGCGGCAAGGCCCGCAACGAGCTTGGTCTTCATGGCTTGTGGGTCCTTCCCCAATGGTGTTGTCCGCGAAGCATGAGTGCGACTGCGGGGCGCCGCGCAACTAGTGAGGCGATAGCGCGGCAATTTGGCTCGCCCAGAAAAGGGGCGAGATTACGAACGTTGCTCGTTTATTGCAGCTTGTCGAGATCGGGCTCCCAGCCTCTTCGTCCGTCGGAAATTGATGGCCTCATTTGCCGCGGCGCGCAAGGTGACGCTTGAGTCATCCTTGCCGCTGGCCTTCCGCTTTGCGGCGGGCGGCGCTAGGGAAACGCCATGAGCGAGAAGAGCAAACTGATCGAAGGCCGCACCGGCCCCTGGGAAATCGTCCTTGGCCTGGAGGTGCACGCCCAGGTCGCCTCCAACGCCAAGCTGTTCTCCGGCGCGGCTGTGGGCGCCGGCGCGGGCCCCAACACCCAGGTCAGTCTGGTGGACGCGGCCCTGCCCGGCATGCTGCCGGTGATCAACCGCCACTGCGTCGAGCAGGCGGTGAAGACCGGTCTTGGCCTCAAGGCGCAAATCAACCTGAAGAGCCACTTCGACCGGAAGAACTACTTCTATCCCGACCTGCCGCAGGGCTATCAGATCAGCCAGTACAAGCACCCGATCGTGGGCGAGGGCGAGGTCATCGTCGAGCACGACGACGGCTCGACCTTCACCGTGCGCATCGAGCGCCTGCACCTGGAGCAGGACGCCGCGAAGTTGCTTCACGACCAGGACCCCAACGCCACCTACGTCGATCTGAATCGGGCCGGCACCGCGCTGATGGAGATCGTCTCCATGCCAGACATGCGCACCTCGGAGGAGGCCGCGGCCTATGTGAAGAAGCTGCGGACCATCCTGATCTACCTGGGCACCTGCGACGGCGACATGGAGAAGGGCAACCTGCGCGCCGACGTGAACGTCTCGGTCTGCCGCCCCGGAGACTACGAGAAGTTCCGCGCGACCGGCAGCTTCAGCCACCTCGGCACGCGCTGCGAGATCAAGAACGTCAATTCCTACCGATACATCCAGGCGGCCATCGAATATGAGGCCCGCCGCCAGATCGAGATCCTGGAGGACGGCGGCAAGATCGACCAGGAGACCCGTCTGTTCGACCCGACCAAGGGCGAGACGCGCTCCATGCGCTCCAAGGAAGAGGCGCACGACTATCGCTACTTCCCCGATCCGGATCTGCTGCCGCTGGAACTTGACCCGGCGTGGGTGAAGGCCATCGAGGCCACCCTGCCGGAGCTGCCAGACGCCAAGAAGGCGCGCCTGCAAGCGCAGTACGGCCTCACCGCCTACGACGCCCAGGTGCTGATCACCGAACAGGCGCGGGCCGACTTCTATGAGGCCGCCGCCAAGGGCCGCGACGCCAAGCTCACCGCCAACTGGGTCACCAACGACCTGGCCGCGCGCCTCACCGCCGCGGGCCTCGACATCGAGGACAGCCCCATCAGCCCGGCGGCCATCGCCGAGCTGGTCCAGCTGATCGAAGAGGGCGTGATCTCCTCGAAGATCGCCAAGGACGTCTTCGAACGCATGTGGGCGGGCGAGGGCGCGGCGGGCGAGATCGTCGAGAAGCAGGGTCTGAGACAGGTCTCCGACACCGGCGCCCTGGAAGAGATCATCGACAAGCTGATCGCCGACAATCCCGGACAGGCCGCCCAGGTGAAGGAAAAGCCCCAGGCCATCGGCTGGTTCGTCGGTCAGGTAATGAAGGAGACCGGCGGCAAGGCCAATCCGGGCGTCATCAACCAGATGCTGAAGGCCAAACTCGGCGGCTGAGCCGCCTCAGGCAATTCCGCGGCCGCTCCGGGCGGCCGTTACACCGGGCCCTGCAGGTGATCGCGAACAACAACTAGCGCCGGCAGCCCTAGTAAGGCACGACGTCGAAGACCTGGCCGGTGGACTGCGAGACCAGCGCCATGCCGCGGGCGGTGCGCACCCACGAATAGCCGCGCGGCGCCGGGCGCAGACGGAAGCGGCCCGGATCCTGGATAACCTCGCCTCCAGCCCGGGGACCCAGATAGCCGCCGCGCCCCGCCGCGCCGCCGCCATAGGCGGGCGGAGCCGCGTAGACACGCGGATCGTAGCGCGGATCGGCGCGGTAGCCGTAGCGCGGGTTCATCCTGGGATCGGCCTGTGGCGCGGCCTGCGGATAGCTCCTGGGATCGTAGCCAGACCCGCCGCCGCTGCGGTACTCCTCGCCGCGATAGGCCTGCTGGCCTTGCGCCGGCGCCTGGCGGCCTTGCGCCCAGCGCGGCGCCTCTCCGCGGGCAGGGGCCTGCTCGCGGCGGACTTCACGGCGATCCTTGCCCATGGCCGAGCCGGCCGCCGCCAGGGGTCCGGCGGCGATCGCGACAGCGGCCAGGAGCGCGATCAGGCGGCGCATTTCGCCAGTTATCCTCAACAACGCGTCCCCCGACCCCATAGCCAGTATGGGGCCAATGCTTACAATGTCAGGCACGCCTGAACTGCGCCTGAACGGGTTCAGCCGGTTCTCTGCGCAGCTCGCCCCGCCGGCCGATGGCCGAACGTGCGACCTTTTAACATTTGTGGCCAGATGAAGGACTGACAACAGCGGCCTTAACCATGTGTTCAGCGCGCGCCTGCTTCCATGCCCCTCGATAAGGCCGAACAGAGGTATCCAGAACGGATGCCAGCCGGTCAAAACAGGGACAAAGGTCATGCTTGCTCAAATGCAAGTCGCCAACGAAGGGCTCCCGCTGCCGGGTGCGGAAGCCACAGGCGACGAACTTTTCCGTCTGGGCCTGCTCTATTCGACGGGCCAGGGCGGCGCGCCGCTCGATTACGTGTCGGCGCACATGCTGTTCAACCTGGCCGCCATGCGCGGCTCGATGGAAGCCAAGATCTACCGCAAGGAGCTCTCGGAAGAGATGGCCTCCGATGAAGTGGCCGAGGCGCAGCGCCAGGCCCGCGAGTGGCTCGCCCACGGCTGAGGCGAAGGCCACGGCCGGCCGGCGGGCTCGCCAGGGCCGCCTGGACGGGTGGCGCGCGGCCTCAGCCCGGCGCGCCCAATCGGGACGGCTTCGCCGCTTCGCCCCACCTGCGAGGTTTTCAACCCCCAGGTGAGACCGCTTGCAGAAGCGTAACCCGTTACGCCAATGTGACGCTTGGGCGGTTTCGTCAGGCTTGCCCGGTATCGTGAGGGCGAGCAAAAATGAATCTGCGTTTTGGACTTTTGGCGGCGGCCGCGCTTGGCCTGTCGGCCTTCGGCGTTTCCACGCCCGCGGCGGCGCAGGCCTACGGGTCGGCGGCCTTCGGAACCTATCGCGACTGCACCGCGGCCGGCGCCGGCGTCTGCGACGGCAGCACGCTGGATCAGGTCATTGTCGGGAGCGCCATCTCGGGGGGAACCTCGTCGACGTCCAACACCACCCTGACCCTGACCGGGCAGACCATCGTCAACCTGTTCAACCAGACCGTGACCCTGCCCAACGACCCCACCGCCTCGGTGACCGGGCTCGTCAGCTTCGGCGCCTCCGACCTGCCGGTGCTGAACGCCTCCTCCGCATCCGGCGCGAGCGAGCGGATGGGCATCAACGCGTTCGGCTATCAGAGCTACACCAACACCGGCAGCGTCGCGACGCCGTTCCAGATCAGCGGCGACCTGCACATCGACAGCTTCGACGGCACGGACGGCGGGACCTTGCCCGGCGGGGCGATCGCCACGAGCTACCTGGCAGTGTGGGATCCTTCGATCATCACCGACCTGGGGACACCAGACGCCCAAACCCTGTTCGACAGCGTGTTCCTGGCCGGCTGCGGCCAGTCGGGGGTGCTGTCGGCGGTCAACGGCGGCGGTAACCTGGTAAACGGGGTGACTTCGCCTTCGCCGACCATCAGCACGACCACCGGCTCCTGCTCCGGCTCGACCGAGACCGCGGGGCCCCTGATGCTCGCGCCCGGGCAGACTGTGCTGGTGGTGGCTGGCCTGCAGCTTCTCACCAACCGCGGCGGCGACATCGACGCCCTGCACACCTTCTCGACGGAGTTCACCCCGGACGCCGGCGTGGACGTGGCCGAGCTGCGCTCGGGGGAATCCATCCTGGGCGTGCCGGAGCCGGCCTCGTGGGCCATGCTGATCGTGGGTTTCTTTGGCCTGGGCAGTCTCATTCGCCGCCGCAACGCCGCGCTAGCCGTCTAGGCAGAACCGCCGCCGTCGGCTAGAAACCGCGCTCCTGCCGCGGGCCCATCGATCCGGGTCCGCCGCGGGGCGACGGCGCCAGGAGGAATCCTGAGCGTTTTCAGCAAGGTGACGTGGCCGAGTGGCTGAAGGCAACGGTTTGCTAAATCGTCATACCTGAAAGGGTATCGAGGGTTCGAATCCCTCCGTCACCGCCATTCCTTCTAAAAACATCAATAACTTCAATAGATTATATTTTCTCGCAAACGCTACCCACACATCGCCCCCCATCTGATGGTGGCTGGAAGGGGCTTGAAATGGGACCTCCAGGCTAGACGAATTAATTTTCGGCGCGGCGCGCCTCGAACGCCGCCGCTTCGGCCTTGGTCGCTGGGTTGTCGCGATAATTGGCGGCCCAATAGATCGGGACTTTGAACGTCACCCTGTGGGTTTGCTCGGCTTTGGCTGAACTCGATCCCTCGGCAGTTCCTCCCAAGCTTGCGCTGATCTTGGCCACCGAGGCGACGTTGATCTCACCGCCGAGCTTCCCGTCTCCACCAGCCTTCTTTTCTTCGGCCTCGCTAACGACCACCGACACGTCAAACTCAATGTAGTTTTTCTCGCCGACGTGTTCGCCGTTGAGGCTCACCGGCACTATGGCAACGAGATCACGGGCTTTCAGGCTTCCGCCATGCACGCCCTCGGCGATCTCGTAGAGCATGTCCTGAATGAATTCGCTGAGGCGCATTGTCAGAACGTGACGGTGATAGGCCGGCGTCTCGGCGCGAGCCTGAGAACGCCCGCCTTGTAGGTCTGTTGGCGCCACATTTTCCGTTTGGGATCATATTCGCTGACCGCGATGTCCTCGCCGTTGCTGTTCATAACGGTCATTGGTGAAGAGCGGCCAATGACGGTAACGAGGTCACCTTGCTTGAAGCTCATTTTGAGGCCTCCACTACCGGCGAACGGATCAAGAACTCTGATCTGATTCGGTTCTGGCCAGGACTGGGCAAACCTTAGACCCGCGCAGCTACGTCGGTCGCTTCTCCAGCTCCTGCGCCCGCCGATCGATCTCCTCGGCCGTGGCGTCGTAGCCCAGTTCCTCGGCGGCCTGCGCCAGCTGTGTGATCATCCGCTCCCACCTGAGGGCCTCTCCCGGGGTGAGCGTGGCCATGTACGCCAGGCCAAATCGCTCGACGAAGCTCTCGACCTCCGGGTCGGTGCTCTCGACGGCGCGGCGGAGGCGGGCGAAGGCGGTGCTGGCGGGTTGAGGATCGGTCATAGGCGCAACAACATACTGGACCTAGTTGACTGGCGGAGCCGTGCGCCCGAGCTTGCGGCTCGATGGCGGAAGTCAACCTGACAGCAGACGAACTAGAGGGGTGGTTGAAGCCGCGCGCCGCGCTCACCTTGGTTCAGGGAGTGCACCCAAACATCGGCGTTGCCGCAAACCTTATCCATGAGCGCCTACGAGGGGGATTGATAATCGCCGCCGCGAAATCAGTCGCCTGGGGCGATCAGGGAGTGTCAAGGCAGCTGGCTATGATATCGCCGAAATATTGGGCGCACCTAACGG
>NZ_SSMZ01000121.1 GCF_004799395.1 Phenylobacterium sp.
GGCCGTGCAGGTCTACGCCGCTGACGCGTTGCTGGCGGCCAGGAAGCTGGACCGACCGAACCTCGACGCCGCCTGGGCCGCCGCGCCGGCGGACGTGGCGGCCTGCGTCCGCGCCAATGGGCGCCTCGCGTTCTTCTCCAACGGCATCGGCTGCGCCAATCCGGCGGCGTCGGCGTGGCTGCTCAAGCGGCTCGGCCTCCACCAGAGCCAGGAGCCGGCGGCGCGGCAGGCGCTCTACTATTTCAACGCCAAGGCGATCGGCGAGTGGGGCGACACCTTGGTCGCCAAGCTGGCGGCCAGGCCGACGCGCTAGAACAGGACCCGCGGATTCATGATCCGTTTGGGGTCGAGCGCCCGGCGGATGGCCGACAAGGCCTCGACCTCGACCGGCGATTTGTAGCGCCGGGCCTCCTCGGTCTTCATCGAACCGAGGCCATGCTCGGCGCTGATCGAGCCGCCCATGGAGGCCACGATATCGTGGACGATCCGCGAGCCGGCATCACGCTTGGCGGCGTGCGGGGCGTCCGGCGCGCCGTCGCCACGCAGGACATCATAGTGGATGTTGCCGTCGCCCATGTGGCCGAAGGCGGCGATGCGCGATCCAGGCGCGAAGGCCTCCATGGCCGCAGTCGCCTCGCGCAGGAAGTCGGCGACCCGACTGACCGGCACCGAGATGTCGTGCTTCCAGGTCGCGCCCTCGGGTTTCTGGGCCGGGGACTGGTTCTCGCGGATCGCCCACAGCGCCTTGGCCTGGGTGTCGGTCTGGGCGACCACGGCGTCGGCGATCAGCCTGTCCTCAAGCCCGGAGGCCAGGAACCGCTCCATCGAGGCCTCGGCCGATCCGGGCTCGCCTGAGGAGAACTCCGCCAGCACGTACCAGGGATGGACGCCGGCCAGCGGATCGCGCGTGGCGGCGATGTTCTTCAGCGCGAACTCGACCCCCAGGCGGCCCATCAGCTCGAAGGCCTCGACGGCGCCGCCGGTCTCGTCCTTGGCGCGGACCAGCAACTTGAGCGCCGCCTCCGGGCTCTCCAACCCGATCATCGCCACCGAGCGCGAGGCCATCACCGGAAACAGCTTGAGCGCCGCGGCGGTGACCACGCCCAGAGTGCCCTCGGCGCCGATCAAGAGCTGCTTCAGGTCGTAGCCGGTGTTGTCCTTGCGCAGGCGCTTCAGCCCATTCCAGACCTCGCCGTTCGGCAGCACCGCCTCCAGGCCCAGCACCAGATTGCGGGTCATGCCGTAGCGCAAGACCTGGGTGCCGCCGGCGTTGGTGGAGACGAAGCCGCCCACCGTCGCGGAGCCCTCCGACGCCAGGCCCAGGGGGAAACGCCGGGTCATGGCCGCCGCCGCCTCGTGCACCGCCGACAGCGTCACCCCAGCCTCGGCCACCAGAACGTCGTCGAAGGCGTCGCTTTCGCGGATCGCCCGCAGGCGCTCGGTGGACAGCAGCACCTCGCCCTGCGGGATCTGGCCGCCGACCAGGCCGGTGTTGCCGCCCTGGGTGGTAATTGGGGTCCCGGACTCGAAGCAGATCCCCACCACCGCCGCCACGTCCGCCGTGGCCTTCGGGAGCGCCAGGAACGGCGTCTCCCCGCTCCAGCGGTCGCGCCATTCCAGGAGCTTGGGGGCCAGCCGCTGCGGATCCTGGCTCCAGCCGCCCTCGCCCAGCACGGCCTTCAGGCGGGAGAGCACATCGGCGGGAACGGGCGCGGTCATGGGACTAAACCTACGCTTCGCGGACGGCGGCTTCCAGTATATACTCCAGTATATAAGGAGTCGGGCCGATGGCCATTCTGATCAAGAACCCAGAGACAGAGCGCAAGGCGAGGGAATTGGCCAGCCTTCGGGGCGTGAGCCTGACCGGCGCCATCGATGGGGCTTTGGACAAGGCGCTGGCGGAGGCCGCGCCGCCACAACGCAAACCGACATTGCAGGAGATGCGGGAAGCGACCGATCGGTTCAGGGCGCAAATCGGCATGCGCGGCCCACAGCCTCACGTCACCAAGGCGGAATGGGATGAGATCAACGAGATTCCGGGCTTCGCCGAGGACGAAGATTGATCGCCGTCGACTCTTCAGCGCTCATCGCCATCGCCGGGCAGGAACCTGAATCTGAGGATTTTCTCGGTGTCTTGGCGGAAGCCGGCGGGGCGATGCTGTCGCCGATCAACTACGTCGAGACCGGTATCATTCTCGTTCGGCGGGGCTTCGTTCCGACCCAGGACCA
>NZ_SSMZ01000122.1 GCF_004799395.1 Phenylobacterium sp.
GGCGCGGTCAACCACTGGAAGAGCAGGCCCGCCAGCGCCGGGCCGCCCATTTCCGCCACCGCCTCGGTGGCGCTGAGTTTGGCGTTGGCGTCGGTGATCAGGTCTCTGCCGACCAGGCCGGGCAGGTAGGCGTGGTCGGCGATGTCGAAGAGCAGGCTGCCCGCGCCCACCAGGGCCGCGGCGGCGTAGACCTGCAACATGCTGAGCAGATGCAGCCAGGCGGCGATGGGCAGGGTGATCAGGATCGCGGCCCGCGCCAGGTCGGCGGCGATCAGCACCGGGCGTCGCGCGGTGTGGTCCACGAAGTCGCCCGCGGCGAGACCGACCAGCAGGGCGGGCCCGGCCGATAGCGCGTAGAGCCACCCGAGCTGGACCGGCGTGGCCGCCAAGCCCAGCACCGCCATCATCGGCAGGCCCTCGCGAGTGATCCGCGCCCCGAAGTCGGACACGGTCTGTGCGCCCCAGAGGCGCAAGAAGTCGCCCTGCCGCCAAAGCGGGCTCTTGGGCGTGGATGGGGAAGGCATGGGTTGGGTCTGACGGCTGGAATGCGGTCGAACGACCGCTGGGCCGCCGATCGCCGCAACGACGGGCGGAGCTACGGTGAGCGAGGAATTTTCAGGCCGCCGCGCCGCTCACCGGGCGGCTTGTGCCGAGCGGCGTTCGTTCAGTCAAGCGTGCGGGGCGTGGGTGGGGTCGATTGACAGCGCCGTCCGCGTCCGCGCAGCTTCAGGCTTGGGGGAAATGCTCATGCGCCAGCGCCGACGCGCCATGCCAGCCATCGCGGGCGGCCTAGCGCTGCTGTTCGCCCTGGCGGCCGCCCAGAGTCTGGCGCAACCGCCGGCGAGCGGGCCCGCCGCGGAGCGCGCCGCCGCGGACCTCCGGGCCCGGATCGAGGCTTCGCCGAAGCTGCCCTTCGTCGCCACGACCTTCGCCGCCAAGCCGCCCCGCCCTGGCTGGGAGTCCGGCATGGTCTCCTGGATGGCCCTCGACAAGGCTGGCGACCTGATCGAGTTGCAGCGCGGCGACAAGGCCGATCCGGTGGTCGTGCTCGACCGGCAGGGCAAGGTGCTGCGCTCGTGGGGCGCCGGCGGCTACGCCATTCCGCACGCCATCCGCATCGACCCCTTGGGCGACATCTGGACCGTCGACGCCGCGGCCTCCCGAGTGATCAAATATTCGCCGACCGGCAAGGTGCTCATGACCATCGACGTGGGCGAGCAGCCACAGACCAAGGGGCCCTTCAACGGCACGAGCGACATCGCCTTCGGCCCGAATGGACGCCTGTTCATCACCGATGGCTACGGCAACGCCCGGGTGCTGGAGTACAGCGCCGAAGGCAAGCGGCTGCGCCAGTGGGGCGAGCACGGCGCCGGTCCCGGCCAATTCCACCTGCCGCACGCCCTGCAGATTGGCGTCGACGGAACCGTCTATGTGGCGGACCGCGAGAACGGGCGGATCGAGAAGTTCGACCTCGACGGCAGGTTCCTTGGCGAGATCGACGGGCTGGGCCGCACCTATTCGATCAAGCTTGTGGGCGACGTGCTGTGGGCGGGCATGGCGCCATTCACCCTGCCGACCGGCGCGCCGGGCTGGGTCGTAAAGATCGACGCCAGGACCGGCAAGCTGCTGGGTCACCTGGACGTCGACGGCGAGCATGTGCTGCACGGCGTCGAGGTGACCGCCGCCGGCGAGCCGATCACCACGGCAGGCGATCACGTCATCTGGTTCAAGCCCGCACGGCCCTGACGGGCGCGCCCCATCCCGCTACAAGCGGCGCTTTCCGGCCCCGCGCCGAGCGCCAAAGGAGTTTGCCCTCATGTCCGAGCCGCTGGCCTTGATCGCTGTGCCGTTCCTGACGGTCTTGGAGCCCGCGTTCCAGCAGGGCGGCCTTGCGACCACGCGCGCCTGGGAACTCACCGAGGAACAACGGCCGCACGTTCGGAGCATTGTCCATGCCGGCGAGGTCGTGCTGACGCCGGAGTTCCTGGCGAGCCTGCCGGGGCTGGGACTGATCGCCTGTGTCAGCGTGGGTTACGACGGGATCGACGTGGCCTGGTGCCGGGCGAACGGCATCGAGGTCTCCCATGCGCGGGGCCTGAACGCCGAGGATGTGGCCGACCATGCGATAGGCCTCATGCTGGCGGCCTGGCGCAACATCCCGAACCTCGACCGTATCGTGCGCGAGGGGCGCTGGAAGCA
>NZ_SSMZ01000123.1 GCF_004799395.1 Phenylobacterium sp.
CGCCGTCGCCGCCTCCGCCGGAGCCCTGTCCGCCTGCAGTCAGCGCACCGAGCCGCCCGGCGATCCGGGGATCTGCTACCACGTGGTCCCGCAGAAGGGCGGCAAGCTGAAGTACTTCAAGCTGGTCAACGCCCCGAACCTGGAGACCTGCGCCTCGAACCTGGAAGCCATGCGGCTGAAGTTCCTCCGGATGGGCGGCTCACAACAGGATATCTACGGCGCCTATCAGGCGAATTTCTTGTTTCTTCAACAGGAAGGCGTCCTGACCTCAACCAGTCTGGAAGGCCCGCGCTATGTAGCGCTGGTGCGCACCGGTGACGGCCGCCTGGCCATTCCGGGCGCCATGCCGACGCAATAATGCCTGTGGACGGCTGCCGCGAAAGGTGAACGTAAAGGGAACAAAGTCCTTGCTCATCCGTTAACGGATCGCTAGCTTGCGCCCGGGCTCTTCGCCCGCAACCACGGAAGCTTAGGACATCGACATGGCGGGCAGCGTCAACAAGGTCATTCTGATCGGCAACCTCGGGGCCGACCCCGAAATCCGGTCGCTCACCTCCGGCGATCGGGTCGCGAATCTCCGCGTCGCGACTTCGGAAACCTGGCGCGACCGCAGTTCCGGCGAGCGCAAGGAGAAGACCGAGTGGCACCGGGTCGTGGTGTTCAACGAGAATATCGTCAAGGTCTGCGAGCAGTACCTGCGCAAGGGCGCCAAGATCTACATCGAGGGCTCGATCCAGACCCGCAAATGGTCGGACCAGTCGGGCGTGGAGAAGTTCTCCACCGAGATCGTGCTTCAGAAGTTCCGCGGTGAGCTGACCATGCTGGACGGCCGCGGCGACGGGGAAGGCGGCGCCCGGGAGGAAGGTGGCTTTGGCGGTGGATTCTCGTCCGGGCCGCGCGCCCAGAGCGCTGCGCCGCGCGAGGACTTTTCCGCCGACCTGGACGACGAAATTCCCTTTTGACGGCCTAGCCGGCGGGCGCCGCGGCCGGGTCCGGGCAAGCGTCGCCCAGCCGTTTGGCGTCAGTGACGGCGTGCACCGGCACGGTCAGGGCGCCGACCTGGGCGGAGATGCGGGCCTCCAGGTGCATGCTGTCGCCGGTAAACGTGCCGCTGCCTGAGATCGGCACGGGCGCGCCGTCCTTGGTGGCGCAGCTGCCTTCAAGCCGGATCTTGCCCGCGCCGATTTCCTTGGTCGGGTAGGTGCATTTGTAGATGTGGTTGATCTTGCCTTCCATGAACTTGGCGACGTCGGCAGGCTGGATGCAGCGCCGCTCGGTCTTCTGGGCGGGGAAGGGCGAGGTGACCTTGCTGGTCGTCTCCCAAAAGCCGGGGCTGATGGCCTTCTGGGCCGCAGCGGGACCGGCCAAGGCGAGCAGCGACAGCACGGGCAGGGCGAAGAGGGGAGCGATGCGGTTCATCGTTTGACCTAAATCACAGGAATGCGGCGGAGTTGGGGGCAGTCGATCCAACGCGCAAGCCGTGGAAAGCTCAAGGGGCCGGCGCGGCGTCAGGGGAATCGGCCGCTTCCGAGGGGCCCTTCAGCGCACCCATGTTGCGCTCGCGGATCACCTGGCCCGCCTGGTCGTAGAGGAACGGCAGGAAGGCGTAGCGCCGCCCCCGGGTCACCGGAGTGGCCTCATGCTGCAGTCCGCAGGCGAAGACCACCGCCCCGCCGGTCGGCGGCCGATAGGTGCGGCTGCCATATTCCGGGAACCGCAGGTCGCCGCCCTCGAAGTCCTCGGCGTTGAGATTGATCGAGACCGCAAAACGGCGGTGCGCCGTGCCAAGGGTTTCGTTGTCGCGGTGGGGCCGGAAATATCCGCCGTCGGCGGCGTCGTAGCAGGCGACCAGATAGCGTTCGACCCGGGTCGCCTTGAACTGGAAGACCCGCTCGATCGCCGGCGCCAGGCACGACCGGATCCGGACCATAAGCTCGTTGCGGATGTCCGGGTCGCTCAACATGACGTCGCGCCGGCGCTTGAAGTCGTCGAGCACCCCGATGGTGCGTCCGTCCACGTCGCGCATCACCCCCGAGAGCGTCCCGCCCTCGGCCTCGTAGAGGCCGATCAATCGACGGCAGAGGTCGGGCTCCAGCACACGCGGCAGCACCAGCACCGGCGCGTAGAGCTCGGTCCCGGCGTAGTCGTCGACGGGCGGCAAGGCCGCGATCCGCGCGTAGAGCTCGGCGAGTTTGCCGAACGGCACGCAGGCCAGGGTGCGGTGGCTCGGGTCAAGCAACAGCCAGTAGGGGTGCTCGCCGCCCTCGGCGTCGAGGGCGCCGTAGAGGCGGCTGACGCGGCCATCGGGGTCCAGGAACCAGCGCAGTCCTGGTGGCTGGTTGCGCGCCTTCTCGATCGACTCGGCGTCGCGCAGCACGAGGAAGGCCGACAGATGGCTGTCGTCGAACAGGCTCCTATGCGCCTGGAAGGCGTTGAACGCGACGTTGCGCAACGCGCCCGGCCCCGGCACGAAGCCCAGCAGGATGTAGCGGCCGGTCGTGGCGCTGAAATAGTAGCGCTCGCTGCCGGGCGCGGCCGCGTCGAACCAGGGAGCTGGATCGCCAGTTTCGAACGGCGGCGTCCAGTCCGGGGTGGTTTGCGCGTCCATTATGCGGCCGGCTCCGCAAGGCCGGCGACCCGCTGGCGATAGGCTTCCAGGATTTCCGCGCCGGTGTCGTCATAGAAGAACGGCAAGAAGGCGTAGCGCCGGCCCTGGGTGACCCGCATCGCCTCATGCAGCAAGGCGCAGGAAAACACCGTCGCGCCGCCGAGGGGCGGGCGGTAGGTGCGCGGGCCGTATTCGGCAAACCGAAGGTCGCCCCCGACAAAATCGTCGTTGAGATTGATCGAACAGGCGAACCGGCGGTGCGCGGTGCCCTGGGTCGTGGAATCGCGGTGCGGATGGAAGACGGCGCCATCCTCGGCGTCGTAGCAACTGACCACATAGCGCTCGATATGGGTGACGCTGAAGCCGAGGCCGCGCTCCACCAGGGGGAACAGCCGACGCTCCATGCGGTCGCGCAACAGCGCCTGCAGCGCCTCATCCTCGACCGTGACATCGCGGCGGCGCTTCAGTTCGTCCATCACCATCACCGTGCGGGGGCCCTCGTCGCGCATCACCCCGGTGAAGGCGCCGCCGTCAACCTGGTGCAGGGCGATCAGCCGCTGGCAGAGCTCGGGCTCGAAGATGCGCGGCGCGGTCAGCACCGGGGCGTGCATCGGCACGCCGGCGTGATCGGCGGGCGGGCGCAACTGGGCGATCATGTCGAACATTTTCTGGGCGGAGGGCAGCTGCATCCGGCCGATGACCCGCAGGGTGGGATCGAGCAGAAGCCACATGGGCCGTTCGGTCCCGTCGGCCTCAAGCACGCCGTAAAGGCGGCTCACGTCGCCGTCCAGGTCGAGCACCCAGCGCAGGCCCTGCATATCCTGGGCGCTGGCCGCCGTGCCCGGGTCGCGCACGATGACGAAGGCGCTCAGCGTCCGGTCGTCGAAATCCCCGCGATGGGTGGCCAGGATCCGCACGGCCTCGGCCGCAGCGGCGGTGTCATCCTTCGGCAGGAAGGCCATCAGCACATAGCGACCGCCGGCCGTGTCGAAGACGAACTGCGAATTGGAGGGCGTCGGCGCGGTGAACCAGGGTGCGGCTTCGCCGAGGGTCAGGAGCATGGGCGCAGGCGCCAGGAGAAGATCGGCATGGGACAAAACCTTGTCGGAACTGCTTCTTAGGACGCCGCCGGCCCGCGGTCACCGCCCCGGCGACGCTGCGCCGCAATCTCCGCAAGACTGTGGCCTTACCGACCCTGCGCACGCGTGCGCGCGTACGCGCGCACGAAAGTTGGCGTCCGGGGCTTCAGAATGCTAACTGTGGACCCCACATACGAAGTCCGATTCTAACGGCTAAATCCCTCCCTTGACCGACGAAAACACCACCCCGCCGGCCGACCGGCACGGGGGCATCGCCCCTATCGCGATCGAAGACGAGCTGAAGCGCTCGTATCTCGACTACGCCATGAGCGTGATCGTGAGCCGGGCGCTGCCCGACGTCCGCGACGGTCTGAAGCCCGTGCACCGCCGGATCCTGTTCTCGATGAACGAGCAGGGCCATACGCCGGACCGTTCCTATGTGAAGTCGGCTCGCGTGGTCGGCGACGTCATGGGTAAGTACCACCCCCACGGCGACCTCGCGATCTACGACACCCTGGTGCGGATGGCGCAGCCCTTCTCCATGGGACTGCTGCTGATCGACGGGCAGGGCAATTTCGGCTCGGTGGACAACGATCCCCCGGCGGCGATGCGCTACACGGAGTGCCGGCTCACCAAGGCCGCCATGTCGATCCTGGCCGATCTCGACAAGGACACGGTCGACTTCAAGGACAACTACGACGGTTCCGAGCATGAGCCGGTGGTGCTGCCCAGCCGGGTGCCGAACCTGCTGGTCAATGGCGCGGGCGGCATCGCCGTCGGCATGGCGACCAATATCCCGCCGCATAACCTGGGTGAGATCGTCGACGCCTGCCTGGCCTATATCGACGACCCCGAGGTCACGCTCGAGTCCCTGCTGGACATCGTGCCGGGCCCGGATTTCCCCACCGGCGGCCAGATCATCGGCCGCACCGGCGCGCGCAACGCCCTGATGACCGGCCGTGGCTCGGTGATCATGCGCGGGGTGGCGACGATCGAGGAACTCCGCAAGGACCGCGAAGCGATCATCATCCACTCGATCCCCTACCAGCTGAACAAGGCGGGCCTGGTCGAGCGCATCGCCGAGCTGGTGCGTGAAAAGCGGATCGAGGGCATCTCCGACCTGCGCGACGAGAGCGACAGGCAGGGCATGCGCATCGTCATCGAGATGAAGCGCGACGCCAGCGCCGAGGTGATCCTCAACCAGCTCTATCGCTACACCCCGCTGCAGAGCTCGTTCGGCGTGAACATGCTTGCGCTGAACCGCGGACGGCCCGAGCAGATGGGCCTGCGCGACATGGTCACCGCCTTCGTGGACTTCCGCGAAGAGGTGGTGGTCCGCCGCACCAAGTTCGAACTGAGCAAATCCCGCGACCGGGGCCATGTGCTGGTCGGCCTGGCCATCGCCGTCGCCAATATCGACGAGTTCATCCACATCATCCGCTCGTCCAAGGACCCGGCGGAAGCCCGCGAGCGGCTGATCGCCAAGGATTGGCCAGCGGGCGACATGCTGCCCCTGGTCGAGCTGATCGCCGATCCGCGCACCCTGGTGATCGACGGGAACAAGATACGACTCTCGGACGAGCAGGCCCGGGCGATCCTGGCCCTGACGCTGTCGCGCCTGACCGGCCTCGGGCGCGACGAGATCTTCGGCGAGGCCCAGACGCTGGCCGACGCCATCCAGGGCTATCTTGAACTGCTGGCCTCGCGCGAGGCGGTGATGGCCATCGTCCGCGAAGAGTTGGTGGATGTCCGGACGGCCTACGCCGTGCCGCGCCGCACCGAGATCGTCGAGGGCGACGCCGACGTCGAGGACGAGGACCTGATCGCCCGCGACGACATGGTGATCACGGTCACCCACGGCGGCTACGTGAAGCGCACCCCGTTGTCGATCTACCGGACCCAGAAGCACGGCGGCAAGGGCCGCTCCGGGATGGCCACCAAGGACGAGGACGCGGTGACCCGCGTCTTCTCCGCCAACACCCACACCCCGATGCTGTTCTTCTCCTCCGGCGGCAAGGTCTACAAGCTGAAGGTCTGGCGCCTGCCTATCGGCACGCCCACCTCGCGAGGCAAGGCCTGGGTCAACATCCTGCCGATCGAACCCGGCGAGAGCATCACCTCGATCCTGCCGCTTCCGGAGGATGAGGCGACGTGGGAGCAGTATGACGTGATGTTCGCCACCCGCTCCGGCGGCGTACGGCGCAACAAGCTGTCGGATTTCGTGGACGTGCGCCGCAACGGCAAGATCGCCATGAAGCTGGACGAGGGCGATCAGATCATCGGCGTCGGCGCCTGTAACGCCGGCGTCAACGACATTCTGCTGACGACCTCGCTCGGCCGCTGCATCCGGTTCCCGACCGAAGACGTGCGGGTGTTCGCGGGCCGCGACTCGACGGGCGTGCGCGGTGTGCGCCTGGCCGAAGGCGACAGCGTCATCTCCATGGCCGTGCTGCGCGCGGTGCCGGCGTCACCGGCTGAGCGGACGGCCTACCTCAAGCATGCCAAGCTCATGCGCACGGCCGCAGAGGGCGAAGACAACGACGACACGGCGCCTGCGGTCGAGGACGACGAAACCGATGGCGAGGACCTGGTCAGCCTCACCCCAGAGCGGATCGCAGAGCTCGGCGCGGCTGAAGAAATCATCCTGACGGTCTCCACCGAGGGCTACGGGAAGCGAACCTCAGCCTATGAATTCCGCCGCACCGGGCGCGGCGGCCAGGGCCTGATCGCCCAGGACCTGACCAAAAAGGGCGGCCGCCTGGCGGCGTCCTTCCCGGTCGACGAGAGCGACCAGATGCTGATGGTCACCGATCAGGGCCAGTTGATCCGCTCGCCGGTCCGCAAGGTCCGTCTCGCGAGCCGAAACACTCAGGGCGTCATCGTTTTCAGGACCGCAGCCGACGAGCACGTGGTCTCGGTCGAGCGCCTGGCCGACACGGGTGAGGACGACGCCGAAGCGGAGGTCGAGGGTGACGCCGGCGAAGGTGGAGAAGCTCCGGACGCGCCGGAAACCTAGGCCCGGCTAAGTTTCTCCTTGCCAGAACCGTCCGCGGCGGCGAAAGGCGACGTCAGGTTGTTGGGGGACCAAGCCGCATGACCCGCGTCGGGCTCTATCCGGGCACCTTCGATCCCATCCACAACGGCCACACCGATATCATCGGCCGCGCCGTGAAGCTGGTGGACAAGCTTGTGCTGGGCGTCGCTATCGACACTGGCAAGACCCCGATGTTCGCCCTCGAGGAGCGAGTCTCCATGGTCGAGGAGGCGGTGGAGCCTTTCCGCAAATCCACCGAGATCGTCGTACAGCCCTACGAGGGCCTGACCACGCACTTCGCCCATGAGATCGGCGCCGGGATCATGGTGCGTGGCTTGCGCGCCATGGCCGACTTCGAATTCGAGTTCGCGATCACCGCGATGAACCAGCAGCTCGACCGCAACATTGAGACGGTGTTCCTGATGGCCGATCCTCGCCACCTGGCGATCGCCTCGAGGCTCGTGAAGGAGATCGCCGTGCTGGGCGGCGACGTCGCGAAGTTCGTCAGCCCCAGCGTCAAGGACCGGCTGCTGGCCAAGGCCGCCCGCGATTGAGCCGCAGCGCTGGCGTCCCGCCCGCCGGCCCATTACGAATGAGATTCATGAGAACCCTACTGTTCGCCGCCTGCGCCGCGGCTCTCGCCGTCTCCGCATCCGCCGCCCCGAAGGACAAGGCCAAGGCGCCGTCCGCAGCCCCAGCCAAACCCGCTGCGCCCGCGACGCCGGCCGGCCCCGGCGCTGCCGACTGGCGCACGCCTGACCCGAACAACGTGCTGGTGATCGACACCAACAAGGGCCAGATCGTCGTGGAGATGATCCCCGAGGCCGCGCCGCTGCATGTCGCCCAGATCCGCGCCCTGGCGCACGAGAACTTCTATGACGGGCTCAAGTTCTTCCGGGTCATCGACAAGTTCATGGACCAGACCGGAGACCCGCAGAACAACGGGCAGGGTGGCTCCTCCAAGCCGAACATCCCCGCGGAGTTCACCTTCCGCCGCGGGTCCGAGCTGCCGTTCGTCATGGCCGCCGACCAGACGGTGGCCGAGATCGGCTTCATCAAGTCGCTGCCGGTGGAGAGCCAGTCGATGGCGCTGGGGGCGATCACCAAGGACCAGAAGGTCACCGCCTGGTCGCTCTATTGTCAGGGCGTGATGGGCATGGCCCGCGATGACAATCCCGACAGCGGCAACAGTCAGTTTTTCGTGATGCGCTATCCCTATCCATCGCTCGAGAAGAAATACACCGCCTGGGGCCGGGTGATCAGCGGCCAGGACGTGGTGCGGGCGATCAAGGTCGGCGAGCCGGTCGAACAGCCCCAGGACTATATGGAACATGTCCGCGTGCTGGCCGATTTGCCGGAGGCGACGCGCCCGAAGATCCGGGTGGTCGACACCAGGGGCGCCTGGTTCAAGAGCGAGATTGAACGTGTCCGCGCCGCCAAGGGCGCGGACTTCACAGCCTGCGACGTCGAAATTCCTGTTGAGGTGAAATGATGGCCCCCAAAGCCAAGGCGAAATCCGCCACCAAGGCCCCTGCGAAAGCCGCCCCGAAGCCCAAGGCCGCCGCCACGAGCAAGGGCGATGAAAATACCCTGATCATGCAGCTTCCTGCCGGTACGGTGACCATCAAGCTCCGCCCAGACCTGGCGCCGCAGCACGTGGCGCGCATCAAGGAACTGGCCCGTGAGGGCTTCTACGACGGCGTGGTCTTCCACCGGGTGATCCCGGGCTTCATGGCCCAGGGCGGCGATCCGACCGGCACCGGCATGGGCGGCTCGAAGAAGCCGAACCTGCCGGCCGAGTTCTCCCGCGAGCCGCACGTGCGCGGCGTGGCCTCGATGGCGCGCAGCGCCAGTCCGAACTCGGCGAACAGCCAGTTCTTCATCTGCTTCGACGACGCATCGTTCCTGGACGGCCAATACACGGTCTGGGGCGAGGTCACCGACGGCATGGAGCATGTCGACGCCCTGCCCAAGGGTGAGCCGCCGCGCGAGCCGGGCAAGATCGTCTCGATGAAGGTGGCCGCGGACGCCTGAGGCTGAAGCCTAGG